>NZ_JBIILG010000001.1:0-98711 GCF_044232805.1 Rhodoluna sp.
TTAGCTTGGTGCCAGGTCTAAAGAAATTTCGCAAAGAAGTAATGGAGACCTTGGATTACGACACAGTGGTTGTCTTAGACAGTCACTGGGCCACCACTGTTGAATTTGTTATAACAGCTCAAGCGGAACGCTCTGGTTTATTCACTTCCGAAGAGCTACCTAGAGGTATGTCCCAGGTTCCTTATGCATTCAAAGGTGATCCAGAACTTGCTATGGCCGCTGCGAAATACGATGAAAAGAACGGAACCTGGATTACACCAATTAGTGATCCACATCTTCCAATTTTTTACGCAACCGTAAACTTGTGGCACTACCTGGGCCGAGGTCTCGACAAGAAGTGGGTTTCTATTTCTGTATGCCAGACCGCAACAGCTGAAGATTTCCTGCGTGCCGGTCGGGCACTTGGGGAAGCAATTCGCGATACCGATCGCAAGGTTTTGCTGTTAGCTTCCGGTGCGCTATCCCACACTTTCTACAAACTTCGTGAGCTTCGTAAGCACGAGTCATCCGACCCTAGTCATATCTATTCGGAAGGTGCGCGTCTTGCCGATCTTGAGCGTATTGAATGGATGAAGCAGGGCGACCACGCCCGAATCTTGGACACCATGGATGATTTCAAGAAGTTCAAACCTGAGGCAAACTTCAGCCACTGGTTGACTATGGCTGGTGCAACAGGTGAGGGCGATAACACCGCCAAGGGCGTTATGTACTCCGAGTACGAAAACTCAATTGGCACAGGACAGGTGCACGTTTACTTCCCTGAGCCTGAAGGCGGTTTCCCGAGACCTAAGGACCTGGTTCTATCCCGTGACTGAATATAGAAGGATTCTGCTCGAGGGGGCAGCCGTTCAAGTAATTCGCGAAGGCGAGGAGCTTGCGGCTGCCGATGGCCGCAGAGTAAAGATCGCTGAAGCGATTCACTTGGCGCCATCTGAACCAACCAAGATTCTTGCGGTGCACCTAAATTACCGATCTCGAAGCGACGAGTTCATGACCAAGCTACCGGATGCCCCGACTTACTTTCATAAACCAATTACCGCTTTGAATTCCCATAACGGTCACGTCGTAAGGCCTGAGCGCTGCAAGTGGTTGAACTATGAGGGTGAGATTGTGATCATCATAGGAAAAACTTGCAAGAACATCTCACCCGATGATGCCGGTCAATACATTGCTGGATACTCAGTTGGCAACGACTACGGTCTTCATGACTTTAGAGACACAGACGCCGGATCAATGCTTCGCGTAAAGGGAGCAGACACCCTTGCTCCTGTTGGACCCGGTTTGGTCACCGATTGGGATTTCCGAAACAAATACATTCGAACCTATGTCAACGGCGAACTAAAGCAAGAAGACAACACCAAGAACATGGAATGGGACATGAACTATTTGGTTGCCGATCTTGCAAGAACAATAACTTTGGTTCCTGGAGACATGATCTTCTCGGGGACACCAGCAAACTCCCGCCCGGTCAAACCAGGCGATGTAGTTGATGTTGAAGTCGAAGGACTTGGTCGACTCAGCAATACAATCGTTCACGGTCCATCCCCAATTAGATCTGATGTCGGAGCCCAGCCAACTGAGAGCGAAGAGGTTATTTCAACCGCTATGGGTGGCGACTGGGAATTCCGCGGCATTAGAACTCCATCCAAAGACCTTTACCCTTCAAGAATCGAGGAGAAGAAATGATCAAAGTTGAAGTTGATATGACCAAATGCCAACACTACGGACAGTGTGTTTTTGAGGCTCCAAAGGTTTTTAGGCTCAATGAAGAAGACAAGCTGGAGTATGTTGCTGAGGTAGAAGATTCTGAACTCGACAACGTAGAAGCCGCTGTAGACATTTGCCCAATGCAGGCCATTCGCATCGTTTCGTAAATTGAGCGCACCCCTAGTAATTGTCGGTGCATCTTTAGCTGGTCTAAGGTGCGCTGAAGCGCTGCGGCGAAATAAGTACCTCGGGCCGATAAAGATAATTGGTGATGAACCCCATCTTCCCTATAACCGTCCGCCGCTTTCGAAAGATTTGCTATCTTCTGACACCGGAATTGACGAGGTTCTATTCCCTCTTAAGGATTCGATTTCCGATGTTGACTGGGTACTTCAAACTGCTGTTTCGAGTGTGGACACCAAAGCTCAGGTTGTAACAGATCTGTCTGGCACAAAACATCCCTATTCATATTTAGTAATCGCTACAGGTCTTCGGCCAAAACCACTACCAGTTGATTCAAATGGTATTTCGGGTGTTCACGTCCTAAGAACAATAGATGATGCAATTAGCCTTCGAGGATCCCTTTTTGCAGGTGCCAGGGTTCTGATACTGGGCTCAGGATTTATTGGATGTGAGGTGGCCGCAACAGCAATAAAGAAGGGTTGCGAGGTAAGAGTGGTTTCCAGGTACCACGAACCGATTGAGCACGCCCTTGGAAAAACACTTTCTTCTGAAGTAAAGAAGCGTCACATCGAAAAAGGCGTGAAGTTCGTCAGCGGAGCTTCAGTGTTTGGGCTTATAGGCGACGGTGCTTTAGAGCGAGTAATTTTGGATTCTGGAGTCATTTACGACGCTGATGTATTAGTTGTTGCTATTGGATCTCTTCCAAATACTGAATGGCTTAGTGGTTCTGGAATCGATATCACTGATGGTGTATTGGTGGATTCGACGATGCGAGCTATCGATGAGTCAGGAAACGCGTTACCAAATGTTTTTGCAATTGGCGACGTTGCAAGGTACCCAAACGCGTTATTTGATCAAATACCTAGACGTGTCGAGCACTGGAATCTTCCCAGTGAGACTGCTAAACGTGCAGCCGAGGTAATTGTCGCTGATCATGAAGGTGGCAGTCTCGACGAGGTTGTTGCCAAAACATTTGCCCCACTCCCATCCTTCTGGTCTGATCAGTACGAAATGAATATCCTCTCCTTCGGTATGACGTATCTCGCTGATGACAGCAAGCTAGTTGCGGGGGAGATTTCTGGTGACTGTGTATTCGAGTACTACCGCCAAGGAGAGCTGGTGGGGGTTTGTGGAATAGGCATGAGGCCTTTAGTTCAAAGCTATAGAACTAAATTTGAAATCTAGCTACGAACTCCCCTAATTGGTGGGTTGTGAAAAGTAGCTCCAAAGACTTTCTGAGAAGCACCAATTCGATCTAGGTAAGGTGTGATTCCACCAAGGTGGAATGGCCAGGCGGCACCCATGATCATGCACAAATCAATATCCTCAGCACTGGAAACTACCTTCTCATCAAGCATGAGCTTGATTTCTTTAGTGAGTCCAACAATTAGGTCATCAAAGATTTGGTCTTTAGTTCTAGTTCTTGTTCCGCCAGAAACAATTTTGATGGCCTCTGGGTCATAGCCAGTCTTGTTGCCCTTCGCGTCCTTGGTTCTAATGCGGCCTAGCTTGGCTAGCTGATGCAGCGAGTTGGTTTTGTAAAAACGCTCTGGTGCGAAGCCATACATCGAATCCAGAACGTGCGCTCCAACCTGAAGGCCAACAAGCTCGAGAAGATCGAATGGGTTCATCGGCAATCCAAGAGGTGCAATTGCGTCGGCTACCTCTTCGAACGGAATTCCTTCGTCAACAGCCTTCATGGCTTCGCCAAGAAGATATCCAAGTAATCTGTTCACCACGAAACCGGTGCTGTCGGAAGTAATGACCGCGGTCTTCTTTAGATCCTTGGCAACCCGCATCGCGGTTGCAACCGAGACATCGTTGCTCTTTGCTGCCTTCACAACCTCAAGTAGTGGCATGACCGCTACTGGGTTGAAGAAGTGGAAACCAACTAGACGCTCAGGGTGTTTGAGGACCTTCCCGATTTCATCGACCGACAAAGAAGAGGTGTTGGTAGCCAAAATGGCATCTGGGCGAACCACAGCTTCCACTCGTGTAAATACATCGTGTTTAACCTTGAGCTCTTCAAAGACTGCTTCAATAACCCAGTCGCAGTTCGCAAAGTCATTCAGATCTAGCGTTCCACTTAGATTTGCGCTGTATCGATTGCGGTCGTCAACAGACAGCCGGCCCTTTTCAACTAGCTTGTCTAGTTCTGCACGGCAGTAAGCAAGACCTTTGTCAACACGATCTTGAGAAACATCGGTGATTACTACCGGCACCTGAAGTCTTCTCAGGAATAGAAGTGCGAACTGGCTAGCCATCAGACCGGCCCCAACAACACCGACTTTTTGCACCTTGATTGCAAGCTTTGGATCTGGTGCACCCTGAGGGTTCTTCGCGTGCTTTTGAACCAGGTTAAAGGCATAGATACTCGCACGGAACTGATCCGAAGCAATCAGTTTTTCTAGTTCTTCATCCTCGCGTGCAAAGCCCTGCTCTTTGGAGCTGAACTTTGCCTTATCCAAAAGATCCAGGGCAGCGTAGGGAGCAAGTGGAACGGAGCCGATGTTTTGCCTTACCATTTTTCTGGCGATTGAAACAGCCGGTCCCCAGATAACTAAGCGTTCGAAAAGACCTGGCTTGTTTGGGCGAGAGACTTTCTTTCCAGAAAGAACCTTGTCCGCCCAAACCACTGAGTCTTCAATAAACCTCTGAGGGTCAAACATGACATCTGCAATTCCAAGCTTTAGAGCATCTTTCGGACTCAGCATGCGGTTTTGCTTCAAAGGATTTTCAATAACAACTTTGAGCGCATTTCTGATTCCAATCAGATTTGGAAGCAAGTACGCCCCTCCCCAACCAGGAAGCAGCCCAAGAAAAACTTCAGGCAGGGCAATTGCAGGAGCTGCGGAGTTAACAGTTCGGTAGTTAGCGTTTAGAGCAATCTCTAACCCACCACCAAGAGCCAGACCGTTTATAAACACAAATGTGGGAACTGGGAAGCTTCCAAGTTTGCCAAGTGCAAAATGTCCCAGTTCAACAACCAATCTTCCAGCGTGGGTAGAAGGAATCGAACCCACTTTGGAGAGGTCTGCTCCGGCCGCTAAGAAGTATGGTTTGCCGGTTACGGCAAGACCTTGAATCTCGCCGTTCTTGGCACGCTGCTCTTGAAGCTCGATGGTTTCGGAGAACTCTTTGAGTGTTAGTGGGCCAAGGGTTGATGGCCGGGTGTGATCTTTGTTGTTATCAAGAGTGATTAGTACAAGAATTTTTCCAGAAGGTAGTTTTACATCTTGAACGTACGAGTGGGTTATTACCTCATCAGTTTTTGACCACAGCTCTGAGAAGTGATCGAGTTTCATTAGTTTTTCTTTCCGTCGTAATTCTCGTTCTCCCAGATAACGGTTCCGCCCATGCCAAGACCAATGCACATTGTTGTAATTCCATAGCGAACATCTGGTCGCATCTCAAACTGGCGAGATAGCTGATTCATTAGGCGAACTCCGCTTGATGCCAGCGGGTGACCAAAAGCAATTGCTCCACCCCACGCATTGACTCTTGCATCGTCATCAGCAATCTTGAAGTGCTCCAAGAAAGAAAGAACCTGAACAGCAAAAGCCTCGTTTATTTCGAATATTCCAATATCGCTAATTGTTAGGCCAGCTTTTTTCAAGGCTTTCTCGGTTGCTGGGATTGGTCCTATTCCCATGATCTCTGGCTCAACACCTGCAAAAGCAAATGTCACCATCTTCATCCGTGGCTTTAGTCCGTACTGTTTTACTGCCTGATCTCCAGCCAATAAAGAGATGGTCGCACCATCAGTCAACGGAGAAGCGTTTCCTGCGGTTACTTTTCCATTTGCTCGAAATGGTGTCTTTAGATCTTTCATCCCCTCGACGGTTGAGTCTGGGCGAAGAAGTTCATCTCTGTCTACAACCCTTAGGCCCTCCGGGGTGGTAGCCGAAACGGAAACTAGGTCCTGCTGGATGTAATTGTTTTCGTAAGCAGCAGCAGCTCTCTTCTGGCTTTGAACTGCATATGCATCGGCACGTTCTTTGGTTAGCACTGGAAACCGGTCGTGAATTTTCTCAGCGGTGTTACCCATGTTTAGGGCATCTGGGTTTACAAGTTTCTCTGCAACAAAGCGTGGGTTTGGATCAGCGTCAAAGCCCATCGGGTGTCTACCCATGTGCTCAACACCGCCTGCAAGAACTACGTCGTAGGCGCCAATACCGATAGCGGAACCGGTCATGGTCACAGCTGTCATCGCCCCAGCACACATCCGGTCGATAGCAAAGCCTGGAACGGAGTTTGGCAGTCCTGCCAAGATGGCGGCAGTGCGACCAATGGTAAGTCCCTGGTCGCCGACCTGTGTGGTAGCTGCAATTGCAACATCATCGATGGCGTCTTTAGGAACAGACGGGTTTCTATCTAGCAAACCAATCATGGCTTTTACTACTAAGTCATCTGCACGAGTGTTCCAATAAACACCCTTTTCTCCGGCCTTACCGAATGGCGTGCGGACTCCATCAACGAAGTAGGTGTTCTGCATTATTTGGTCGCTTCTTTCTTTAGTGATTCGCGTCTTCTAGCTTCTGCTCCAAAGGCCAGGTCACTTCTTATTAGACCCTCAGTCAAACCGAAGCAGTCAACTAAGTCTAGGGAGTGAGGCTTTAGCCTTCCAAGCAGTCTGCCGTCAATGTAGTCGGTGATTGCCTCAGCGCGGTGAGAGCTCAGTCTTCCGTTGATCATGTACCAAGACAGATTTTCTTCTAGCAAGGTGAAGCCAAATAGGTCTCTCAGCCAAGTCAAAACCTTCTTGGTTTGAGGGTCCTGAATCTTGTTTAGAGCAGAAGTGAACGCTTCCCACTGAATTAGTTCACCGTGAGCCTTAGCGGCCATGATCAAATCATTTTGGTGACGGTTGAACAACCGCTCTGATTCAACAGGATCCTTCTTTCCAGAGTGACGTAGTTCATTAGCAAGCTTTGCGATCATGGTGTGAACGCGATCAGTTAGCAGCTGGTGCTGGTGCTCTTCCTCTCGAACAAAACCAATTGATCTAGCAGTTGAACCAAAGTCGGTGAACTTCTGAGCAATTCCGCGAAGACCGCCTCGGTTGATTGCAACCTCACCAACTTGCTCAACAACATACTGAGCCAGTGTTCCAAAATCAGGTGAAGCAAATGCTTTGGAGTAGTCGCTCAATAATCTCTTTGCAACAAGCTGCAACAACACGTTGTTGTCACCTTCAAATGTTGCATAGACATCCAGGTCTGCTCGCAAACCAACCATGCGGTGCTCGGCCATGAAACCTTGACCACCGGTTGCCTCGCGGCAAACCTGAATGATGTCCAGCGCATTCCAGGTTGAAAGAGCCTTAGATGCTGCAGCAACAGTTTCTAGATCCTGTCTGGTGGAATCAGTATCGTTACGACCGCTGAAGACCTCGTCAAACTGTTCTAGAAGATCCAGATGTGCGAATGCTTGAGCGTAGGTTCTTGCAAGGGCTGGAAGCAACCTTCTTTGGTGGCGACCGTAGTCCATTAGAACGTGTTCTGTTCCGTCGTGAGTTGGGAACTGAGTTCTTTCGTGGGCATAACGTATAGCAATTGTTAGCGCAACCTTCTGAGCGTTGGTAACACCGCCAGTGATTGAGACTCTTCCCTGAACTAGGGTTCCGAGCATGGTGAAGAATCTTCTTCCCTTGGATTCAATAGGAGATGAGTATGTTCCATCCTCTGCAACGTTTCCGTAGCGGTTTAGTAGCCACTTTCTAGGAATGCGAACATTGGTGAAGTGAAGTCTTCCGTTATCAACACCATTTAGACCGCCCTTTACTCCATCGTCGTCCCCGCCAACACCTGCTAAGAAGTTTCCACTGTTGTCTCGAAGAGGAACATAGAAAGCGTGTACGCCATGGTTTTCGCCTTTGGAAATCAGCTGCGCAAAAACTACAGCTGCCTTAGCGTGAATTGCAGCGTTACCGATGTAATCCTTCCAAGCGTGACGAGAAGGTGTGTGAATTACAAACTCTTGTGTTGCCTCGTCATAGATAGCGGTTGTTCCGATGTTTGCAACATCGGAACCGTGACCAGTTTCAGTCATTGCAAATGAACCGGGCGTTTCTAAAGTGACCACCGAAGGAAGTAGCTCTGCGTGGTGAGAATCTGTTCCGAGATATAGAATCGCTGCGCCGAATAGTCCCCACTGGACTCCGTATTTGATCTGCAGTGAAGGGTCGGCAAAAATCAGTTCTTCAAAGACTGTTAGTGACCCACCTGGATCGGCACTGCCACCTGCGATGGCAGGGAAGCCATATTTGGTGGAACCGTTTTCCACCAAGATCTTTAGTTGGCCAAAGACGCGCTCACGATGCTCGTGATGGGTAAGTCCTGGGATTTGCCACATTTCGGGCTGCTCGCAAATTCGACGGGTGTGGAGACGAATGTCTTTCCACTTCCCCCCCAGCATGTCCCCAACAATGGTGGTGTCTACCTTTGGCAGTATTTCGCTTTGCATCGCACACTCCTTCGTGTTGCTTTGATTGTAAGCACCGAGGAAATCATTGAATTTGCGGGTCAGATAAGTCTGTAACTAGCTACAACCCCAGTAAATCCAAGGATTGCATATTTGTATGAAGCCTACAAAAAACTAGGTGTTTTTTTGGAAGGTCAATTTCCTTCAAAAGTAACTGGTGACTTAGAAAGATAGGCCTCCATTGCCCGTCTGGCGTCTTTAGATGCCGCCAGCCTGGCAAGGCGCTTCCCGATAAAGGCATCTTCAGCGCCTTCATCCAATAGCGCAGCTCTAGCTGAAGCCAAAGTTGCCTGCACCGCTAGCGGTGCTTGGGCAGCAATCTTTTCTGCTATCTCGAATGCACGATCTTTTTCGGTTCCAACCGGAACGACTTCATTCACAATCCCAAGACGAAGCGCAGTTGCTGCATCAAAAGAATCTCCGGTAAGTAGGTATCTCATTGCGTTAGACCAGCCAGCTGATCTTGGCATTCTCTTGGTGGCCCCGCCAAATGGCAAAAGCCCACGTGAGACTTCTAGTTGGGCAAACTTTGCGTTCTCAGCAGCAATTACAACTTCGCTGTTCAATGCAAGTTCAACACCGAGTGTGAAACAAGTTCCTTGAATTGCAATCACAACGGGTTTTGATGCCAGCTTGGATTGAATTCCCCAGGGGTCTAGTCCACCTTCTGGAACCATAGCCAAACCATCGGCGTTTAGTTTTGGTGCAACATCTGCAAGATCCAATCCAGCAGTGAAGTGATCACCGTGTGCAAAAACTAGTCCGACTCTAAGTTCTGGATCTGAATCTAATTTGCCGTAAGCCAGAGCAAGCTCTTGGAGCATTTCCATGTCCGCGGCGTTTAGTTTTTCGGGGCGGTTCAACCCGATAAGAAGTACGTGACCTTTTTGCTCAACAGTCACTTTTGAAGTTGCGTTCATTTATACCTAAGTGAATTAGTTTGGAAGGTTGGCTTCGATCAACGAAACGATGTCAGGAGCATCTGGTTTAACTGTTGGTCTAAAGCGGTGAACTTGGCCGTTTGGAAGAATTAAGAACTTTTCGAAGTTCCAAGCAACTGGTCCTGCCTTACCGGACTGATCTTCGGTCTTAACTAGCTCTTTGTAAAGCGGGTGCCTGTCTTTTCCGTTTACCTTTACCTTCTCGGTCATTGGAAAACTAACGCCCCAGGTTGTTGAGCAGTACTCTGCTATGTCTTCTGACTTCTTTAGTTCCTGCAAAAACTGATTGGAAGGCATCCCAAGAACCGTGAAGCCACGGCTCCCATATTTTTGTTGCAGCGCTTCCAGAGCTTCGTATTGAGGGGCCAGGCCACACCTGGAAGCCACGTTGACAACTAGGACTACTTTTCCAGCGAATTGGGAAAAGCTAGCGACGGTGCCATCTATCATGGTGAGTTCGGTTTCTTGAATGCTCATGTCTAAATTCTACGACCGAAGCGGGTAGATTTATCTAGCCCAATGAAGCTCACTAGAAAAGGTTCTCTTGCACGTCGCCTTGTTTATGGATCAGCACCCCCACTCTCTAGGTGGGGTTCAAACCTCAGTGATGCTGCAGGCTAAATACCTAAACCGCGCTGGAGTTCAGGTAACCATTTTTGCTCCCAAGACAAAAAAAGCCCGTGTAGACGAAAACATAAAGGTTCTTCCCTCTAACTACTCACCTCTTGGCAGAGAGTACGCCATCGTCTGGTCGCTTAGAAAAGCAGCTAGGTTCTGCGAAGAGGTTTACAAAGAAAGAAGTTTCGACATCGTCCACGTTCAGGGCGACTTCGCAGCAGCCAGCCTGGGAGCTGCCTTAGCCAAAAGATTCGACCTGCCTCTTGTCCATACTGAACACACCAACCTTGACGTGATGGCCAACAAGCTCATTGGAAAACCCATGAAGATCATGTTTTTGAAGTTCTTCACTTGGCAATACGGTCATTTTCTAAAAATCAACAAGCGGCCAAGGGTTATTAACGCCTTTGATTATGTGAGCTTTATCCTGCCGCAAGCAGATCTAGTTATGGCTCCTTCGAGACACTACGCCGCTTTGTTGGAAGAAAAAGGAGCTGCAACCAATGTTGAAGCTAGCTTCACAGGTGTTGATGACGATGAGATACAACAAATCAAAAGAATTGTCCCTGTTCCAAACAAACCAATTAGCTTCGTCTGGGCTGCAAGGATGCAGCCTGAAAAAAGACTTATTCAAACCATCGAAGCTTTTGCCAGATCCAAGGTCAAGGCCCACCTAACCATTTATGGTTTTGGTCCACTGGAAAAAGTAGCCAAGAACTTGGTTCGGGCAAGGCTTATTTCTAAGAGGGTCACTTTTAGAGGCCGCGTCCCACACAACGAGCTTTTACAAATCTTTGCCAACGCTGATGTGGTTATGCAAACCAGCATTGGTTTCGAAACCCAAGGTTTGACTGTGTATGAATCACTGGCAGTTGGAACACCGGTTTTGCTGTGTGACTCAAAGATTGCAGGAGAGCTTCCAAAGAAAACTTACTGGCTTGATAAGTCGGGAACCATCAAGAGCTTGTCAAAGACGATCAAAAAGGCCGCTGAAGATGTCTCCGAGGGAAGCAACAAGAGGGAGCTATTGGAGGACCCAACCTGGTTACTGCAGGGCGCTCTTACTAACAAAATGATTGAGACATACAAGCAACTTATTGCGCAAAAGCAGGCCAGATAGTTTCCTCTTTGTTGCAAAGCCACCAATGGGGGTCCGGTTCGCTGGGCCGCTAAGTAAACTAATTCAAATAGCAATAGCGGTTTAGTTTGTTGAGGTAGAAAACGATGTTTCTAGAGGCAGCTCTAACTAACGCAACTTCTGCGCCTGTTTTGGCTTTCGTTCTAGGACTTTTGGCAGTAGCAATTAAGTCTGATCTTCGACTACCAGAAGCGGTCTATCAAGGACTATCTATATACCTGCTACTAGGTATCGGTATCAAAGGTGGTGTTGCTCTATCTGAGGCAAACCTAGCTGAGGTTTGGCTGCCAATCCTGGGAACACTAGCTCTAGGAATTGTCATTCCACTTCTTGCGTTCATTGTTTTAGGAACACTTACCAAGCTAGACACAATAAATAAGGGTGCTCTTGCCGCGCACTATGGATCTACCTCGTTGGTTACCTTCTCGGCTGCCTTGATTTTTGTCGAATCACAAAACATTTCTTACGAAGGCTACGTAACAACGCTGCTGGCAATCCTTGAGGTTCCAGGAATAGTTGTTGGTTTACTTCTAGCATCCAAAGGCCTAAACAGAGGTTTGAACTGGGGAGAATCCCTAAGAGAAATTGTTACCTCTAAATCAATTGTTTTGCTAGCTGGCGGTTTGGTCTTGGGTTATGCAACCGGTGCCAGTGGTTACGAAAGAATTGAGCCTCTCTTCGGTGGTCTCTTCACCGGTGTTCTTGCATTGTTCTTACTTGAAATGGGTATCGTTGCGGGAAGAAGACTTCCTGATGTTAAAAAAGCTGGTTTTGGATTGGTTGTCTTTAGTGTCGGATTCCCGATTCTTTCTGGTTCCCTTGGAGTCTTGGTTGGTGAACTAACCGGCTTGAGTCTCGGTGGAAGTGTGATCTTGGGAGTTCTTGCAGCCTCGGCTTCGTATATCGCAGCCCCTGCTGCGGTGAGGCTTGCTTTGCCGGAAGCCAGTCCAGGTGTTTACCTGACAGCATCACTGGCAATTACTTTCCCGTTCAATTTGATTTTTGGAATTCCAATCATGTTTGCAATTGGTCAATTTGTGGAAGGTTTGGGTATTTAATGTTTTCCAAAAGAAAGTTGCTGACGGTTGTCTGCGAGGGAGCGCTTGAGTCGAGGTTGATCAAGGACCTGCTGGCTCTTGGGGCTAAGGGTTACACAGTGACCGACGCCCATGGCACAGGACCAAGAAACCAAAGAAATGGTGATCTAGAGGGTGGGAACATTCGCATCGAGGTTGTGACCGAGCAGGTCACACTAGAAAAAATCATTGAAAGATTGCAATCCGACTACTTCCCAAACTACGCAGTTAGCGTTTGGGTAGCGGATGTAGAGGTGTTGCGCCATGAGCGCTACTAACTGGTAGTCAGATGATCTATTCGTTTATATTGTCCCTGATCCCCAAATTGCTGACGATGTAATGTAGGAGTGGACTGGACTCCGGTCGCTTCTGGCCGTAGCAATTCAAAATAGTTTTTGCAATCTGCAACTGATGTTGAGTGAGGGAAAGAATGCCTGATGACAAAGGAGTAGCAGATGTGTTGATTTCTGTGGCCGCAATTAAAGACCTAGAGACTTGGAAACTTACCGCGGAGCAACTTCATAGACGAATTGCATCTAAAGAATATTGGCTAATCGTCCCCGACGATGAAGTTGATGTTTTTCGAGCTTCGACCCCTGATGTAATCCAGGTCTTTCCTGAGTCTATTTTCACTTTTGAGTTTGAGCATAAATTATATGAGTGTCAAGGAAGGGCCCTCCCAGCCCGAAGGGGTTGGTATCTTCAGCAGCTGATAAAACTTGCAGCCTTAAGGACCGCCAGTAACTGTGAAAGAGTCGTCATTTGGGACGCGGACACAGTGCCATTGCGCGAAATCAATTTCTTCAGTGAAACTGGCTCCTGCCGTTACTATTCGGGAACGGACTACCACCTGCCGTATTTTGAAAATATCGACAGGCTTCTTGGGCTTGACAAGGCGCAGCCGGAATCACATATCACTCAGAACTTTCCAATTCTTGGAAGTCAAATAATAGCTTTTTTTGATTATATTGAGAGGCGACACTCCAAAAACTGGTGGGAAGCCGTCATTGAATCAATCGACTTTGATGAAATCAGTGGATTCAGCGAATATGAAGTATTAGGCACTTTCGTTTCATTTTTTGAAGAAACTGGGGTGGGTGAAAGGCAAAGTGGTGCATGGTCCTATGGTGTTGCGAGCCAAATCTCACGTCACCTAAAGCGAAGGAGCCCTAAGTCTCCTAAATTTGACTTCATAGCTGTAGAGGAGTGGGCGCAACCAAAATACGGTTACATGGTGGCTGACGAGAGTGTCAACAAAATTTGGATGGTAGTTGTAAGTTTAGTCTCACCTATCCTTCAACTGTCTCGAAGAATTCTTCGGAACATGAGATCACTGGATAACTAAGTTCCAGGAATCTTTGACTTACATAACGGACTTCAGCCGTTCAATTTTTTGCAAATTAACGAATTCTTAATGACCACCTCCGGAAAACGTTCAAAGTCCCAAGTGTTATTCGGCGAATTTAGTGGAACTTATACCGTTTTATTTCAAGCATGTGTTGAAGCTTTATAGGGAGAGAGCCGACGTAGAAATAGTGAATCTAGCAGCCGTCTCAAAAGCGGATCATTGGAACTATAAACATCGACGCAATAGCAGCTTCCAAGATAAATGTAGATGGTCTTCAATACGACTTGGCACTTGGGCAAGGGTCAAATTGTGGAGGGGTAGTGGTCTATTGGATCTTTAAGAATTCCTGAAAGATATCAAAACCTCATTTTTACAAGTTGGTGCGACGCTGGAAGAGCGCCTGGATGTGCTAGAACCACCAAACCTTCTGGGCCCTGGTTGCATACTCTGTCCGTTTAGCCAAAACATTATGCGACTTTTTCCAATGAGCATTTTGTATCTTTTTTACATCTTGTAAACCGTTGTGACAATCAAGCCACCGTCTGACGGCAAGGAAAGCAGAGTCTCTTGATGTTGCACAATTAGGTTAAATGGTTTTTCTGTAAGAACAACGCCCGAGTTAATCGATAAGCGGGTACCTGGACCGGTTTCCTGATCTAGGTTTGCCTTGAAATTCGGTTGTTTGGGCAGGTGTTCCGTTACGAAAAGATAGCTGAATTCCTTGGGGATGCGACTGAGAAACCTAGAGATGTCCTCGTTCGATAAGTGTTGAAGCACTTGCCTCACAAGGAGCAAGTCACCTAGGGGTATCGGATCAATAGTTAGGTCTAGCTGTCTAAATTCTACTGGAAGGTCACGATAGTGACCCCGATTAAATTCAAGTACGTCCTCAACAACGTCACAAGCAATGTACCTCTCAAAGAAATTTACGAGCCTGGAGCCCACTCGAAAATCGCCACACCCCAAGTCTACGGCTGTGATTCGATTAGGTAAGAGTTCCACAAATTTCTTCACGGCGATTATGTAGGGATCTATGACTTCTACTTCCACGGATCCTCCTCCCGAGTTAAACGGGAGGTGATCTGATTCGGAAGTACCCCACGTCTTTTGTGTGTAGATTTTCGAAAAGATTTCCATATTACTTTTCCGTTTACTTCGAAAAAATTTGAGACCCGCGAAAAGTCTCTTTACGATAGATACCATTAATAGTTTCATGTTTTTCTCCAAGATGTCATGGGGTCCTAAGCTGTTGGAGGCACTCGAGCGGCTCCCCAACATTCTGGTGCGTATTTTCTTAGTCGTTTTTCTTGCACTCGCAGCCATCGCCGCAGTTGCATCCATCTAGATTCATGTGCTCTCTCCTTCCCATAGATCTGACGATACAGCTATTGAGCTCTTTTGCAGTTAGTTTCTATCTTTTCCAGTCTGGGCTGACCACAGCCAGGCTACTAAGCCTGCGAAGGTGAGAATTACGGCAACAAGAGCAACAAGATAAACATTGTCTTTATAAACGTCATAGACAGAAACTAAGCCGAAGAACAGGGCTAGGTAGCCAAGAAGTATCAACTTGTTTCTCATTTTCAAATAATAGCCATTTCCTGTAAGCACGCCTCCCAAAGGAGGCAATTTATCGGCGGTGCTATCATGGTGAAATGCCTGCTGTGGGAGTTGTTGTTCCAACTATTGGCGAGCGCCCCCAGTACTTAGACATCACCCTAAAATCAATCCGCGAAGCTGGTAACAGCTACATCGTGCTTGTAGGTCGAAAGGGATTTGATGCTACCTCATACCAAAATTCTGGTTTGGTAGATCTTTACATTGACGAGCTTGAGAAATCGGTACCCAAAAAGATCAACCAAGGATTTAGAACGCTTCCAGAAAACATCGAATACATCACTTGGATAGGTGATGACGATCTTCTTTCGCCAGGGTCACTGGGTGTTGCAGTGAGTGCTCTTACTAGGCCCGAAAAGCCCGTTTTTGTTTTTGGCCACTGCCAATACATCGATTCTGAAGGAAATGATGTTCTAGTGAAGCGAAGTGGTAGCTGGGCAGTTCCCCTACTTAGATTTGGTCCACAACTTATTCCCCAACCAAGTGCTGTGTTTAGAAGGGATGCCTTCGAGAGAGTAGGTGGGCTGTCAGACAAATTCGCGTTCGCCTTCGATTTTGACTTGTTCCTAAAGCTCTCCAAGCTTGGAAAAGCCGTCTTTGTTGACCAGATTCTTTCTAGCCACAGATGGCACGCCACTTCCCTGACCTATAGCCGCAGGTGGGACTCTGTAAAGGAGGCCAGTGCTGTGAGGGTCTCGAATCTGTTGCCATTACTGAGAGTTTTATCTTTCTTGTGGGAGATTCCAATAATGCTAATCACTTACCTTGCGGGAAACATCCTCAGTAGCGGAATCGTGCCTAGTTTCAAAAGCACGGATACTTAACAGCCTTAGAGCTGGAAGTGAGTAAAACTCTCTGTAAATGGCTCTCTTAAGTTCTTTCTTTCTCCAGTGATTGAGGGAGGCCGTTAACTGCCATAGCGGTCTTACCTAGGTACTCTCCAACAAGTCCAAGCGAAAGAAGTTGGACACCGGAGAATAGTAAGACAGTAACCATTACTGATGCCCATCCAGCCGGGAAGACTTCTAGGAACAGTCTTTGAAAGATAAGGAAAACGCCTGCAAAAATGCTCACTAACGAGATAGCGCCTCCCAAAAGTGTCATCATCCTGATTGGCCTAATTGATGTTGTGGTAGTCATCTCTAGCCAAAGTTTTATAGATTTAGAAAAACCATAGTGTGACTTGCCTGTTTTTCGTGAGTAATGAGCAACTTCGACAGATTTGATGCTGTTTGTCATAGCAAGAATCAAACCATCGATGTAAACAAAAGGACCCTTGAATTTAAGCAACTCAAGAACTATCTCCTTTCGAATCACCCTGAACGGTGAAAGGTAGAGCTCCTGAGGTTTTCCCAAGACAAAGGTTGCCACCCTGTTATTGAATTTACTGCCCGCCTTTTTCCAAATTGGATGATTTCGATTCCTAAAAGCACCATAAACTACATCGGTTTCAGGGGCCAAAGCTTCAATTAATTTTGTTATGTCCCCAGGGTCATGCTGGAGATCGTCATCCATAGTTACCACTATCGAATTCTTTGCCTCTGCTAAGCCGGCAAGTACAGCATTGTGCTGGCCAGAGTTGTTACGAAGGAGAATTCCCTTGATTGTTGGGTATTCACTTTTGAGTCGCTTTATTGCGTTCCAACTCTTGTCTGGCGAGGCGTCACAAACCAAAATTAGTTCGTAATCATAGTTTTTTTCTGACATAACCTGGTCAACGCTTCCAACCAAATCAGGAAGAATTGCCTCACTCGCATAAACTGGAATTACGATGGAGATTTTAGTCTTCAAGCTTGCACCACTTTTCTAACGTGTTTTCATAATACAGTTGCCCAAAATCGAAGCCTAGTCTCGAAGCGTGATACTTAGTGTCACTAAAATCAACTTCATATGGCGTTCCGCCTTCTACCAGATCTAAATTGGCTTGTGTACCCAAAATTGATTCGATGATGGAGACAATCCTTGTAACTTTGATGTTTATTGGAGGTACCAAAGATAGGACTTTTTGTTCCCCTGCATTGTCTACTACGTCTTGAAGTAGCAAATTCATTTCATCCACACCTAAAAGGTACCGGGTTGCGTCGCGTTGAATCTTAATTGGGTTTGCCCGCTTGATTGAGTACTTTAGATAGTTCACAAGATTGGCTGGATTGCCAGCTGGGCCGACTACGTTCGGCAGACGAATCACTCGACCAGCTGGCTTTGAAAGAACTATTTTCTCCATTTGTTTCTTATGCGCAATGTAGGGAGACTCAGCCAAGCTAGTGTCAAAGATGCTGCAGGTTGAAAAATAGTAGAAATGTCTTTTCTCTGTCCCCTCAAGAGTCCTAATCAGCAAATTTGTTTCGCGTTCGAATTCGGGTCCGTTTTGTTGCTTTGAATTTGAAACCCCCGAGGCAAAAAACAGAACATCCTTATGTCTTAGTTTATTAAGTGATTCGCCCAGTAACCCACGGCCAACAATCAAACCCCCAACCCCCCCAAGGTTTATTACTATTACTGTTCTCTATTTGTTACTTTTAGTATTTTAGACTAAGGGACAGCATGTGGGTATTTGGACTTAGACCGAGTTTGTCGACTCGAAATAGTCCAAATGATTGATTGAAAGTTGTCTGTTTCATAATTCGGGTTCCCGCACCGCGCCTTAGCTCACCGCATGAACATATGTGACCAATGAAGGGTAGATTTTAGGAATGACTATTCGGGCCGAGTCACTTGAGCTGTTCCTGGGGAATTTGAGATCTGATGACCGGGTCCTCGTGACGGGTGCTGGCGGCTGGTTTGGTCGCACCGCAGTCGCAATGACTAGGGAAGCTGGGCTAGATCTACTAGCTACTGGATCCAAAGATCAACAGGTAGAAATTGATGGACAAAGCCAGGCTGTCCATGCCCAGGATCTCGATGTTATATCGGCCTTCAAACCTACGGTTGTCATCGATACCGCGTTTGTAACTAGGGAAAGACTCCCAATCCTTGGACACAAAACCTACATCGAGACAAATCAAAAACTCATAGATCAGTCTCTGGTCATAGCTGCCCTGCCTTCGGTCAGAAAATACATTGGGTTCTCAAGTGGTGCAACTATGCACCTGGCGGGTCACACTTCTTTTTCCCTAGAGGAAAACCCATATGCTGCTCAGAAACGCATTTACGAGAGCAAGATATCCGATATTGCCGAGAATCTTCAATCCGATATATCAGTTGCAAGGGTTTGGAGCGTTACTGGTTCTTATTGCACAAAGCCACAAGCTTTCGCATTTACTGATTTGATCGCTCAGGCCAAGTTGGGTCTAATCGAAATCAAGGCGAAGCATCTTGTTTGTAGAAGGTATTGTTCTGTCGAGGATGTTCTAGCGTTAGCCCTAATGCCACTTGGTCGTGGAAGTCAGACTGTTTTTGACACAGGGGGAGATTTGATTGAAATTGGGGACCTCGCCAAACTAGTTGTTGAGCTTGTTAATCCAAATGCTAAAATACATCGCCAAATTGATCCAGGGCTTCCTTCAGACGACTATCACTCGGACAATAGCGATTGGGAGAACCTCGTTGGCGTTAAATTACTAAGCGAAGATTCCACTAGAGAGCAAATTGCAAGGGTTGCGTTCTAAAGATTTAGTCGTTCAGCAACTTCCAACGGGCTTCAAGCATTTCAATTCGCTTGGCATCCTCAGCGGTGATTCGTGCATAGTAGTCTCGCTTGTTCAACAACCAAAGCATCTCAAAGTGGACTGCATTCACAAGACCTTGTTCAATGTTGTCAATTGTTGTTGCGTCCCCACCGAAAACAACTTTTCTTGTCTCAAACCTAGTCAAATGGACGGCTGCTACTTCTCGAATGACATGCAGGGAGTCGCTAGAGATTGCTCCGCCCATTACGAAATCAAGCTTCGCGTCCTTGGCTGCCTTAGCTGCCGTTAAGACGTAGTTCGTTACCTCATCGGTGTTTATTGAATCTCTGGTTAGACCAAGGGAGCCAGCAAAATCTACTCGGCCAAAAACCATTCCATTTACGGAGTTAGGCCTGGAGGCCTCCTCGACCATTCCAGACAGGTTCTCAAAACCGGTTATTGTCTCTAAGTTAAAGAGAAAATCTGTGTCTTCCCGCTCTTCTTCTGTATAGATGAGGTTCGTGGCTGCCGAATATTTACTTAGCGCGTAGGCCGTTTCAACCATGGGTGCGACGATGTACCTAACCCCAATTTGTTTCGATTCCAAAAGATCTCGGATGGCTTCGCACCCTCCAATCTTTACCGTAAGGGGAAGACCTGCAGATCTTGAGATGTCAACGAGCCTAAGAAGCTCATCAATACGTGTTCCTTCTGCTTCAAATTCAGCTTTAACACTCACCACACCGAATTCTTCTCGCCCACGCGTGAGAATGTCCCGCATTTTCTTCTCGGTTTTGTTCACCTATGCCCCCTAAAGGATCAAAGAATTAGTTTTTAATCGTAATGGCTTGCCTAATTATCCTACTTCTAGTGAGGGGGGGTTGTGGTTGCGAGTCGAGTTAGAGTAAGCCAAGGGCTTGGCCTACCAATTGGAAACTGTTTTGCCTCACCACTTTTTCCATGGAGCCGCACCGGAGTCCCAAATTTCATTCAACATTTGAGATTCTCGGAAGGTGTCCATCGGCTGCCAAAAGCCAGTGTGCTGATAAGCACCTATTTGATTTTCTCCGGCTAGTGCCCTAAGAGGCTCTTCCTCAAGCACGGAGTCGTGATCTATGTAGTTGAAAATTTCAGGTTGGAAAATAAAATAACCAATGTTAATCCAGTCGTTGACCTTTGGTTTTTCTCGAAACTTAAGCACTGAACCGGTTGAGTCCATGTCGACTACACCAAATCTGCTCGAGGCCTGAGTAGTGGTCATTGACGCAGTCTTTCCGTGGCTCTTATGGAAAGCCAGCAGGGCGTTCAAATCGATATCTGCCAATCCATCTCCATATGTTGCCAGAAATGGCTCGCCACCCAAATACTTCTCAACTTTTTTGATTCGGCCACCGGTCATGGTGTTTAGCCCAGTTTCTGCAACTGTAACCGTCCAGTCGAACTCGTCATGGGAGCCGTGAAATACGGTACTGCTTTGATCTCCGAGTTTGGTTGTGAAATCTAGGTTTGATGCTCCGTAGTTATAAAAGTAGTTCTTGATGAACTCACTTTTGTACCCGGTACAAATTACGAAATCCGTGATTCCTTGGGCCCCAAGTAGTTTCATAATGTGCCACAAGATGGGTCGGTTTCCAATTTCGACCATTGGTTTTGGCCGAAATTCTGTTTCTTCTCTCATTCGGGTGCCTAAGCCTCCAGCTAGCAGAACTGCTTTCAAAACTGACACCTCTTCCCAAATCGCGCAAATGGATACTCAAAATTCTATCGGGGCATTGGTCTACGATTGAAAGAATGAGTAAACACCAGGGAGATACCAGTGAATCAAGACCGACTTAGGGCTTCAATTTTGAAGGAAGTCTCTCGGTTCGCTGAGGTGCAACTGGAAAAACCTGCCTTTATCAGGGGCGAGTCTGCTGTTCCAGTTTCTGGCAAAGTCTTGTTTCCTGCAGATTATGAGGCGCTCGTTGATGCCTCGTTAGACGGCTGGCTTACCGCTGGAAGATTTCATGACTCATTCCAGAGAGCTTTGTCCAAGTATGTGGGGGCAAGGAACGCGATCTTTGTAAACAGTGGATCTAGTGCAAACCTTGTGGCATTGAGTGCCCTAACTAGTCCGAGGTTGGGTAAGAAAAGACTCTTACCGGGCGACGAGGTAATAACGGTTGCGGCAGGCTTTCCAACGACCGTTAACCCAATTATTCAAAATGGTTTGAGGCCGGTTGTTGTCGACATCGAACTTGGTACCTACGATGCCATTTCTGAGCAGCTAAAAGAAGCTGTTGGACCAAAAACTCGGGCAATAATGATGGCTCATACTTTGGGAAATCCTTTTGACTTGGACACGGTGAGGGCTCTGTGCAAGGAGCATGGTCTTTGGCTGGTAGAAGATGCCTGTGACTCACTGGGTTCTACCTACGATGGCCAAAAAACTGGAAGTTTTGGAGACACCGCGACACTTAGTTTCTACCCAGCTCACCACATAACAACAGGCGAAGGTGGAGCAGTATTTGTCAAGTCACCGTTAGTGAGAAAGCAAGTGGAATCCTTTAGGGACTGGGGGAGAGACTGCTATTGCGAAACTGGCCATGACAACACTTGTCACAAGAGATTCGAGTGGCAACTTGGTGACCTGCCCTTGGGTTACGACCACAAGTATATTTACAGCCATATTGGATACAACCTAAAGGCCACCGACATGCAGGCTGCCCTTGGGTTGTCGCAACTCAAGAACATTGATGCTTTTACGCAAGCAAGAAAAGACAACTTCAAGCAGCTCTATAAGCAGCTTGAAGAAGTTGAGGGGCTAATTCTGCCGAAGGCAACCCCAAAATCGGACCCGTCCTGGTTTGGCTTCCCAATTACTATCGACCCAGAGAGCTCAATAAGCAGGCAGGGACTACTGCAGTTTTTGGATTCAAGAAAAATCGGAACGAGATTGTTGTTTGCAGGTAACTTGCTAAAGCAGCCTGCCTATAAAGGTGTAGATTTTAGAGTCGTTGGAGACCTAAAGAATACTGACATTGTTATGAATAACACCTTCTGGGTTGGGACATATCCAGGTCTTTCCTCCGAGATGATTGACTTTATAACTGAGTCAATAACTGAGTTCGTCCAAAAGGGATAATTTTCTCATGAGTCAATCAGATCTGAAGGGTAAACGAATTTTTGTTACCGGGCACACCGGTTTCACGGGTTCGTGGGCAAGTATTTGGCTCAACCTAATTGGGTCAGAGGTTTATGGATATTCACTCGAGCCGGAAACTATACCTAACCTATTCACCGAGGCAAAAGTTGGAAATATCGTCAAAGGCACGTTTTCCGATATAAGAGATTTTGACAAGCTAAAGAGTGCGGTCTCGGATTTTCAGCCGGATCTGATTCTGCACCTAGCGGCCCAACCATTGGTGCGTCGTGGCTATAAAACCCCAAGAGAGACCTTTGAGACTAATGCCCAGGGTACTGCGAATGTGCTTGAGGCGGCTCGACTAACTCCTTCTGTCCGGGGTGTCTTGTGCATAACAACGGATAAGGTTTACAAGAATCTAGAAATTGACTACGACTACGTAGAATCCGATGAGCTGGGTGGCAAAGACCCATACTCCGCATCAAAAGCTGCAGCGGAGCTGATAATTTCGGGTTATCGTGACTCAATCCGAATCCAAGGTAGTGAATCACCTATCATTTGTGTTGCGCGTGGTGGAAACATCGTTGGAGGCGGAGATTGGTCTGAGGATCGACTTATCCCTGATTATATAAGAGCTTATGAATCAGGCAAGCAATTGATAATTAGATATCCAAATTCCACAAGACCTTGGCAGCATGTGTTGTCTCTGATTGAGGGTTACTTACAGATTCTTTCAGGAATGGTGGGTAAGTCACCACGAGTTTTCGATCGTGCCTTCAATCTTGGTCCGGTTGGATCTAGTCAGGTATCAGTAGCAGATGTTCTTGAACTTATTTCAAAGTCGCTTCCCGGGGTTGAAACAGTTATTGAGAAAGTTGCATTGGCTGAAGCTGGAAAACTAGGCCTCAATAGTCAGCTCGCTAAAGAGACATTCGGCTGGAATCCAAAATGGACCACTCAGGAAGTTTTAGAAAAAACAGCTCTTTGGTACAACAGTTTTTTAGCTGATAAAGAGTCAGCTTATGATTTATGTGTTACTCAAATTGTAGAATTTAGCTCACCAAGAAAATAGACAATATAAATGCAGCTTAGTGAATACATCATGCTCAGATGCCAATTGGCTATTTGGCTGGTTAGATATACCTGAAAACCTTATTGCTCATCTCAGTAGATAGCTCAGGCGTCATTAGGTGAATTGGGTTAGAAATCAGATTGCCTCGTTCATCAATTTGGCTTGTTATCTTTGGAAAGTATGTTTGATCAGGGTTAATCGGTACCAAGATTACCTGTGGGCCTTCTAGGGCTACTGCTCTTTCGATCTCTGCTTTCAGGTCTGCTTCTGGGTCCAATTCAGTGGATGAAATCCCAAAGGATTTAGCCAGCAGGTGCCAGTCGGGTAGACCTAAGCCGGTGCTAGCATCACACCCCAAGTAGTGACCATCAAAGTAACTTTTTTGTGTCATGCGAATCGATGCGTAGCCGTCGTTACACAATAAGAAAGTTTTGATGTTCAGTTTGTTTGCAGCTACCGTCCCGAGTTCCTGAATATTTTGGGCGAAGCCGCCATCACCTTCCACGTGAAAGACTCGAGGAGCGCCAGCAAATGCCGTACCAATTGCTCCGGCTAAGCCGTATCCCATACTTGCCAATCCTTTGGTGGTGATAACGGTGTTTTCTCTACCTTGGTTTAGAGATTGCATGGCAACAGTCTCCGAAGCACCACTGCTTGATGGAACTACTGCATCGCCATCTTTCAACACTTCTGAAAGAGCGATATAGAACTCATATGGATTGATGAAGGGGCCTTTGGTTTTGTTCACATTTTCAGAAGTTGGTAGCGAGGCTTTCACGGATGCCGAGAACTCAACCCAGGACTTCCAAGAAGCATTGTTTCTTTCGGAATCTAGAAAGTCAAGAACTGGAGGCAAAACCTCGTTAGCGTTAGCCTCTATTGGGTAGTCGATACCTGGATTTTTCTTGTCTAGTTCTGTTGGATCAATGTCAACCTGGATTATTTTGCCGATGGGCATAAACTGCTCCCAATTGAATCCGCTTTGTTGTAGACCTAACCTAGTACCCAGAGCTATTAGCAGATCGGATTGCTGAAGAATTACGTTAGCCGATCGTTGACCCCAGGTGTTCGGACGACCGAAGTATGACTTAGCATCACTGCTAATTCGATCTGTGCCGTTCCAAGTTGTCATTACTGGAATTGGGGAATTTTCTAGTAAATCTTGAGCTTTTTTCGCAGTCTCTCTGCTTACGCCACCGCCAACAAGCAATACAGGTCTTTTGGAGTTTCTTATCTCGGCACTCAATTGCTCTGATAAAGAAAAAGTGTTCGTAGAGAGTTGACTTTCCTCTTTGGGTTTACTCTCTATGTCCTGGAATTCCGCGCCTTGGGCATCGAGACAAAATTCGATAAAAACCGGTCCTTTCCTAGGGCTTAAGCCGGAAAGCACAACTTTCTGAATTTCGTTTCGCGGGAGTGGTTTTTGAATTTGGAGACTTGCAACAGTTAGCGAGCTAACTAGAGTCATTCCGTCTATTTCTTGGATTCCAAGTTGTCTAACTTTTCCGTGCGACAGGTCAGTGCTCTTAACTTGACCCCCAATAACCAATAAGTCTCGACTCTCCAAGAATGCACCCGCCATTGCTGTAACAATGTTTGTTAGGCCTGGACCAGCAGTAACTAATGCGAAGGCCTTCTTGCCGTTCTTGCCTTGGCTCTCATTGAAATATTCTGCAGCTATACCTGCAGAAACTTCATGAACCACTGGAACGCACTCAAAAACGTGACTTGCAGACTCCAATAAATGCATTACGTTTCCACCGGCCACATAGAAACAGTGTGTGTAACCCAAATCTTCAAGCCAACGAACAAACACGTCAGAATACTTCAAAAGTTACCCTCCATCGAGCACCAGATTTTTAAGATCCAGCGCTAGCTCGTTCAGTGAAGTATATACGTAATCCGCCCCAGCAATAAGCAGTTCATCTTTGCTAAACACAGTTTGGGCTATACCGATTGTCTTCACCCCAGCGGCCAGGCCTGCAGTTATATCCTCTACCCTGTCACCAATCATGAATGCCTCAGAAGCACCTAGGGCCCTAAAACAATTTAAGACTACGTCTGGCTCTGGCTTGGGGCGCGCTGTTCCTGTTCCATGAATTTCTTTGACGTACTCTCTAAGTGGTGAATTTTCTACAACGGCCTCTGCTAAATATTGTGGCTTGGAGGTTGCAACACCCGTTACGTATCCCGATTCATGAATAGTTTTCAATAAGTCCATGGCTTTTGGATAGGTGCTATTGCCCAGGAGTACTTCCTTATGTAAAGCATCACGAAACTCCCTAATTAGATTAGATACCTCGGTTTGAGTTAGGGGTAAGTCAGAGAAGAGCTCAGAGGCTTCAAGTCCAATTGCTTGATCCGCTCTCTCCTTTGAGAGATTCGGCTGGTTATGCAGGTTTCTTGCTGCGTTTGCTGCCCTAAGAATCTGCTCGGATGAATCAAATAACGTTCCGTCTAAATCAAAAATGAAGGCTGTCGATTTGCTACGGCCAATGTAATCGGGTTCCACATAAACGAGTGTAATCGGCAAAGCAACTTGAAGGTGCTACCCCGTATCAGATGATCTTGACTTAGAAACTCTGGGGTTCCTCTAGAGAAAAAACTTTATGAACCAATTATCCAGGGCACCCCATGGGGGCTCATCCAAAAGAGACCTAGGGGATTAGATTTGCAACAGTTATAGTGTTGTCACAGAATCTCTTCTGTTCACACTGTCTTATTTACTTTTCACTGATTTTTTGTCTCCTATAAGAACCCGAAATACAAACACATAGGCAATAATCCAGAATCCACCTACAAGATTTGCAGTGGTTACAATAATCGATTTGTCCGAAGCTAGTTGATACATCGGTAACTGAATGAGTGTGAGAACTAGAACCATCCAAAGGGTAAAATTTATTTTTTTGGACGCCGAGTTTTCGTCTTTTTTTGCCCTCAAGGTGCTCGACGTTGCATTTTTGCTCATTTGAGTTAATGCCAATAAAGCTGGGATTGAGAAGACTGCGTAGTAATACCAACTTGTGCTGGATGTCATAGCAACCAGAGACGTAAGAAGAATCCCTACCTGAACGTCGGTCAGAACATGTCTATAAGCTGTGATCAAACAGAGTATTGACAAAAGGACAAGAGGCCCGATTAGTCCTTGCAGACCTTGTAAATCTTGAAGAAACGACTCATTTTTGAATTGACTTGGCACAAGGGTCGCGAAGGAATACAGGCCTTGCGCAAATGAAATGTTTTGCGGCCAGCCATTGGCTACGGAGGTGTAGTCCTGATAGCTGATAAATCTTGAAAGCCAATCATAGATGTTGACTGGAAACCGACTCCCGGCAACGATTAAGAATGCTAAGACATGAATGGTTCCCCCTAGTAGGGCTCCTTTTGCAAAGGTTTTTAACTCTCCGCGAATCATATATAGAAACAGGAGAACTGCAAAATGTGGCTTTATGACAGTAAGGAGAACAATTGCTAGGACGCCTTGGTTGGGGGAGCGACTGATCAACGCTGCGAAGAACCAGACCAGTAAAGGAATAATGAAACCCACATTGTTTCCCCTGTCAAGGGCGTGAATCAGTGGCGGGGAGAAAAATGTAATCGCAGCAAAAAGAATGATTCGGGATTCCAGGGAGATTCCTTTGGTTCCCGACCAAACGCCCCATCCAATCAGTAGAGTCATCGAACCAAGGTAAATTAGCAATCCTGCTTGTGCAAACCCAGTAATTGAACCAAGAAGATGTGTAACCATAAAGGGAATAAGGGCTGCCGCAGGATATGCGTTGGCGTACTCTAACCACGGATTAGGTTGAGAAAAAACTAGAAAAATTACGTAGTAGTAATCTCCCCAACAATGAGACCCGAGTCCTTCAGAAGCAGCTTCGCACCACCCGTCTGCTGCGGGAAAGCTTCTTGAAGAGTAAACGTCAAGACCTAGGTAGGAGCCAGCGATCCACCAGTAGAGAAGGCTAATGCCCTGAATGGGCAACAGAACGGCAACTGTAGGCATGCCCAGTATCCAGTTTGTGAATTTTGATTCTGTCTTTTTTACCAACACAAGACTCACCCCCCCCTTTTTTTTTTGATAATTCCTTTAACTCAAGATTGCCGCAAGCCTAGTTTCTTTCTCGCTCATTTCGCAACAAACAGCAAACGCCTGATAGTCGAAAGCCCCCTGGTGACGAATTTTGCGATATCGTAACCGAGTTTGAATAATGCGTAGGGAAGCTTAGCTAGAGATGCAAGAAATAACTTAAAAATGTTGCTGACAAACCCAATTGGCCTAGATGTGATTGGGCTTTTGGAACTTGGGGTGACACCGCCTGGTTTATTGAATCCCCGGGCAGCACTCTCCCAAGAGATAACTCTATTTCTCTCAGTCGTGACTGAGGTGAAAGTGGCAGAGACTTTATTTCCTTTAGAGGATTTGGTCACTAGCAACCTGCTCATACATATTTTTAAGGTTTCCCAAGTAATCCTCTAAAGAAAACTTGACTTCTACACGGGCCCTTGCCCGAAACCCAAGTTCTTTCAATTGCATTTTATTGTCTATGGCCCATGTGATTCGGTTTGCGATTTGGCCGACTAAATCATCAAGATTTACTTCCAACTCAGGGCATTCGGCAACCTCACTGGCAGCGGTTTTTCCAACAGTGATGACCGGAACACGCGATGACATGGCTTCTAGAGCCATCATCCCAAAAGACTCTACTGAGGATGGCATTGCAAACAAATCTGCTGCTTCGTAGAAAGTTCCTAGATTGTTTATATCGTTAGTCCAGGGCAGCTCAATGGACTCAACTTCCTTGGAGTACTTTGCAACCAGACCCTGTTTTTGAATACAAAGAAGAAGGATCTTTCTTCCAGTTTTGCTGACTTGCTCAATGGCCTGGACTAGCTCCTTGAAGCCCTTTCTCTCATCATCTGTTGAACGGGCGGCCACAACAAAAGTGTCTTTGTCGATTCCGAGAATAGTTCGAGCATCAATTTCTGGCTTTGGTCTAAAGACTTCAGTGTCTATTCCGAAGGGAAACTGAAAGACCTTAGCGTTCCAGTTAGAGACCTTCTTTTCAATCTGACCCCTCATCCAATCTGTGGTGATGTGAATGTTCATGGGGGTTTTCGAGAACAGGAGCTCCTTTCTTGAACGCTCTTTGTCGGTGCGGTCCCAGTAGACCGGAAGTGAAGAATCAAGGGATGGGCAACTTCCACAACCTAAATCCCACCTTGCACAATTCAGGGGAAGTGTGCAGTGGCCGGTAAGTGGCCAAAGGTCATGCCAGGTCCAAACCGCAGGCTTAACTTCAAATACCTTCGCCATGTTCTCAACGGTCATCATGTGATCATGAATGACTTGAAGGTGGACTACATCTGCTTCTTTGAATTCAGGCAAGTCAAATATCTTGCTTGACCAAGACTGGTAAGTGGACTGTCTCCCTGTAAGGCTTTCTATAGCCATAGTGGCTTCCGCTAGGAGTCTGGTTTTGCGCCCAGGAAATAGCTCAATTGATTTTTCAGACTTTGAAGTCTTGCTCCAGAATGAGCCGATCTTGGCGTCTATTCCCAAGCCCTTTAGCGGTTCAATGATGTCGTGGCCATTCCATCGGCCCCCGACCTCATCGCTACTGCTTACGTTGAATACCTTCAAGCCATTCCTCGCCAATAGAAAATGTGATCGCGTTGACCATCAACTTCATCACCATCAGACAATACCGCCAATGGATAATTGCACTAAATATACAGGAGTTGGCCTGCTTCTTTCGGTAGAGTTTCCTTCAAGTCATTGGAGGAGCTGCTCGAAATATTGGTCTTTGCTCTGCTAATCAACGCTTGTAATTGGTGTTGCTAGTAGATTTGGTACTTGCCGGCTAAATAGGAGCAGTCTCCGTGAAAATCCTCGTGCTTCATGAAATTGATTACTTGGAAAAAGTAATTTATGAAATCCATGAGTTTCCAGAATTACTTGCCAAAGCCGGTCATAATGTCACGTTTTTTCACTTTCAAGAGGGCGCTAATCGGGCCAAAGAGAATCTATTTCGGAAGAAGGAAATTGTTGGCCGAGTAGTTCCTGAAGCCAAATTAACCCTAATTGGTCCTCATCAGTTTGGGATTTTCTGGTTTGACAGGTTGTGGGCAACAGTTAGTAGCTGGCCAGCACTGTTTAGATTATTTCGAGAAAACAAGTTTGATGTGGTTCTCAATTACGCAATTCCTACATTTGGCCTTCAGGCCCTGATTATTGCAGCTATTTACAAAACTCCATTTATCCATAGAGCGCTAGATTCCTCCCATGAGATTCGAGAGTCTATTTTTAGATTTCCTATACTTTGGGTAGAAAAACTCATGTATAGATTTTCACCTTTGCTCTCCGCAAATAACTCCGCTATGCAGCGATACTGTGAAAACCTAGCCGGCCGAAAGAAACCCTCGGTTGTGAACTATCCACCACTTGACATTGCTCATTTTTCTAATCGAGTGCCAGACCCTGAACTTCGGATGCGTCTCGGGCTTGCACCAACAGACTCCGTAATTACTTACATGGGGTCTTTCTTCTATTTCTCGGGTTTACCAGAGGTAATAAAGAGGTTTGCGGAATTGGTTCCTCAAGGCTCGTCAACGAAACTGCTTCTAATCGGTGGTGGCGAGCAGGAGAATGAACTCCGGAATATAATTACTGACCTTGGTATCTCTGATCGGGTCATCTTCACCGGCTTTGTAAGTTATTACGATTTGCCAAAGTACTTGGCACTTTCTACCGTGGCCATTAATCCTTTAGAAATAAGTCAAGTGGCATCGATTGCCTTTCCGAACAAAGTTCTTCAGTACCTAGCTACTGGCGTTCCAGTTGTCTCTACGCGTCTGGAAGGTTTGTTCTCCGCCATCGACGGAATAGAGGGTTTGACCTGGGCAGAGACCCCAGCGAAAGTGTTGGAAATTGCCTTAGAGGTTTCTCAAGCTGGTGGTGCTCAGACAAACAAGTCAGAATCTCTCAAGACGCTAGGTGCACTTTTTTCACCGGAGGCGGCTTTGGCTTCCATGGAGCAAACTTTGAATACCGCAATCGAGATCAACAAGCGGAACTAGAGTTAACTGCAATGAGTACAGTTTTGATATTAGGTGCCAGCGGAATGCTTGGCTCGGCTGTTTTGAAAGAGTTTTCAAACTTTCAGGGTGAGTTAGTAGCCACTACTAGAGTAGGCGCGAGCTTAGTCGCCGGCTCGAATATTAGATTCTTGAAATTCGACGCTGCTACAGACAACCTAGACAGCGCTTTCTCTATGCCAATTGATTATGTAATTAACTGCATTGGGATAATTAAGCCATATATCAATGATTCAGATACTAAACAGACCGAAACGGCGTTCGAAATTAATGGTTCTTTTCCTAATCGCTTACAGGCTTGGGCAACGAAGCGCGGGGCGAAGGTTATTCAAATTGCCACCGATTGCGTGTTTTCTGGATCAAAAGGCAAATATTTGGAAACTGATGAGCACGACGCTTTGGATGTTTACGGCAAGTCAAAGAGTCTGGGAGAGGCAAAAGGTGCTTCCATGATGCACCTAAGAGTTTCCATAATTGGACCAGAAGTGGATCGGAGCTCGTCCCTTTTGGAGTGGGTGCGAAATCAACCCAAAAACGCCGAGATTTCGGGCTACACCGATCATTTTTGGAATGGCATAACCTCGATGCACTTTGCGAAGATTGCCCGCGGAGTCATTGAGAATGAATTATTTGAGCCCGGGGTGTTTAATGTTCTTCCGAAAGATAGCGTTACCAAATCTGAACTAGTTGGTTTGATTGCGATGTATCTAGGTCGGTCAGATATCAAAGTCACCCCAACAGCGACTGGGGCGAACATCAACCGCACTCTTGACACCAGCAATCCGGAGAAAAACAACACCCTTTGGCTTAGCGCTGGGTACGAATCCCCGCCATCTATTGCACGGATGGTATCCGAGCTGATTACATGGGGCGCCAAAGGCTAGAAAGCCCTTATAAGTCGTAAGCATTAGCCTAGCTTTCTGAAGCCAGCCCATTCATGGTGTCTAGAAATAGTAGAAAGCATAAACCTGACTACTCGAGTGGAACAATCGGTAACTTCATAGCCTGCCGGCAATAAATTCGCTGAAGCTTCTTTTGCAGAGCTCCCATCTTCTGTAACGGAGCGAATTCCAGCGATAACGTTGGCGGTTTTGAGCCCGGTCATGACTATTCCACCAAACTCAAGTGCCTCTGGTCTCTCCATAGAGTCTCTAATGGTGACAGCGGGGAAACCAAGAATTATTGACTCCTCACTAATGGTTCCGCTGTCCGAGAGAACGCATTTGGCGTTTAGTTGAAGTTTGTTGTAATCAATAAAGCCAAACGGTTCGTGGAAAATCACACCTTTTGAATCCTTATAGCCAGGTATCGACTCAAGTTGTTTTCGAGTTCTAGGGTGAGTGGAAACCATTATTGGAAAACCCCAGGTTTCATGGACTCTATTAAGTGTCTCCAGAAGATTTTTTAGTCTCTCCGGGGAATCTACGTTTTCTTGCCTGTGAGCGCTGACCAAGAAATACTTTTGTGGCTCAAGTTCTAAGGTCTTAAGAATATTGCTGGCCTGAATTTTTGCCATGTAATTGTCAAGAACTTCACGCATTGGGGAGCCTGAAACCATGATTCTTCTTGGTGGCAGCCCTTCTGCAAGCAAGTTCCGTCTAGCGTGCTCGGTATATGGAATGTTGAAGTCCGAAACGTGGTCTACTAATCGTCTGTTGGTTTCTTCTGGCACATTTTCGTCGAAAGACCGGTTGCCTGCCTCCATGTGGTAAACGGGTATGTGCATTCTCTTGGCCAGGACTGCTGAAATTGCACTATTTGTGTCTCCGAGAATCAACACAGCATCAGGTTTGTGGTCTACAAAAACTTTTTCGATCTTTGCAAGTGTGTCCCCAAGTACGGCACCGAGTGTTGAGGTGTCCACATCAAGATAAATATCCGGGGTCCTGATTTCTAGCTCATCAAAGAAAACCTTGCTAAGCATCGGGTCTTTGTTCTGCCCGGTGTTTACAAAAATGTGGTTGAAGTGTTTGTCTAAAAGAGGAATAACCCTGGAAAGCCTAATAATCTCGGGCCTGGTGCCGACAACCGTTACAACCTTGAGCTTTTCTGCTGAACTCATAACCCAAGTTCCTGACGTATTTCCGGAAGGGTAAGAAGAAGAGTCTTGACACCTTCCTTGTCTAGTCTTGTTGTGTTGTGTGAGGTATAAGACTCGTTCGAAGCCGGCTTGTTTTCCCCGTGCTCAAAAAAAGCCTCGTAATCAAGAGTCCTGGAATCCAGCGGCACCCTGAAGTAGTCCCCTCGATCCTCTGCTTTAGCCATTTCCTCGGCACCAAGTAAAGACTCAAAAAGCTTCTCGCCGTGTCGAACACCAATTGTCTTTATCTCTGGGCTGTCTAGTCCAACTAACTCTAGAAGGGCTTCTAAAAGGACGGCAATGGTTGCAGCTGGAGCCTTACGAATAAACAGATCGCCAGTTTCAGCATTCTCAAAGGCGTGCTGAACCAAGTCAACAGACTCGCTGAGGGACATGAGGAACCTTGTCATTTCGGGGTCCGTGATTGTCAATGGTTTTCCGCTTCGAATTTGACTGATAAAAAGGGGGATAACCGATCCTCTGGAATACATAACATTCCCATACCTGGTGACGGATATCACAGTCTTGGAGTCTTGGTTGTCTCTGGCAAAAGCAATTGCGGTTTTTTCCATTAAAGCTTTGGTCATACCCATGGCGTTGATTGGGTAGACAGCCTTGTCGGTGCTTAGACAGACAACCGATGACACCTCTGCTTCGATTGCTGCCCTGAGAACATTGGCACTGCCCTGTATGTTTGTTGCTACTGCTTCAAGCGGGAAAAACTCTGCTGATGGAACTTGCTTCAATGCGGCGGCGTGAAAAACCAGATCGGTTCCTTTAAGAACGTTCTTGACACTCAGTGGGTCTCTGGTATCGCCGATGTAAAAACGAACACGGTTGTCGGCTACCTTGTGTCTGAGTTGATCTTGCTTAGCTTCATCACGACTAAAGACCCGAACCTCGGCTGCCCCTTCTGATAGAAGGTGACTTAGCATCGTGGAGCCAAATGAGCCAGTTCCGCCTGTGATTGTTACAACTGAGCCTGAAATCCTATTTTTTGACAAGAAGTACCTCTGCCTTTGCTCTTTTCAACAATAATGCTACTGCTTTTTGCTTTAATCCATGTGTTCGATCTTTGACTAAAGATTTAACCTTTTGTCTTTGGTGATTTGAACCATTCAGGCTCAAGAATTTATAGATTTACCCATTCACTCGACACCTTAATCCAGCTCTCTGGATAAAGGTCTTCAGGGTCAGCCATTTGGGCAAACCATTTGGATGGGCACGCGATGGTTTTATTTGGCTTCCCTAGGGTTGCTGCCCACCATGAAAACGTTGAGTTTGCAATAACTAGGTATTGGCATTTAGACATGAGCAGCATTGACTCAAACGAGTGTGATTCCTTTGGGGGGTCAACGAAATGCAGGTTCTTACTTCCACTGTCAAAATTCTCGAATTCGAGCCGAGAAAGTACTTTGTCATCGGAGAAAATCCAAACTGCATCCCAAGTTACCCCTCGGGCCCGTAGGTCTCTCATGGCAGCCTCGTAGTAGGAAACTGACAAAGTGCCAATGTCTGAATTTCCAACATAGTCTCCCCTTCGAACGTGAATCCCAAGCACGTTCCCTTGGCCATCTAGTTCATTCAATTTTTCTGTAAACCAAGTGCTGGGATTTTGCATTTGAATTTCTGAGACTAGGCCTTTGTCCATCAGCGCTTGATAGTACCTCCAGGTCTGAAAATATCCGTTGATGGTGACTGGTGGATTGATATCTTCTAGCAGCGGATCAAACCCTAGAACGGGGGATTGGTATTGGTGAAGAACTCGTAATTGCAATTCTTTACTTGAGACATGCCTGACTAGAAATTTCCTAACTTTTCTTCTAACTACGGATATCTGGTCAGTTAGTGAATACTGGTTGCGACTTGGAGCGTAGCTAAGAGGAAGTGTTACTGCATTAATCCAGTCCGAATGACCGGATCTACCAAATTGCGAAAGACTTGGATCAACCTTAAGCACTCCACCGGACTTGTGAGCTAAATACTGTCCAGCGAAGTACTGAAACAACTGGTTTCCAAGTCCTCCAACAAGAATCAGTTGGATTCTTTTACTCTTTTTAGGTCGCAATATCTGAATCAACCTTTAGGCTTTCTGGTACTCGTGAAGCTTGTGAAACTAGGCTTTTAACTAGCCTTGCCATACGTATGTCCCCGCGCCCAACTTGCCCGCGAGCAAGGCTTTCCAAGTAACCGTCCCATGGGATCAGTGGTGGCTCGGGAACACTCCTCGAAATCGCTTCAGCCAATCGCGCATTAACTATGTATGCGTGTGCGCCAGCTCTGAGATCTCCAAGGACGAACCTGAAACCTGAAGAATCCTTTGTTCCCCTGTTCCTCAAGAGGGCAATCAGAAACTCTAATGGCCCGTGTCGCAGAGAAGGTGAATAAAAATTCTCAATATAGCCGATTTGAAGCAAGTCAAGATGGTTTCTTTCCATAAGGTCTTTGATTTCGAACAGCAATTTTTCGTTGACCCCGGCCCCGGGAGTCGCATCGTCCTCAAAAATTAAGGAGAACTCAGCATTTTTGTCAACTGCTTTTCGCATCGCATTTATGTGGGATTTCCAGCAGGCTATTTCTCCCTTTGACAGGAATTCGGATTGTGATTGTTCTAGTTGACCATCGACAGCAATTAGAGTTTCGAAGTTTAAGCCAGCCTGTTCAAGTTCGGTACTAATCTGAGCTAATCGGTCTGGTCTTCTGGCTAGATTTATCACCTGTATGAATAGTCTTGAGTCATTCGAACCAGGTATGTGCATTTACTTTATGCCTTCCACATCCAACAAAAAAATGTATTTAGAATAATTTTGTTAGATTTTAGCACTTTTTGATTAAGTCGGCCCGAGGTATTTCTGATTCTCGATCCCTAACATTGTTCCCAAAAATTTGCAGCTTCGTTCTTCAGGAGTTACCTACTTTGTGACTTGTGTGCTTAGATACCGAAGAATCAGCGATACTAATCCAAAATCTGTGCTGAGGGATTCGAATGAGTCGTCGTAGTTTATGGGATTGCCGTGATACTAGGACCAATGTAGCTGAAAAGACGATTACGCCTAGGATTGAATTGGCTGGGTTAGTGTAGCTAGACATGAATCCAAAGGATTAGACACTTCCGGTCAAATCACTTTGTTTCGTTGTCTCACTAAGAATGCCTTAAAGTACTCTGACATAGCAAAAATTACCAATGAGTACACGAGTGCGGTTATGGGAAGAATCGAAACTTCCTCTTTGTGCCTTACTCCTACTAGCATCCAAGAAGCTCCCATAAACGCTGCCTGGCTGAGTAATGCTGAAACTAATAGAAGCGACAGCCCAGAACGTCTCAAGACAAACCACGCAGGGATAACTAGTAGCGTCAGCAGGTATTCAACAAAAATGGAAACACGAATTTTTTCGAGGCTCGAGGCTAAATCAAAAGCAAACTTATCTATGGACATGGAAGGGTTCCAGTAACTTTGGAATGGTGGTGGGTAATCATCTGCAAAGCTGTAACTCAAATCATTGCTAGCATTCGGGTCACTACCTTTCAAGACAAGGCTTCTTGGGTCTTGCTCAACCGGAAGAAAGCCATCCTGGTAAACACCCCAATCACTTAATAATCCGAAACTTATATTGTTGAAAACGTGGCCAGGATTACTAAGGAGGTATTCAAGAAACACAGCTCGGCCTAACTTCTCGCCTTCGGCAAGTCCAACGTTCCAATAGATTGGCGTTGGTTGACTGAAGTGGCTGTATTCCGGTGGAAGCTCTCGAGCGTTTGTTACTTCAATAAGTTGATCTCGATTCATGGCCATGATTTCATTCCACAATGACAGACCCTGCTCTTTGACTTCGGGATAAGCACCGGTGTCAATTGTTCGGTACGCAAACGAAGAACCCTCAGGTAATTGCTGAATGAGTGCCTTCCAGCGAAGAGCCTCGATACCTAGATACTCGTTATCTCTTTCCAGGTAACTAGGGTCCATCGAAGATGTGAGAATCCAGGCGGTGTCATAATTCAAAGTCCTGGTACCTGTGGTGGGCTCGTGAAAAGAAGTGGTAAAAAAAGAAACAAAGGCAAGAGCGCTGATAGTTGCCGCCGCTAAGCCCAGAGCTATTTTTTTGAAATTTAGCCCACTAAACACAAATATCGTAATCAAGCCAAAGATTACAACTAGAGAATTGAATTTCACCAAATAGGCCAGTGAAAACACTAATCCTGTAATCGACGATAAGACAATGACTCTAGGTACGGTTTTCTGTCTACCCCCAGTTGCGGCTAGTAGCAACGACAGGATTAGAAGATCACCCTGGAGCCACTCTGGAGAAGCAGAATTCAGACCACCCCAGAAACCGACGTAAAGGGAAGTGCCGAGGACAAAAACAGATGCCACGGCTGCGTTTGTAAGACGCCACAACAAAAACACAGCCATAAGAAAAAGAATCAAGTGAAGAACGTTCTGGCCCAATTGGACGCTTTGGAGCCATTCAATGTCAGTGTATGCAGAAGGTTTTGAAACTTCTCCAATTCCCAGAATTTTACTTAGAACATAGCTGTAGCCTGGGGCCAAAATCAGATTTGATGAGCCAAATGTGCCATGAACCATCATTTCTAAATAAGTGGGGTTGTCAGATCTACCGATATTCAGAGGATATCCGGTTGCGAAAATCACTTGCAACACAACAGCAATCAAGAGCGAAGGCAACAGAAGAGTGGCTTCTTGTGGAGCTTTCCTTAGCCAGCTAATCATTTTCTTACCTCTAAAATGTTTTTGGGATCAGTAGAAACTAACCTTGGGTCTTCTCGCTTAGACCAGTCCCGCTTTAGAAGCAGACTTTATCCAGGGGATAACCTCGTCTAGCATGGTGCTCAATTCGGTGTCAGCACTGAAACCTAGTATTTTCTTTGCTTTATCGGTTGCTGGAACACGCTTTTGAACATCATATTCAAACCCGGATTCAAGGACGTAGTTGAATGGTTTTGAGACTGCGTGAATCTTTTTCCAGATGGCTTCTGCTAATTCAATTACCGTGTGACCGACTGATGTGGACATGTTGAAATCATTATTGGTAGCCTCTGGGTGCTCAAGGCTCATGACGATGCCCCTGGCCAAGTCTCCCCCGTAGGTGTAATGGCGTACCTGATCTCCCGTTCCAAGTATGTGAACCGGATCCTGGCCTGCGAGAATTTTCTGGATTAGGTCAGGTACAACGTGACTCATGGCTAAATTTACGTTTCCTGACTTAATCTCTACTTCTCCAAGGGCCCTAGATTCGCCAATGCCGACACAGTTGAAAGGTCGGATTATTGTGTATGGGAGCTTGTACTGATCCCATGCCGCTCGGGCAAAATACTCCACAGCCAGTTTTTGGAATCCATATGATGAAAGTGGTGGTGGGACTACAAGCTGGTCTCCCTCTTGACTTGGCCAACGATCTGTCGATTCAAAAACCATGGAGGAGCTCATGTAAGTAAGCTTCTTGAGCTTTCCATTCTCATGAGCCCAAATGGCCGCATCACAGGCAGATGCAGTCATTCTTTCGTTCTTTGCAAGTAAGTCGTATGCATAAGTATGGAAATAAGAGATTCCGCCAATTAGGGCTGCCCCGGCTATGAAATGATCACAATCAGCGATCACAGACTTCATAAACTCAACATCTGAGGCATCTCCCTCGTGAAGCGTGTAGTTTGGGTGGCTGTCATAACTTTTTGCTACCCTGCCGTACTTTGAGAAGTTGTCTACTCCTGCTACCTCAAAGCCTTTATTCAACAGTTCTTCGACTATGTACCCGCCGATAAAACCGTTAGACCCAGTAACTAGTACTTTCATCACTTCTCCGTATTCTTAATCAGTGCCCGAATCGTTGAGTCTGGATGTGGAAACCCCAAACCAAATAGATACCAACCGAGGTACCTTGGCAGCCATTTTGCTAATCTAAAATTTGACTTCCCAAAGGTCCTGTCAATCCAAGTAGTTGGAATTTCTGCAACAGATAATCCGAGTCTCCTAGCTTTGGCAGTTAACTCAAGTCCAATTTCAAAACCATGTCTACTGTGAATTCCCACTTTGTCAACAAAATCCTTATCGTATGCCTTGAAAGAGTTAGTTGCATCCTGTGTGCCGACTCCAGTAATCAACGCAAAGCTTTTCCCGGCAACCCTAGACAACAAGCGCTTTAATCGTGGCCCACCCACCTGCTGGCCTCCCGGCATGTATCTCGAAGCTGAAGCGATTACCACTCCACGCCTGACTAAGTTTGCTAGCTCCCCTACTTGCCGTGGGTCATCACAACCATCCGCCATAGTGACTACGACCACGTTAGCGATTGCTTGATCAATCCCATACCGAATGGCGTTTGCTGGACCCACGCCGTAGGTGTTTACTACCAATCGAATTGAAGGAATTTCTTCAGACAACTTCTTTACTGGACCGACGGTCGAGTCGTTGGGGTTATCCACGACTACCAGAATTTCGTTTGGTTGCTGTATTTCTTGGCTTAAGTTTGTAAGCCCAGCAACAACCCCCTCTCCTTCTTCAAACGCAGGAATAATCACCGAAATTCTGGGCGTCGTGGTCAATCTAAATTCCTCGGGGTTATTCCCCACATGTCTACCAAAGGCTTGTCTGTTACCAAGTCTTTGTATTCTCTATGTGGTGTTGCCAAGATAAGGATGTCGGCCTGTTGCAAGACCTGGTCTAGTGGCATCAGTTCCTGGTCGATACTGGTTGGCACCATTGGGTCTGTTGTGAGAACTTTTTTTGCCCGAAACTTTAGCACCCGCTTTAGTTTGTAGGACAAGGAGCTTCGAATGTCGTCTGAGCCAGCCTTGAAAGCCATCCCTAGAATTCCCACCGTCATGCTTAACAAATCATATTTTGATTCAAGCTGGGAGACGATGAATTGAGGCATCCCCTCGTTTACTAACATGGCGGAATGGCCAAGATGGAAGTTGTTATCTGAGAAAGCCGCCAATTGCATTGTGTCTTTGAACAAACAGGGTCCAGCGGCAAAACCAGCGCTTGGAACATCAGCGGCTCTCGGATAGTCCTGCCTAATAGCGGACCTAATATTCTCATAGTCAAGGCCCTTGGATTCTGCCATCATGTAAAACTGATTGGCCATGGCGAACTTCACATATCGCCAAGTATTCGTAAACAACTTTGCTAGCTCGGCTTCTTCTGGTGATAGCCGAACAATGGCAGGTGCGATTCTTGAGAATAGCTCGGAGGCTCTATCAAAACCCCTTTGTGTTCTGGACGAAACTATCTGAGGAAGGCTTACAAGTTCCTCAACGGCATTATGCTCGGCAATTCTTTCAGGTGCGAAGGCAACATCCATGTCCAGCCCCCAAGCTTGTAATTCTCGCTCAACTTGTCTTGTAACCCCTGGGTAAATAGTTGATCGCAGAATTAATAGTTGACCATTTCTTAGGTGTGGGCGACACCTTTCCAGAGCCAAAGTGATTGCTTGGGGGTCTGGATTTAGATGCTCGTCAACTGGTGTCCCGATAACCACAATCAGGGAATCCGCTTCTCCGGTTACGGATGGGTCGGTCGTGGCGACTAATTTTTCAGCTGCAATTGATTTCTGGAGAAGTTTCTCCGCCCCAGGCTCCCAAAAAGGCATCTTTCCCGCGTTTATTCCCTCGACTACAGATTTGGAAATGTCATAGATTCCAGTTTTTACGCCTCTGCTCGAGAGCATAATCGCGAGTGGAAGTCCAACGTGACCCCCCCCACCAATAACGACTGCATCGAAACTCATATGGTCCCCGGAAATCCTAAAGATTGTGGTCTTGTGACCTTAGTTCTAACGATACAGGTAGGTGGCCTAGGTTAGTTATCACAGCGTACATATAAAAAGTACAGAAGCGGCCTAGGTGAGGAAATTTAAGACCCAAGGATGCGTCAAGTATCTTTCAGATACCTCAAATCACTAATTGGCGGTGTCCATCGGGTGGGAGAACTTGAAATTTTCTTCCGGGTCCTAGTGATTGATAGTGAATCCATCGTGACTCATGGCGTCTCCCCACCGGTGTACGAGTTGCGATATTTCCAATTCAGTAACGGATGGGTCCCTAGTTGAGCTCTCGTGATGAATTGCAAGCACCGAATTGGCTTGTAGCACACTCAACCCCAGAGAGCGAATTTTTTGGCAGTAGTCAACATCGTTGAAGTTTAAGGGAAATAGAGTTGAAAACCCACCAACTGCTTCCCATGTAGATTTCTTTTGAAACATTAAAGCGCCCGTCACCCCGACTGCTTCTCTATCAATTAGTAGGTCATATAATCCACGTTCCAAAGAAGGTGACCTAGAATGTGCGTGGATGGGAAGTCCTCGTTGAAATGCGTGGCCGCCATGCTGAATAGAGTGGTCAGGAAATGCCAGCAACCCTCCCACTAGTCCTACGTTTGGGAGCTTTAGTAAGCCGTTTAGTTGTATTAGCGGATTATCAACTCCAAATTCTAAATCATCGTTTAGTAACAAAATGTTTTCGTTTTTTGAAGTAAGAAATCCAATGTTGCATCTTCTAGAAAAGTTGAATTCTTCTGAGTCTTGTACTGAAAAAACAAGGGGTTTTCCTAATGCAGCATCACTAAATTGGAAACTCTCACCTGAACTATGAACCAGTATGGCCTCATCACCTAGTTCGACATTTAGAAATGGCGCCAGGCTTTCCAAGAGAAGCTCAACCAGCACTCTTCCTTCTGGGTTTTTTTGATATTTAGTTGGAATAACTACAGATATTGGCAAGTCTCTTTCTTTGAATACTGCTTTTAGAGCCCCTGGGTACAGTTTTAGTACTTCAACTTGGGCCGTAGATCCAATTTTGTCCAAGTGATTCTGAGCAGCCTCTCTGCCTGCTTCATAGGCCCAAGGTTTGCTTTCTGGGTTAGACGCGGTTGAGGTGCTGCTTTGTCTCTGGTTGTAAAGGGGCATTGAGATGTGCCTAAATGAAGTCGTGACTCGACTAACCCGCAGAGCTAAGTCGTGGTCCTGAGACCCATCAAATTCTGAGCGAAAACCCCCGACTTTCCAAAAAACAGAGGACCTGACGGCCATCAGGTGAACGGCGTACATGTTGAAAATTAGTCTTATCGGGGACCAATACGGTTTATAACGCCTTTGGATTTTGTTGCTACGTTCGTCAACCAAGAACGAGTCAGAGTATAGAAAATCATGGCTTTCCTTTGCTGCTGACAAAACTGGCAACCAGTTCGGTTCGAGAAAATCATCCTGATCCAAAAAAACAAAAAAGTCAGCCGATGAATTTCTTGCGGCATAATTAGTAGCCTTGCTAATTCCAACATGTTTGTCCATTACAAGAAACCGACCGTTGTATTTCTTCACCAGTCGCTTGAGCTTGGCTATGCTCGACACGTTAGTTTTTCCATCGAGAACCAATATGTGCTCTACGCCCGGTCCCATAGCACTTTTAAGGCACTCTTCCAGCTCATTTAGAGAAGGTTTGTAAACTGGAGTTATGACCGAAAAGATTGGTGTGTCGTTAAGAGAAACTCGCGGATGATTTTTGATTATCAGACCCATGCTTCTCTTACCTGTGACTTCTATTGAAGAGTTCCCTAATTGCACGTAAAGGTCTTGTAACCTTCCAAGAAATAGTATTTAGTGTGGCTTGATGCTCATCAGTTATGTGATGAAGGCCTATGCCGAGTATTCTATTTTCTTCTTCTAAGAATGTGATTCGGGTTCTCATTTGAAGGCCTTGGGCTATTGAGGTTATTGCTAGATCCCGTTCTTGAAGTCGGCGGAATCTTTCTTCCTGGTCAGATAGTTGATTTTTGTTCTTCATGTCCCCCCCAACTCTAATTATAGCGGTGTCGGTTGTTGAATTGGGACGACTAAATCAGTTATCACCCCTAGAAGCGGATCAACAGTCTTCAGAATTCCAGCCCCTACCCGTGGGCCGACATTGACTGGCCTGCTCTGTTTAGTGATAACGCAAATGGAATTGAAAAAGTTCACTGATTGAATATGGCCCAAAGATTCCTCCATTTCTGGGCTAATCGTGAACCCAAATCTGCTAAATACGTCGCTTCTGAGCCCGCCCAACCCCCAATGCTGAAAGTTCACGACGTCTGCCAAAGACTTGAAGAAAGAAATGGAGGAAATTTCAGAGTTTAGTCCTCCGCCCCATTCCAGCCAGTAGGAGCAGTGGGTGTCCTCTACCATGTAGGTTCCATTCGCATCAAGAAGGGGAAACAAAGAAATAAATGTTTGAATAATGTCTCGAGATGTATGAGAACCGTCATCGAGTATCAGGGATAAACTCCCCGACTCTAACTTGATTTCTTCTTTGGTCTCCACTGAAGCTGCGTCGCCAATTATGATTTTGATTTTCGGATTAAAATATTGAAGTAGTGAACACTATGGGTTGACATCACACCCTAGAATTTTCTGTGCGGCTGGAAAATACTTATCCCAGATTTCCAGACTTCCTCCATTTTGGACCCCAATCTCCAGAAGTCGAATTGGTTTGTCTCTAAGGCTCGCAAGAACTAGGTCGTAAACATCTAGGTACGAATCCCACTTATCGGAATATTTGCCTTGGTGTGAAGAGAATATCTCACGAAAATTTCTTTTATCGTTCATGGTAAAAAGGTAGCAGTAGGATGGCGTGTAGCCATTAGTGAAATTCAATCTAAACTCCGAATTGAACATCCGGAACAAATGGAGAGAGCCCTCATTTACTCGTTTTGCGAGCGCTTATAGGGGCTCAAACCCCAACCTTCTTATCCGTAGTAAATTCCGTGGAGTTTTTACTTGTGTTGACACCCTGACCCTCAGTGAGATGTTGGCGCCCGTGAGGTGCAAGCACTGAGCAGCTTTCAAGTACAGGTCTTTCGTAGCGCATGGGATAACATGATGAAAAGTACATATGTTTTTTTCTGGGGGTAAATGTTGATTACGAGTAGATATGTCTCTGAGGCACCAAGCGACCTAAATGCATTTCACCTTTTCCCCGGCACCTGGTCTAGCCGTGTGCCGGGCATTAGTAGTACAGGCTTAGCGAATTTGTTTAGGGACGAGAGAGTTAAGTGGTGCCTAAGCAGTTTAGATACCCCCGGTGACGTTCTTGAATTGGGTCCTCTGGAAGGGGGCCACACTTGGCAATTAGAGCAAGCCGGGTGGAAGGTTACGGCAGTTGAGGCAAATGAGCTTGCCTTTATTAAATGCCTGCTTACAAAAAACTATTTGGGTATGAACGCTAAATTTGTTCTCGGTGACTTTACAGAGGGTGGCTTCATAACAAAACGGAAGTGGGACTTAGTTTTTGCTTCTGGAGTTCTATACCACATGGCCGATCCCGTCAGTCTATTGAAGGATATTTCAATGGCGACAGACAGAATCTTCCTATGGACTCATTATTTTGAACCCGACTTAAGCCTCTGGAATGAATCAGTCCGCCATAAAGTTGGAACGAAGTGGCTAGTCTATTCAGAGCAAATCATCTCTGTTGGTAATCACAAAATTCGAATAGTCCCCCAACTTTATGAAGAAGCGCTTGGCTGGGCTGGCTTTTGCGGAGGGCCCAAGAATTACTCATCTTGGGTTTACAAAGATGATTTGCTGAATTTACTAAAAGTCCTGGGCTTTAGCAAGCTTGAGGTTGGCTTTGATGACCCCGGTCACGTAAATGGCCCGTCCTTTGCAGTGCTCGCATCGAAATAGGCGAACTTCTTCTTTTCAGTTTGACAATTAATTAGCTTGAGTGCGCTTGGAGGGACTCGAACCCCCAACCTTCTGATCCGTAGTCAATCCAGTCAAGTATTTGTTTCTATACCTTCAACATTAGTCAGATGGTCTTACATTTTGTATTTCAGGATTTTGATTTTGGCGAATAGTTGCTCTGATTCAAAGAGCCCTTCATTGGCAGTCGTAAGTATTTGAGTTGACCGGAACAGTCAAATGTTCTTTGTCTCTAAGAGCAAGTCCAGCCTCAAAAACCACTGGATAACCGTCTCTCACCCAACATTCAAAACCGCAAAGGATTGTAAGGTTCGGAGATAATTCATGTGCTCTATTACAATCAGGACATCCGTAATGAACAACGATTTGTGGGGCAAGCGGCAATTCTTTACGTGCTCTTATGACTACTCCTGAGTGATGCAATGGGTTTCATCGCAGTTCACCTTATTCACAAAGGTATTGGTGCTGCCTTAGAGCAGGGTGGGGAGCTTTACTATTTCTCCACCTGAGAATTGAGTGGTTTCTCTTCAGGGGCAGTGAGGCGTTTGGGCCTTAAGCCGGTTTAGTAATCTAGGTGACAGCCTAGATTACGTAATCTGACTACTTAGGAGACTCTGAAAAATGAGAGTGGGTTGCAAGACAGACTCCATCTTCAATTTCGAAAACAAAAGTTGCTCTACCTGATCTTTCTACTTGAGTATCGTCCAAAAAAGTAGTGTTAGTCCACAAAACAGCTGCATACGAGAAATCAATTCCAGAACCAATGTGGACCACTTCGCTGATTACGAAGTTTTCACTTGTGTTCCATATCTTCGACCACTGAAATTGGTAGTACTCTTCGATGTCAGTTGAAACTATCACTCGAGTACCAAAAAGGGCTGGGGTCGGTGTGTAGAGTCGCTTTGCTTCTTCAAAGTTTTTTTCCCGAACGAATTTTTGAAACGTTAGCAGCCATTTACGAATATGAGAACTTTGGTCCATGAGCTTATTTTAGCCATTTCCTCAAGCTTCTATTGGAACACATTAATTGTAGAGACCTATGAGATTCTGTCGCCGACAATTACACAATTTTCCTATGGTTGATACAATCATGCAGTGTTTGGGATTTATGCTATTGAAAAGGCCCTTGCGTTCGCCTCCCTGAAAATAATCAGCAGGTCGCCCTCGACTTTCAATGACAAAATCAGGTTTAAGGCGGCTTTTGATCGTCGCCCTATCCTCAAAACATTTGCAGACAAGTTTGGTTTAAGAAAATACGTTCGTGAAATCCTTGGTGAATCATATTTACCAATTTTGTATGCTTGGGGAACAGACTTAAGGCGAGTTCCCTTTGAGAAACTACCTGATGATTTTGTTTTCAAGGTTAACCACGGTTCTGGGGGGGTGGTGATAGTTCGTAAAGATTCGAAATCACAGCAGGTTATTCCCCAAGATTTATCGGGAGTCTCTTGGACTAGCTTTGAGATAACTCCAGACAAACTCATTCACGAGCATTTAATTACTTTGGGCGAGCACTGGATGGCCATGGATTATTACCACTACAAGGGGTGCAACAGGATACCGGAGTGGGCCTATAAGGGCATGCCAAGAGAGTATTTAATTGAAGAGGTTTTGTTTGAGAATTCAAGTTCGCTGGCAACTGATTACAAATTCCACATGTTTAATGGAAAGTGTGAGTTCATAAACACGATTAGGAGAAATGTCTTCAATCCAAACACTGGTGAGATAGAGACAACTTCTGACATTTTCTCGAGTGCCTGGGAGCCAATGAACTTTGAGTTGAATGGTCTGAAGAGTTCCGGATCTTTACTTCCTAGACCTAAGAAGCTAGAAGAGATGATCGGGGTCTCTGAAAAGCTAACAGGTGGAATTGATTACCTGAGAGTGGATCTTTACAGCCCTGGGAACAATAGAGTCATCGTTGGTGAGCTTACAAATTACCCCATGGCTGGGAAAATGAATTTTCAGCCCGCTTACCTAAATACGGCTTTTGGACAGAAGTTGAAGCTAGACACCGATCAGTACAGATATTTTTAGTTTTCTACAAATCACGCTCGATGGTTTACTGTCCAATTCGTGCGCTTGGAGGGACTCGAACCCCCAACCTTCTGATCCGTAGTCAGATGCTCTATCCGTTGAGCTACAAACGCTGGTGCCCCTAATAGGGAAGTTTTCGATTCCGGAGCCTTTCCAGTCTAGTCAAACTCATGAGGATGTGGCTAGAGCCTATTCCCAGGGGCTTGGTGCTACTGTACTGTTCTGAAAATTACTCTTGGATGCAAATTTTGCTTTAACTAAGTAGTTTTCCTTGACCTTTGTAAATGGAAGGTACCTGACCTATTGTCTCAAATTGCGGATTTACAAGAAGAGAGTATAGCTACGCAAACAATTGGGTTTGTGTCGACTGGAAGTAAGGTGAATTAGTTACTTTGGCCAAGGCGGGTGTTGCGAGTTAAAAACGAGTCATTTCAGGGTTACAGTTTTGAAGTTCTCTCGGTAATCAGACTAAAGGCCTAGTTGGGCCCTGTGATTGGTTTCGGGTCTCGCCCACCGTTTAACAGAGATCGCATCTGAAGAGACTACTCTGTAAATATGGCTCTCTTCGCAACCAGGAGCGCTCTGATAGGCCGTGATGACTTCCAGGCTTGCTCGGGGCAGGTTAAAATCTTTCCCTATTGATTTACAGTACAAGATTATTCGTCGGGTATTGGCTACGCATGTGTCTTTGTTTAGTTACTCCATCAAGCGTCATGTGTATTGCCCCAAAATCGATATCCGATTCGCCCTATAATTCGTTCTTAGAATTTTCACAACTATACTGTGGACCATGTATAGACTAAACACCCAAAAAATTGCACCTGTTAGTAATCAGGGTAGGGCTTGGCTTTGGGCACTTTTTGGTGTTTGTGTCACTTCTATGATTCTTGTTTTTCGTGCTTGGGACAAGCTAGCTCTCCTACCCATGTTTTGGGCGGAAGACGTCACAGTTTTTATAGGTGAATCTGGTTTGGGGCTCTGGTCATTATCGCAACCTTATGCTGGATATTTGCATTTATATCCGAGACTGATTGCCCTCGTGGCGAGTGGACTTCCCATGGAATTCTCTAAGGTGGTGTTTTTGCTCGGATGGTTTGCGTCTTTTGTGACGCTTTGCTTGATTAGCTACATTTACCTCCTTCGTCTAGGGGTTTCTCCCAGAAAAGCCCTCTGGATTTTTGTGCTGGTTCCACTAATTCCGACATCGGAGGTTTTCTTCAACTTAACCAACTCGCAGTGGTTATTGGGGGCGAGTTTGTTTCTTCTTTACAGCCCGCCGATTCTTCGATCACTGTCCCGCGTTCACAAAATCTGGCTCGCCCTAACAGTTGTAGGCGTGGTTGTGCTAGGTCTGACAGGTCCTTTTTCCATTTTTGTGCTTGCTAGTCGGATTTTATTTCTTTCTCTGTCTCGGGGGAGGGAGATTATAAGTTTTCTTGATGCGCCCCTTTTTGCCACAGCAGTAGTACAGGCTTGTCTTTTTGCGCAATCAAGTCGATTGACATCAACGGTCGGTGGTGTGTTCGACCCTCTGGAAGTCACAGAGTATCTAGTGAGTCTGTTTGCGGGATCTGACCCCACGAATGCGGCCATCTTTTTATTTGGTCTTGGGTCATTGTCAGCATGGATTGTATTCATAAAGCGTAAAGAGAGTCTGAGATTTTCCCTTGATTCGCCATCACGTCAAACTGCTTTTTTACCGATTGGCGTATTGCTGCTAACAATTTCCAACATCTATCTTTTCGGTGGCCAAGGCTTATCGGCGATATTATCTTCTGCGAATAGATACAACTTTATACTTCTTGCTCTAACATCAGTTTATGTTTTTGGACTGACGTCTTTTTCTTACAAAGCTCTGGCGCCCGTTATGGTACTTGCCATAACTATATGGGGATTTCGGCTCGAAATACTACCTATCGGGGCCGACGGATACCTGTCCGCCGTGCGAATTAGCTCAGAGGGATCGGTCCTATTTGAGGCCAACCCATATTGGCCCGGTCATTTCTGGGCTCTTGAATTTGGTAATCCGGAAAGCCAGCTCAATTTGAAACCGGCCCGCTTGGAAGAGAGTCTTGTCCCGGAAAGTGAGCAACTGTACAGTATTCCCTGCCCAATTGGTTCCCAAGACGTAATCATCCGCGTCGAGGGACGGGAAATCCTAACGGGCCAAGTGACGGTTCTCGACACTTCAAACGGGTTAGCCCTGCTGGACCGCCGAATTGACTCTTTGGGGCAGGAGTTATTTCTTAGAGAATATTTCTTTGCTTTGCCCCCCGCCGCCGGGGCTCTAAAGATTCGTATCTGGCCCGCATCGAGAAGCTTTGGTAACGTTTTTTTTGGTTGCTTTTAGCGGGTGACGCTATTCCGCTTCTTGTTTTAGGACTCTAAAGATACCGAAAGTTTGCGGTATGACTTCGATCTCAGATTCCATTTCAGCCAATGTAGGATTTTGGATTTTTTGTTGGGAAACGGGCTAACACGCGCTCTGGGTGAAACATAATTGCCAGTTTAGATCAGCGCTTTTTGGCAAATCGTTCGCATTACTGAATGCCTTTTACCGGTAGCTAGGATTCCAGTCTTTACCTAGAAGCAGAGCGTAGTCCTTAGGTGTATATTCCATTTGCCCAGAAGTGGGGTAGTTAGTAAGTTCACCGACCCTCAACGATCCAAAACCGTCTTCAATGAAGTCGACTCTGATGAAATCGGTTTCGATAGATAGTTTTTTGGAAATTTTAATCAATTTTTCTAAGTTTTTGGGCGGGTCCTCTGGTTGTATTTTGCTCCAAGGGGTTCCTTTTTCAAGGTAACTTGCTTCTATCCATTGCCAATTTGCATGATAGTACGCGTTAGACTTTTCCGAAACTGATCCCGCTTGCTTCACAATTATTTGTGGATTCCCATCGAAGCAGTAAATCTTAAACTCGGTTAGGCCTGAGTCTCCCTTAGATACCATGAGCTCTTCTACCAAAATTCGACGTTTTATGTTTTTGTATGCCCATTCAGGGTTGCGCCCGAGCCACCATTCGTAGTCCATCTTGATCCAACGATTTAGAAGTTTTTCAGCGATATCTGGAGAGAAGTTCTCGGGTTGAACTTGAAAACGCTGCCAACCAACTGAATTGATGTCAATTGGTAGCCTATTTTCTTCTGGTGCTGAATTGGATACAACTATGACACCTCCGCTGCCATGGTTTACCTTGAGTACAAACTCTTCGGGAAGATTTGCGTAATCTATGGCAGATGGTCTTCGATAAACACCTAGTAGAGGCACCAGGTATTCCTCGCCGACCTTATCTCTTATGTATTTCCGCACTAGCCACTTATCTGCATAAATTCGTATCTTTGGGTTCCGATCCCAGGCCATCTTGTAAAAAATCTTTGACTGGATTGTGTTCCCTGGCTCTGGGTGATTACTCTGTAGTGCTTTATAGGCGGATTATTTCTCTTTTTTTAGTTTTGATCTAGTGCTAAATTTCGAACCAGAGACTAATTGCCTTATGCCTTTTGTCCATCTCCAGAGTTTTGTTTTGAGAATTGCGTCCCGTTCTGCAATGATGGCGTCCCGTTCTGCAATGATGGCGTCCCGTTCTGCGTGTGCATGAAAAGAGTTAATTGGTAAAGGGTCAACCCCTAGGGGGTCTAGGACTCCTAAACCCAAACTTTCTGGGTTGCTCTTTATGTAATCCTGACTTTTCACGTAGCCACCAACTGGCCATTGGTGGTATTGGGATTCGCGGTTGTCCAAGAATGACAATTGAAACTGCGTTCCTCTTATGGACCGTAATGCTAGAGGCAGTGACAATTGGTCTCTTTTGGAATGCTCGGTCAGAATCGAAAACCAAACTTTCATCGCAGAAATGCAGTCCGATTGATTGTGTCTACGCGCCAAGATTCCGCCCCAAGTGGGTCTACAGGAAAGATATTCGGGGAACGTGGCAATTGAGAATTTCAGTTGAGTCTTTAGAACAGCGTTGGCTTCAAAGCCCAAATGCGAAACGGACGATAATTCCTCCAGCATGTTGAGGTGAAACGAGTGTTGTATTCCTCCAAACACCACTTCATTGGAGTGGACCAATTTGGACCACAATTGTTCCGGGTCAGCGGTGAGCTGAACAGACGAATCAACGTAAATCGATCGTGAGTACTCACTGAAATACAAATGAGGGTTTATCTTTGGGTGTCTCGAGCTCTTTCGAAAATCATCTGGCCACATGGAATCAATTTTTCTAACTTCCCACCCGTTCGACTCTAAGTCTTGCTGATCGGTGAGGCATACAAAATCTACACTCGAGGATTCGGGGGTGTTGTTTAGCTCTGCCCTTTGTCCAACTAGTACCGTGTAGACGACCAGTCGATCAGCTAAATGCTTTTGTTCCACGTCTTCAAGCAATTACTTCTGCGGGGGTTGATGCGAGGCTTTCGTTAAACATGAGTAGGCTCTTGGTGGCGCTTACGTCTGCTCCGTTACTAGAAGCCCAAGAAGCCCAGGCGTAAATGTCCTTTGGTAGGCACTTGCTATTTGCGGCTCTGCGATCGGGATAAACGAATGTCCACCAAAGGTCAAACCTTGGGTCATCTCCATACACTGCGTCTCTGATTGTGTAATAGTCGACTCCGGCGGCCTCGCACGCTCCATACAGCTCCTGAACTTGCATGAGTTTGTAAAAGATTGCCCTATTCTCCGAGAGTTTAATTACCTCGGCCTCTAGTGCCGTAACCTGCCTGATATTAATGTTGGCGTTGTAAACCGAGGCATACGCCTCTATAACTTCTCTTCTATCCTCCGGTTCTCCGCCGAGAATCATGAAGGGGGGTTGTTTGTTATCGGCGAAGGGATGGTTTTCAGATTCACCAAAATACTCGGGCTGAACTACAATCCTCTTGTTGTATTTCTTGACCATTCGGTCCGCAAACCCTGGATTGGTGGCGGATCGAATAACTAAGACGCGGGCTCCGCAATTTCGTACAGCGTCCTCTATTTCTGTTTCGTTTAAAGCTGGGCCAGAAAGATCGGTTGGCACTGCGATGAAAGCCAAATCACAACCTGAAAGATCTTCTTTTCGGCCACTATATTTATCAAATATTAGAGCGTTGGGGAAAAGTTTGTGCATTCTATTTCCAAGAACGCCGTAGCCGACAATTCCAATTTGAGTATTTGTCAAAACAATGGTCCTATTTACGACCCCGGGTTATTCCCCAAACAAAGGCTACCTTAAGTTTATTCAATGTGGGTTTTGGGCTGCAGGAATACTTTTGTGGAGACTAGGGGGGTCGAACCCCTGACCCCCTGCTTGCAAAGCAGGTGCTCTACCAACTGAGCTAAGTCCCCGGATCGTTAGATCTGGTATTTCTTGGTCGGAACCATCACCTCTAATGAAGAGATGCTCCCTGGTGGGCCTAGGAGGACTTGAACCTCCGACCTCTTCATTATCAGTGAAGCGCTCTAACCACCTGAGCTATAGGCCCATAGAGCTTCATTGAGTCTAATACATTCAAAAACAATGCTCAAACCGCTTGAAGCCAAACCAGTTGTGAATCTAGTTGTTGCTTGTGAAGCTAACCGCAATACCGCCAGTAATCTTGCCAATTACATTGAAGATCATGGCGTAAACAGTTGCCAAAGATGTTCCTACGAATACGTTGAAAATTGAGAAACCAAAAGCAAAAGACATAACTCGGGGTAAAGAAAGCTCTTGTTCGATGTCAACTCCACCATCACCAAAGGCACCTGCTAGCAGCGTGTTAAAGGAAGCAAACAAGCCCAGCTGACCCACTACAAGCCACATGGCAAGGAAACCAACTATTGTTGCGACTCCCGCAGCAACGGTTACAAAAAACCCTGCCTTGGCCGCTGACCAAACTTCGATGTTCACAAGCCTTAGTTTCACTCTTTTTTGGTCTGCGCTTGGGTTTGGGCGGAGCTTAAATCTGCTTAGAGATTTCAGTTTCGATTTCCTTGACGGGGCTTCACTCATTCTCTATTGAACCTTCCAAGTTGCGCTCTGAGTTTTTTGCTAGTCCTATAACTGAGTCCGCCTCGTCAAATCTGGCAAACACCACTCCCATGGTGTCCCGGCCCTTGGCCGGTACCTCGCTAACAGCGGACCTGACAACTTTACCGCTAGCGAGCACAACTAGCACCTCGTCGGCTTCAGAGCAGATGATGGCACCCACTAAATCACCGCGTTTTTCCTCTAGTTTGGCTACCTTGATGCCCAAACCACCGCGGTTTTGTGGGCGATATTGATCCACGGCAGTTCGCTTGGCATAGCCACCTTCGGTGGCTATAAATACGTAAGAATCAGCGATGTCGTTGATAACCGTTGCGGACAACAATTCGTCGCCCTTGCGGAAGTTCATACCGATGTTTCCTGATGTGTCACGACCCATTGGGCGAAGTGATTCATCAGATGCGGAGAATCTAATTGACATGCCCTTGCGTGAAACCAGCAATAGGTCATCTGATTCTGAAACCAACATGGCCGAGATAACTTCGTCGTTGCCTTTTAGCTTGATGGCGATGATTCCACCAGATCTTGGGGTGTCGTAAGACTCAAGTTCTGTTTTCTTCACCAGCCCCGACTTTGTTGCGAGAACAAGGTAAGGGGCTTGGTTGTAATCTCTGATATCCAGGATCGATGCGATCTGCTCATCTGGTTGCAAAGCCAACAAGTTCGCAACATGCTGCCCCTTTGCGTCACGCCCTGCTTCCTGAACTTCATAAGCCTTGGCTCGGTAAACACGACCTTTATTGGTGAAGAACAACAGCCAATGGTGAGTAGTGGTAACAAAGAAGTGAAGTACTACATCGTCTGCTCTGAGCGATGCTCCCTTGACGCCCTTACCTCCACGGTGTTGGCTGCGGTAATTGGTGCTCTTGGTTCGCTTGATGTAACCACCGCGGGTGACAGTAATAACCATTTCCTCTACAGGAATTAGATCTTCGGTAGAGACATCGTCATCGCCACCGGATTGAATTTGGGAGCGTCGCTCATCGCCGTGCTTCTCAACAACCTCAACCAATTCAGTTTTTATGATTTCGCGCTGTTTCTTAGGGCTCGCGATGATGGCTTTGTAATCCTTTATTTCAAGCTCTAAGGCAGCTGCTTCGTCGATTATCCTTTGGCGCTCAAGGGCAGCAAGTTGACGTAGCTGCATGTTCAAAATTGCACGAGCTTGCAGCTCATCAATCTTGAGGAGCTTCATCAAGCCCTCTTTGGCAACATCCGCGTTCTCACTCTTTCGAATAAGGGCGATGACGGCGTCGAGTGCATCAAGGGCCTTTAGGTAACCACGAAGGATATGAGCTCTTTCTTCAGCCTTTTTAAGTCTGAAGTTAGTTCTTCTGACAATCACATCGACCTGGTGGTTTACCCAGTGAGAAATGAAGCCATCCAGAGAGAGTGTCCTTGGGACACCGTCGACAAGTGCCAACATGTTGGCACTGAAGTTATCTCTTAGTTGGGTGTACTTATACAAGTTGTTTAGAACAACTCTTGCAACAGCATCTCGCTTTAGGACAACGATTAGTCTCTGCCCGGTACGACCAGAGGTTTCGTCTCTGATGTCTGCGATTCCGCTTAGCTTTCCTTCTTTGACTAGCTCTGCAATTTTTTGAGCCAGGTTGTCAGGGTTTACTTGATATGGAAGCTCGGTAACAACAAGACAGGTTCTTCCCTGAAGTTCTTCGACGTTTACGATTGCTCGCATGGTGATCGAACCACGGCCAGTGCGGTACGCGTCTTCGATACCTCGACGACCGATGATTTCTGCACCGGTTGGAAAGTCTGGGCCCTTGATGCGTTGCATCAATGCGGATAGTAATTCTTCTTCGGTAGCCTCTGGGTTCTCCAGATACCAGATCGCGCCCTCGGCGACCTCGCGCAGATTGTGAGGAGGAATGTTGGTGGCCATACCAACGGCAATACCAATTGAACCATTTATTAAAAGATTTGGGATCCTGCTTGGCAGGATTGTTGGCTCTTGAGTTCTACCGTCGTAGTTATCTTGGAAATCAACTGTGTCTTCGTCGATGTCACGAACCATCTCCATGGCAAGTGGAGCCATCTTGCATTCGGTATATCTAGGAGCAGCTGCGGGGTCGTTTCCAGGAGACCCAAAGTTTCCTTGTCCAAGAACAAGTGGATAACGAAGGTTCCAAGATTGAACAAGTCTTACCAAGGTGTCATAAATAGCGGTGTCACCGTGCGGGTGGTACTGACCCATAACGTCACCGACAACACGAGAGCACTTTGAGAACTGTTTGTCTGGTCGGTATCCCCCGTCATACATCGCATACAAAACTCTGCGGTGGACTGGCTTTAGTCCGTCTCTAACATCCGGTAACGCGCGTCCGACAATGACGCTCATGGCGTAGTCGAGGTAGCTTCGCTGCATCTCTACTTGTAGGTCTACCTGCTCAACGTGGTCCATACGAGGCTCTGGTGCTTCTGTCTTATCTGCCATGGTTTTCTTTCTCTCCTAGATATCTAGGAAACGAACATCTTTTGCGTTTTTCTGGATAAATGATCTTCTGGCCTCAACGTCCTCACCCATCAGTGTCGAGAAAACTTCGTCCGCAAGGGCTGCGTCATCGAGGGTTACTTGTAGCAGGGTTCTTCTGGCCGGGTCCATGGTGGTTGCCCAAAGCTCGTCGTAGTCCATCTCGCCAAGACCTTTATAGCGCTGGATGGAGTTCTCTTTTGGAATTCTTCTTCCAGCTTTTTCGCCTTCTTTGAGTCGAAGATCGCGCTCTTGGTCTGTGTATACATACTCATGCTCAGCATTTGTCCACTTGATTCGATAAAGCGGCGGTTGAGCAAGATAGACGTAGCCGTGTTCAATAAGTGGTCTCATGTATCTAAATAGCAAAGTAAGGAGCAAGGTTCGGATGTGCTGGCCGTCGACATCAGCATCGGCCATCAAGATGCACTTGTGGTATCTGATCTTCGATACATCAAACTCTTCACCGATTCCCGTTCCAAAGGCAGCAATAAGTGCTTGCACTTCAGTATTCGCGAGCGCCCTGTCCAGTCGCGCCTTCTCAACATTCAGAATCTTTCCGCGAAGCGGCAAGATTGCTTGGTGCTCTGGGTCCCTACCGCTAACTGCAGAACCGCCCGCGGAGTCACCCTCTACGATGTAAATTTCAGAAAGTGCAGGGTCTCTTGAAGAGCAGTCGCGAAGTTTTCCTGGCATTCCGCCAGATTCCAAAAGACCTTTTCTTCTGGTTGCTTCGCGCGCTTTTCTTGCAGCCATTCGAGCAGCCGCAGCTTGGATTGCTTTGCGGATGATTTCTTTTGCAGATTGGGGGTTACGCTCAAACCAGTCACCTAGTTGATCGTTGACTATTTTCTGAGTGAACGTCTTAGCCTCTGTGTTTCCAAGTTTGGTCTTGGTTTGGCCCTCAAACTGAGGCTCAGAAAGCTTGATTGATATAACCGCGGTCAAACCCTCACGAACATCGTCACCGGAGAGGTTCTCGTCCTTCTCCTTTAGAAGGTTGTTGGATCTGGCGTACTTATTCAGTAGCGAAGTAATTGCTGTCCTGAAGCCCTCTTCGTGGGTGCCGCCCTCGTGGGTATTAATGGTGTTTGCGTAGGTGTGAACAGACTCGGTATAGGCGTTAGTCCACTGCATCGCCACCTCAATAGACATGTCTTTCTTGGAGGTCTCGGCCTCTAAAGAAATGATCTCGGCGTGGACGATTTCAATCTTCTTTGATGCGTTTAGAAACTCTACATAGTCAACAAGACCGCGAGTGTATTTGTAGCTGTCAGTTTTGTCGTTTCGCTCGTCGGTAAGGGTTATTCCAAGACCCTTATTCAGGAAAGCCATCTGTTGGAATCTTGCTCTTAATGTTTCGTATTCGAACTCGACTGTTTCAAAAATTGATCCGTCTGGTTTAAATTCGATTGTGGTTCCGGTGTAGTCGGCTTTCTTGCCCTTTACAAGTGATGCTTGTGGAACACCAATCTTATATTCCTGGCTCCATAGGAACCCGTCTCTTGCTACCTGTACTTTTAGATCAGTCGATAAGGCGTTCACAACCGATGCACCTACACCGTGTAGTCCACCGGAGACCGCGTAGCCGCCACCGCCAAATTTTCCACCAGCGTGCAACACAGTTAGTACAACTTCAACGGCAGGTTTTTTCTCAACCGGGTGCATATCAACTGGGATACCTCGACCATTGTCGACTACCTTGATCCAACCTTTTTTGGTTATAAAGACATTGATTTCATCGCAGTGCCCAGCAAGTGCTTCGTCAACAGAGTTGTCCACGATTTCGTAAACAAGATGGTGAAGTCCGCGTGGACCAGTAGATCCGATATACATTCCTGGTCTCTTGCGAACAGCTTCTAATCCCTCGAGAACTTGAATGCTTCCGGCGTCATAGCCGGATTTTGAGGAAGATTTGGGTTTGGTTTCTTTTTCAGATTTTGGTTTTGTCGCTACTTTTTGTGTTGTTTTGGGAGCAGCTTTGGCTGGTGCTTTCACGGCCTTTGTTGCTTTTTTTGCCGGTTCTTTCTTCACTGCCATTTACGAAATGCTCCTCTAGTAACGAGTTAGTTCCACATAACAGCGCAATGCGACTTAAATTCGGGTTTGCTAACGTTTCTATTTTACCTTGTCTAAAGAGCAAATTTTCAAGGTTAGGGAAATCTATCCGTAGGTGTCTCTTGGTCCTCGACCAGGAACTGATCTTGAGCCTTTTTTCCAACTTGGTGCGTCTGGACCAATGAAGGAAATATTGGAGATTTTTAGCTCTGGAAATGCAGCCTCGATTTTCTCCAAAATCTGATTTTGCATCAGACGCAATTCGGTAGCCCAAGCGGTCGATTTACAGCGAATTGTTAACTTGCCATTATTCAAGGTTTCAGGTTGTGAATTCTTTGCGTTAATTTCACCCACAATTTCCCCCCAGCGAACAAATAGCTCCGCTTCCTCTAGCTGCGATTGCCAACGAAAATCATGCATTAGAGAGTCGATGGTATTTCCCGCCGGGACCGGGTCACGACCAGAATCAAAGGGTTTGGAGCGAATTTTCTTCTTTTCTATGATTCGCTTCTGGTCCCTGGATACCCTGCCGGTAACGGCAGCCTTCATGGCGTAATAGAAGTCGACTGCAAAGCTGTTGTCTTCAGGCATGTGTCACCTTCCCAGACTCCACTTGAAACTTGTTGGCAAGCAAATTGTTGGGGACATCCTCTATTACCGCGGCTGTGATTAGCACCTGTTCATTTTGCTGCACTAGGTCCGAAAGTTTCTCTCTGCGGTCTTTATCTAGCTCAGCAAACACGTCGTCGAGAATCAAGATTGGATCCCCTAGCTTTGATTCGCTTTTTAGAATCTCAAGCGATGCGAGCTTGAGGGAAAGAGCGTAGGACCAACTCTCCCCATGGCTTGCATAACCTTTTGCAGGAAGGGAGCCGAGGTTTAGCTGAAGATCGTCGCGGTGTGGGCCAACTAGTGTGATGCCGCGCTCAAGTTCCTTTTGGCGAAGGAGAGACAGTTTTTGCTGGAACAAATGGGAGATTTCTTCTTTATTAGTTGTATCTAGAGCATCCTGAGTCTCAAGATCATCTTGATCAAGCTTGCTTGATTCCACCACTGAAGATCGAATAAACATGCCCGGTTCGTTATTGCTTTTGGCGATGTTTTGGTAGTTGGTCACAAGTGGTGGTGAGAGTTTCTCGGTTATGGCAACTCGTGTAGCGATGATTTCGGTTCCGTTTTTAACCAGTGCTTGATCCCAGGCATCCAAGGTGGATAAAGCATCTCCCTTAGTGCCAGTGGCTCTGGCAGATTTCAAGAGGGTGTTTCTTTGTTTTAGAACACGGTCATAATCGGCATAAACACCTTGCATCCGGGGGTTGAACTGAACAATCAGTTGGTCTAGAAAAGCCCTTCTGTTACTTGGGTCGCGCTTTACTATGTCTAGGTCTTCGGGGGCAAAGATTACTGAGTTCAGGTAACCCAGTATGTCTTTGGTTTTGGCAACCTCAGACTTATTGAGTCTGGCCCTGTTTGATGAATCTGCGTTGATCTCATACTCGAGAAGTAAGTCCCTGCTTTCATGAGATAACTCAAGGGAGATAATCGCAGTTGATTTACCCTGCTTGATTAGTGGGGTGTGCCCAGCCACTCGATGTGAATCCAGCGCGGCAAAGAAATTCAGGGCTTCAACCAGGTTGGTTTTTCCTTGGCCGTTTGGGCCGTAGATCAGATTTACACCGGAAGTAAACTCAATGTCTGCTGACTCGTAGTTTCTAAAGTTGGTGAGTTTTACTCGCTTTGCAAACATCTTCTCGAGAGAGCTTTATTTGTCTTTTTAGCGGCCAAGAAGATTTGGTTGCAAAAGATACATGTAGCTATCGCTAGCCGATTTTTCTTTTGCCTGGTGGTTGGTAATTAGAACTGGACTTGGTCTATTTGGGTTGTCGCTATTGGTAAAGCCAATTTTCACAAACTCAGTCTTAACACCAGCTAAACCATCTATCAAGAATTGTGGCTTTAGAGAAACTGTTACATCTGGACCGGTGACTTGAACATCAATGCTTTCAGAGGCTTGGGCGGTTTCGCCGCCAGCGGCCTCTAGATTCAAGGAAGTTGAGCTGAATACGTACTTGATTGGACTTTCTCGTTCTAGCACCAGGGAAACTCGCTTGGTTGAATCTAGTAAATCCTGCGTGTTGATGATCGCGAAGTTTTCAATCTTTTCCGGGAATAAGGTTTTTACTGCGGGAAAGTTTCCTTTGATAAGTCTTGAAGTAACGGAGCGATTGTTTGCCTTAAAAGCAATCAAATCTTTCTCATCAGATGGGTTAATTGAAATTGAAACTTCCCCTTGGTTAGCAAATGTCTTGGCGATTTCCTGCAGGGTTTTTGCTGGAATTAATGCTGTCTGATTAGCACCAGGGGTTTTTGACTTCCAAGGGATATCTTGAACCGCCACACGGTAACGATCTGTTGCTACAAGAGAAATGTTGTCACTCGAGGTTTCAAGTAGAACTGTTGTGAGAACTGGTGTCACATCCTCTTTGGAAGCCGCAACAGAAATCTGGGAAATGGCAGAAGCGAAGTCTTCACCAGAAACTTGACCTGAAGTTTCCGGAATCGCTGGAAGTGTTGGATACTCATCAATTGGCATGGTTAGCAGTGAGAATTTGGCTGAGCCACAATTCACTTGAACTTTTGACCCATCGGTTGCAAAATCAACAACTGAGTTGGGGAGTTTATTTACGATCTCGGCTAGAAGGCGACCAGAAACTAACACCCTGCCAGACTGTTCTATTTTGGCCGCTATTTCTACCTGGGCTGAGGTGTCGTAGTCAAAGACCGATAACCGGAGGTTACTAGCATCTGCCTCGATAAGGATTCCACTAAGGATTGGGAGGGTGGTTCTTTGAGGGAGTAATCTCACCGCAAACGACACAGCCTCGTTTAGTACGTCTTTATTGACTTGAAACTTCAATTGGTTCCCCTCCTAGTAGGTCTTCAATCTTGGCACATTTTTATAATGGTTTTAGACCAGTAGTTTTATAAGGGTTATAGATCTACTTAGAAGCTATTTAAGTAATAATCACATTAACCCTTGTTGAAACTGTGGATAACTAGCTACATCCCTTTATTTCCTAAGAAACTACATCTTTGAAACTTGTTTACACAGTTGTGGATAAACCTGTGTATAAGCACCTATCCTGTTGACTTTAACTGTCCACAGGGTTGGTTTTTGGCCTTAAATCAGCCAATTACACACTTATCCACAGGTTATCCACGGGACTTTTGCTTAACTCTGTTGAGGATCTCGGTGACCTGGTTATAAAGCGCCCTACGCTCCTTCATTAGGTCTGTAACCTTCTTGTTTGCATACATCACTGTGGTGTGATCCCGGTTTCCAAACAGTTGGCCAATCTTTGGAAGCGACAAGTTGGTCTGTTCCCTAATCAAATACATGGCAATCTGCCTTGCTTGGGCCACAGCTTGCTGCCTCGAGGAGCCAAAAAGGTCACTTGGGGTGATTGAGTAATACTTTGACACCTCCGCGATGATGTCGTTGGGGACGATAATGTTCTGCTCCCCTAAAGGGACAACATCCTTTAGGACTATCTGAACGAGGTTCATATCCACCCTGGTTCTGTTTAGGGCAGCGAAGGCTGTGACTCGAATCAAAGTGCCTTCAAGTTCACGGATATTGGAGGCAACACGAGCGGCCATATACTCAAGGATCTCGTCTGGGACCTTGATTTTCTCGTTCTCGGCCTTTTTCCTAAGAATGGCGATTCGGGTTTCTAGCTCAGGAGCCTGGATGTCAGTGATTAGACCCCATTCAAACCTGGAAAGCATCCGCTCCTCAAAACCTGTTAACTCTTTTGGCTGCAAATCAGAGGTGATGACAACCTGCTTGTTGTGATCATGCAGAGTGTTGAAGGTGTGGAAAAAGGCTTCTTGGGTCTGGTCTTTTCCTTGAAGGAATTGGATATCGTCAATCAGAAGAACATCAATATCCCGATATTCAGCCTGAAAGGCCGAGCTTCGGTTGTTCTGGATGGCGTTAATGAAGTCATTTGTGAACTCTTCGGAGGAAACGTACCGAACCTTGATTTTTGGATAAAGACTGAGGGCGTAGTGGCCAATGGCGTGCAGAAGGTGAGTCTTGCCAAGACCAGACCCACCATAAATGAAGAGCGGGTTGTATGCCTTTGCCGGAGTTTCCGAAACGGCAAAAGCTGCGGCGTGGGCAAAGCGGTTGGAACCTCCGGTTACGAAGTTATCGAAGTTATATTTAGGGTTTAATCTGGTGTCAAAAACTACCCCAACAGACCCGGTTTTTCTAGGGTATTCCTCAGACTGAAGGGATGGTGCGGATCCAATTGGAAAGACATTTTCAGGGGTCTCAGAAACGTTGGTTTTTCCCTCAATGTCTGGGTTTACCACAACGGCAAAGTTAGTTGGCCCGCCCATGAGAGCGCCCTCTTGCAAAACCTCAAGGATGTCGGTTCGGATCCGCTGCTCTAGCATTCCGCGGGTGAGGTCATTTGGAACCTCCAAATACAGAGTGTCCGCTAGGACACCCTTTGGTTCCACAAGGGTCAAAAAACCCACAAGTTGGGGGCTGAGGGATCCTTTGGTTGTGAGTCTTGAAACTACCGATGTCCATTGTTTTGCAACTTCGTCTAACTCACTCACTTAGATCCCCCTCTCGTCAATTTGAATAGTTTTCCACATAATTAACAAACATTTTTAGGGTTGTGGAAAACATCGAACACCAGACAAGTAGTCAACTGAAATCTAGGATTAAAAGCAAATCCAAGATTTGTGAATGTGATTTTTCTAGACAAAAAATTGGTAGGTTTTCGACTTGACCAAACACCCCTCGAGGCTCTAGATTTGAGAGGTTGCGCTGTAGCAAGGAACCAACAGCCCAATAAAATAAAGGCCACTAGCCGACTCACCTGGTTCCTAAATAAATTTTCGGAGTGTATTCAAATGAGCAAGCGCACTTACCAGCCAAATAACCGTCGTCGCTCAAAAAAGCACGGCTTCAGACTTCGCATGGCAACCCGCGCCGGCAGGGCAATTTTGGCTGCACGTCGTCGCAAGGGTCGCAAAGAACTTTCGGCCTAAAAACCAAAATGCTGGATCGGTCCAACCGACTAGTTCGAGGCGATGACTTTCGCAAGATAATGCGAATCGGCAAAAAACAATCCACCAGCCATTTGGTCGGGTATCGACTAATCGAAGAAGACCAACCTAAAAAATTCGGGTTGGTGGTTTCGAAGGCAAGTGGCGGAGCTGTCAAGAGGAATCTTTTGAAAAGAAGACTTAGGAGCCTAGTGAGGAAGCAATTGGAGTCTTTTCCCGCTGGCTCCCAGGTTGTGCTCAGAACCCTCCCGGGCAGCGCGGAACTTGATTTTCAGCAGCTTTCCGAAGATTTTGAGAAGGTCTGCGGGCTGAAATGAATGCCTTGTGGACAATTTGGCTGGTTCCTAGGAACCTGGTTGTTTTGTTCCTCAAGGGGTACAGGAAGTTTATATCTCCGCTTTATGGAGATGTTTGCAGGTACTACCCGACCTGTTCGGCTTATGGCTTAGGCCAAATCCAACAGCGGGGAGTGATTGTTGGTAGCGTGTTGACAACGGTAAGGATTGTCAGATGCAACCCTTGGTCCCAAGGGGGAATTGACCAGGTCAAGCCCTCAAACCAGAGGTTTTTTGTGCTAGAAAACGGCTTTGTTTCGCCAAAGCCCCAAGGAAGGTAATTAGATGGATCTGCTGTTTCCAATTAAATGGGTAATTGAGCTGATTTTGGTCAGTTTTCACACCTTTTTCACCTTTTTTGGCATAGCCGCAGAGTCTGGTTTGAGCTGGGTTTTGGCCATTGTTGGCCTAGTTCTGGTCGTTCGATCAGCTCTTATCCCACTGTTTGTTAAGCAGATTAAATCTCAGCGAAACATGATGCTAGTCCAGCCAGAGCTTCAGAAGCTCCAAAAGAAATACAAGGGCAAAAACGACCGTGAATCCAGAGAGAAGTTTGCCAAAGAGCAGATGGATCTATACAAAAGAACCGGATCTAACCCCCTGAGCTCCTGCCTTCCAATCTTGGTTCAAATCCCTATCTTTACGGGCCTTTTCTTCGTTTTGAACGACGCCCAGGCCCAAAAATCTGGTGTCGGCCTAATGAACTCCACCCTTGCAACCCAGTTCTCAGACGCCACCCTCCTCGGCGCAAAGCTCTCTGAAACCTTCCTGACCGCTACCGGAATCGAAGTCCAAATCCTGGCTGGAATCATGGTGGTTTTGATGTCTGCATCTCAGTTCATCACCCAGAAGCAGATCATCGCCAAGAACCAGAATCCTGATGTCCAAAACAGCCAATACATGCAGACCCAGAAGATCCTGTTGTACGTGTTCCCTCTAATCTTCGTAATCTCCGGAGTCTCCTTCCCTATTGCGGTTATCTTTTACTGGCTAACCTCTAACTTCTGGACCATGGGCCAGCAGTTCATTGTTATCCGCAACATGCCAACAGCAGGCTCCCCGGCATATCACGCCCGTATCAAGCGCTTAGCCAAGAAGGGCAAGCTTCCGAAGGAACTTCAGGAAAAGAAGGACACCGACGACGCTGCCCAGGCAGCAGCTGAAGCAGCCGAAAAGGCTCAACGAGACCAGCCAGTTTCAAAGAAACGGGCCAAAAAAGACCAGAAAAAGAAGAAGTAGGAAACCAAGATGGCAGATTTAGAAGAAAGCAAAGAAAGAACTGTAAAGCAGCTCGAGGAAGAAGGCGACATCGCCGCTGACTATCTCGAAGAACTACTTGACATAACAGATTTGGATGGCGATATTGATATCGATGTCCGTGAGGGCAGAGCCTATCTAGCGGTCACCGCTAGTAAGGATTCCAACCTAGCTTTGGTCTCCCATCCGGACACCGTCGAGGCTCTTCAGGAACTAACCCGTCTCGCTGTCCAGGTCAAGACCTCTAGCTATTCCCGCCTGATCCTCGATGTTGGCGGCTCACGACAGGCCAAGATCGACCAGCTCACCAAAGTGGTTGAGAAGTTCATCAGCCAGGTGAAAGAAACTGGCGAGCCAAAGCACCTTAAGCCAATGAGCTCTTATGAGAGAAAACTTGCCCACGACTTGATCGGCGAAGCTGGTTTGAGCTCGGAGTCCGAAGGCGAAGGACGCGACCGCCACATCGTAATTTCCAAGCCTGAATAGTTTCACGTGAAACAATTTGAGGCTGAGCCAGAATCAGCCAGGGCAATCTTTGGCCCCCAATTAGAGAAGGCCCGAGCCTTTGCCCAAAAGCTTGCTAACGACAGTGAAGACCTAGGTCTTCTTGGACCAAGGGAGCTGGACAAGCTCTGGTCCAGGCATATCCTGAATTCAGCTGTGGTGGCCGAAACCGTCAAACCAGGGGACCATGTTGCCGACGTCGGGTCAGGTGCAGGACTCCCAGGCATCCCAATGGCAATTGCGTTGCCAGAGGCTCACTTTGTTCTGATTGAACCGATGGAACGAAGGTCTACTTGGATGTTAGAGGTAATTCAGGAACTGGGTCTGACCAACGTTGAGGTTAGAAGAGCTAGGGCCGAAGAGGTCTTGGACCTAAAGTTTGACATCGTCACCGCGAGGGCGGTGGCCGCTCTGGATAAACTCCTTCGGCTGACCGTGCCACTTCTAAAACCGGGGGGTTCTCTGATTGCCCTTAAGGGATCTAAAGCCGCCGAAGAAATAGAGGCCGCGAAGAAGCTCCAAAAGAAGCTGGGAATTGCTTCGTTTGAGATCCAAATTTGTGGTGAAAAGTTTCTCGCTGAGCCCACATCGGTAGTCAAAACTACGCTAGATTCTTCCAAGGAGAACTAAATGTCAGAGCAGCCTTCAGAGACCACAGCGGTTACCAAACCGAGTGTTGTAAAGGGCCTGGGCTACCCTAACGGTCGACTTGAGAGTTCTCCACACCCCACAGGATGGCTTGTGGATAAGTCTGAGATTTCGGAGGTTTCACGTGAAACATCCCGATGATTTAGCGTCGAATTTGACCGACTTAGCTGATACTCCGCTGGCTCGAGAGCTTGTGGAAAACTCTCAACGTTTGGAGCAGGCCGGGTCTAAGGTTGTGGATAAACCTTTAACTACTCGAATCATCACTATTTCCAACCAAAAGGGTGGTGTGGGCAAAACAACTACCACAGTTAACTTAGCTTCTGCTCTTGCCTCTAAAGGTTTGAAGGTTCTGGTCGTAGATCTAGATCCACAGGGCAACGCGTCCACGGCCCTAGGAATTGATCACCACGCCGACATCAAGAGTATCTACGAAGTGCTAATTGACGATGTCCCTATGGCCCAAGTGGTTCAGGTAAGCACTGAGAGCCCAGGGGTTACCTGTGTGCCGGCTACCATCCATCTCGCCGGTGCCGAGATTGAACTCGTCTCCTTGGTCGCAAGAGAACAGCGCCTTCGCACTGCGATCGAGACGTATATTGCCTCAACCCCAACACCGCCAGATTTTGTTTTGATTGACTGCCCACCAAGCTTAGGTCTGCTAACCGTCAACGCATTTGTTGCGGCCAAAGAAGTTCTAATTCCAATTCAATGCGAGTACTACGCACTCGAAGGTTTAAGCCAACTTGTAAAGAGCATCGAGATGATCAAGAAGCACCTTAACCCTTCACTTGAACTTTCGACAATCTTGCTAACGATGTATGACTCAAGAACAAAACTTGCTTCGCAAGTTGCGGACGAGGTAAAACTTCACTTTCCAAATCAAGTTCTTTCAACAATCATTCCAAGATCAGTTCGAGTTTCCGAAGCACCAAGTTATGGACGCACTGTAATTTCTTACGATCGAACATCACCAGGTGCAATTGCATATCTGGAAGCAGCAATAGAAATGGCAAACAGAGGAGCAGTTCGTGGCTGAGAAAAAAGGCGGTCTCGGTAGAGGCATTGGTTCATTAATTCCAACTTCAGATAAAACTACTGAACGACCGGTGGACATATTTTTTCCAGCCGGTGGAACAAGAGAACCAAACCTTGTTCCAGTTCCTGGTGCACGCTTTGGTCACCTAGACGTTCAAGCAATTGTTCCTAACCCAAAACAACCAAGATCTGTTTTTGAACCAGTTGCTTTTTCAGAACTCGTTCATTCCATTCGCGAGCTAGGTGTTTTGCAACCGATTGTCGTAAGAGAAAAATCTGAAGGCAAATATGAATTGATCATGGGGGAGCGAAGACTTCGCGCATCCAAAGAAGCAGGACTGACAAAAATCCCTGCAGTTATTCGTGAAACAGCAGATGAGAACATGCTGCGCGATGCACTTCTAGAAAACCTTCACCGCAGTGATCTAAACCCACTCGAAGAAGCAAGTGCTTATTCGCAGCTCTTGGAAGATTTTGGAATTACTCAAGAACAGCTCGCTGAGCGCATTGGTAGATCGCGTCCACAAATCACCAACACCCTGCGTTTGTTGAAGTTACCGGCGAGCGTTCAAAGACAGGTCGCATCGGGCGTTTTATCTGCCGGTCACGCAAGGGCAATTCTTGGTGCAGCAGATGCATCGCGCATGGAGTACTTCGCGACCAAAACAATAAACGAGGGTTTGTCAGTTAGATCTTTGGAAGAAATTGTTGGCATCGATAAGCCAGAAAACAAGAAGCCAAAAATTATCCAGGGGACCCGTCAAGATCTTTTGAAGGAAATTGCCGAGGGACTTAGCGACCAGCTAAACACGACTGTGAAGATCGCTCTTGGTCGCAAGAAGGGTCAATTGATTATTGACTTCGCAACGGTCGCGGATTTGAACCGAATCTTGGATGAGATTGGTTATAAAAAAAAGGGCTTTTAGAATAACCACCCTCGGGGCCGATACAGTTTCAGCCAAACATTAGATCCGAATCTCATTTCACCCACCCTGCACTTTCATGCCAATTTTGTCTGACACACCCGAATTATCGGAAACCCGGAAATATTAGACATTAGAATTTTACGGAAGAAAGGTGAGCTGTATGTCGATACTAAGAGAACAACTACGTTGGGCAAAGAGAGGCTTTTCAGTACCAGCTCCCGGATTGGTAAAGCGTGGCTGCCTCACTAGACATGGATTTATAGACGCTACGTGGATTGAGACTGGAACTTTTTGGGGGGAGACCACCAACTTCTTATCAAAGACAGCCAAGCGAGTAGTAAGTATTGAGCCACAGCCAGAGTTATTCAAAAAGGCCCAGCAAAGATTTGCTGAAGTAAAGAACGTCGAAATCATAAACGGGCTAAGCGAAGATGTCTTTCCTGTTCTTTTGCCGACAATTCAAGGCAGAGTGAACTTCTGGCTAGATGGCCACTATTCCGCAGGACCCACACACCTCGGCCCTCAAGAGACTCCAATAGTTGACGAACTTAAAGCGATAACTGACAACATGAAAAACTTTCATGGGGTGTGTGTAATGGTTGATGATATCCGCCTTTTTGGTAACACCGCTTCTGCTTTGCAGGATCCGGCATATCCGGACATTGACGTTTTAGTGAATTGGGCCCGAGCAAATAATTTGCCGTGGACCATCGAGCAAGATATTTTTATTGCAAAGACAATTCTGTAAATTTTTTCAAAATAGCATCTAGTCTCAGAATCCTAGACCGCGGGTCGCGAACAAAATTCCATTGATTACCTTTTGTGTCTTTTAGGCAAGGAATTCAGCAAGGTCAGCAACAATTGCCTGCTTAGGCTTTGCTCCAACCATTTGCTTGACCAGTTGGCCACCCTGAAAAATACCCATAAGAGGGATTCCAGTAACGCCATATTGCATGGCTAGTTGTGGCTCTTCGTCCACGTTTACTTTTACGATTTCGATCTTGTCTGAGTACTCAGCTGCGATCTCGTCAAGGATTGGGGAAACCATGCGACATGGCCCACACCACTCGGCCCAGAAGTCCACCATTACCGGCTTCGGGTTTGACAGCACATCCGCCTGGAAAGAAGCGGTGGTTACATTCTTGGGTGCCATGATTTCTCCTAAATAATCGATCTGTTCTAAATCTACTGCGAGCCTATGAGTTATCTGTGAGGAAATGCTCAGCGTCTAACGCTGCGACACAACCCGAACCCGCTGCTGTGATTGCCTGACGGTAGGTCGGGTCAATCACATCGCCACATGCAAAAACCCCAGGTAGCGAAGTCTTTGAGGTTCGACCATCTACCTTGATGAACTTGTCCTCAGTTAGTTCCAGCTGGTTCTCAACCAACCAGACTCGTGGGTCGTTTCCGATGGCAATAAATAGGCCATCTAAATCCAGTTGGGACTCAGCTCCTGTCACCGTGTCCTTGAGTTTCACTCCGGTTAGCTTGCCTTCGCCAAGAAGCTCTTCAACGCCTGCGTTCCAGATGAACTCAATCTTGGGATTGGCCTTTGCCCTATCCTGCATAATCTTTGAGGCTTTGAGCTCATTCCTTCGGTGAATGACATAAACCTTTGATGCGAAACGGGTTAGGAAGTTAGCTTCCTCCATGGCGGAATCTCCCCCACCGACAACAGCAATAGTTTTTTCTCTAAAGAAGAAACCATCACAGGTTGCGCACCAGCTCACACCGTGACCAGAGAGCTCCTTTTCCTTAGGCAAACCAAGCTCACGGTAGGCAGCCCCGGTAGCCAAAATGACAGCCTTGGCTTCAAAGGTTTCTCCGGTGCCAATCTTGACGATCTTTGGGTTTGCCTTGAGGTCGACTTCCACCACGTCTTGTAACAAGATCTCTGTTCCGAAGCGTTCTGCTTGAGCCTGGAACTTCATCATTAGATCTGGTCCCATGAGTCCATCTGGGAAACCAGGGAAGTTTTCAACATCGGTGGTCTTCATAAGCTCACCGCCAGCTTCGACACTGGAAGCAATAAGGAGAGGCTTCAGGCCTGCTCTTGCGGCATAGATTCCCGCGGTGTATCCGGCGGGGCCTGATCCGATAATGATGACTTCGCGCATCTTCTTCTTTCTTAGTGTGGCGGCAATGGCGACCACTCAACAAGAACTAAGTTTAGCGACGCAGTATTCCGCGAATTCCCTTAAGGGCGCTATCTATTTCCCGAACACCTAGAAGCTTCAAAACCAAGACGTAAACAAGAAGCATGGCTGTTCCCGTGGCAACGATAACCATGAGAGCACCGGCTATAGAACCGAGGCCCAAACTGCCTTCAGCGGTTCCACCTAAGGCCAGAGTCATCCCGTAGCCAACCACAGCAGCAGTAACAGCTGCAACCAGCACCCTTAGTGTCAGGCCCTCACCCTTTGGCGCAGTTCCAATGAGACCGATCCGTGCTCTTAAGAACAAGTAAGCAACCAGCGCCTGGATCAATATGGTTGCGCTGGTGAGCCCAGCAAGTGACATAACCAAAAATTCAGAGGTCATAGTGAAAAACAAGGTGATTGAACCGGCGATGTGAATTGCTATCTGGATAGTTGTGAAAACAAATGGCGTTCTGGTGTCCTCAAGGGCAAAAAATGCCTTTTGAAACATGAACACCAAACCAAAGGGGACCAAACCAAACATGGTTGTAAACAACACGTTGCCTAAAGCAACTGTTGATGGATACTCTCCAACAAACACCCTGGCAACCGGATAGCTAAGAAGAATAAGGGCTATTGACGAAAACACATTCACCAAAACAACCACTCGAAGAGCGGCACGAAGATCAATCTTCATTAGATCGATTCTCTTGTCGTGAACATGCTCACTCATCTTTGTGAAGTAAGCCGTAGCTATCGAAACTGTCACTACGGAGTGAGGAAGCATGAAAAGCAACCAAGCAATCAACATGGCTGCAACTGATGCAATCGCTAGATCCTCTGATCTATCCGCTACTGCCCGAGACGCTACGAAGGTCTGAACCAAACCACCAATTTGTGAAACCAAGACCATTCCAATTGTCCAAGTGGCCGCCTTCATCGCGGGACGAAGTCCAACCCCTTGCCAAGAGAAGTTCAGCGAAAAATTTATTCCGATTTTCTTCCAAGACAAAAACAATATGAGTGCTTGGGATGCGACGCCCAAGGTTGCAGAACCTGCCAGAAGAGCAATTTGATCTGGTCCCCAACTTTCGACAGACCTAGCCCCGACTGGGTCCGCTCCAAAAACCACAAAGAAACCAATCAGACCAATTAGCGCAACAACGTTATTTAGAACTGGAGCCCACATGTAAGGACCAAATGCACTTCGAGCGTTTAAAACTTCCCCAAGCATCGCGTAAAGACCGTAGAAGAAAAGTTGCGGAATGCACCAGTAAGCAAACGCGGAAGCAAGTGCCAACTGAGCCGGAGACCATCCGGTTGTGTAAATGGAAATCAAGAAAGGTGCCGCGAGGGTAGCAACTACGGTCACCGAAGCAAAAACCACAATCGCCAAAGTTAATAGGCGGTCAATGTAGCCAAGGCCACCATCTTTGTGAGATCTAGCCTTTACTATCTGAGGTACCAGCACCGCAGACAGGACACCACCAGCGATAATCGCGTAAACGTTATTGGGAAGCTGGTTTGCAACTCCGAAGGCATCTGCGGCATCGGTAGTAACACCGATTGTTAGTGCCAAAACCACGGTGCGTATAAATCCAAGAATTCTGGAGGCTATTGTTCCACCGGCCATCAATAATGATGATTTGGCGACACTCATAAGTTTCCCCTAGCTAGTTCTTGATTTACGCGATGTTCGAATAAATCCCACGACTGACAACAAAGCAACTAATCCAAAAAACAACCCTATTGCCCAAGCTTCAACATCGGGATTAACAGTGAGTTTGATTGGCACCTTTGGGCCGATTTCAACTCCACTAATCGAAGTCAACCAAGCCACCATAACCACATCGCCGCTACCGATTGCAGAAACTGGAAACTGAGCGTTGACAGTTGAACCCGGTTGAATGATTAGCCAATGGGTTGTCTCCTCAACAATAAGTTTCGGGCTGGTAGAAACTAGGTGCACAATTACTCGCACCGGATTACCCTGGCTATTATTCACAACCACCGGAAAACTTGATTCTCTAGCAACCAGCGTGATATCGGATCCGCCGAGAATCGAAACACCATCAGCGGGGACCACTGTTCTCTCAGCTGGGAATGCAGGCATTGCTGCCAACCCAAGTGAGGCAGCGATGGCAACAATTAGGACAATTGTTATTTTCTTCAACTTCGAACCTCGATAAGTTCTAGAGCCACTTTGGCAATTCTTTTCTCATTTACATGAGAGAGCCTATTGATAAGCTCGCTCAATTTTACCCAAGCTAGTTCACTTGCCTCATGATTTGGATCGTGCTCCATGGTTAGCTCACCGGATACTTGATTCATTAGGTAGACGTGCACAGTTTTGGAGACGTTCTTACCTTTTTGATTAAAGGTGTAGCTCACATCCCCTAGGTAATCTGTGATCTCCGCACTCAGGCCCGTTTCTTCAAAAACCTCTCGGAGTGCTGCCTGCTCATTGGTTTCATTGGGCTCCAAATGTCCCTTTGGAATACACCATTCGAGTTTTCCACCACGATTAAACCTCGCCATAAGCGCCACCAGAGTGGAATCAGTTTTAGAAACCACAAAACCACCAGCCGAGACTTCAACAACGGGAGCTGGCTTTTCACGGGTCATATTGTTAAGCCTAACCTCAAGAACAAATGGGCCTATTTTGCCTGATAGAAACCACCTATTCGTTGTGGCAAGGTTGAACATATGCATTCATCCGACGCCATGAAAAACCTCGAGCGTGTTACAAAAACACCGCTTCTTGATTCGCTCGGAGCAATGTTTGAAAGCGCAGGGTATGAGCTAGCCCTTGTTGGAGGACCGGTCAGAGATGCAATTCTTGGTCGAGTAGCACCTGATATTGACCTAACCACAAACGCCACTCCAGAACAGATTCTTGAAGTCATTAAGGGCAAAGTCGATACCCACTGGGAAATCGGAAAACAATTTGGAACCATCGGCTGCCGAATCGGCGACAATCAAATTGAAATTACAACTTATCGAACCGATAAATACGATTCTGACTCAAGAAAACCTGAAGTAAAATTCGGAACGGATTTGAAGCACGATCTACAACGCCGTGACTTCACCGTAAACTCCATGGCTCTAACTCTTCCTGCTCGGGAGTTTGTTGACCCATTTGGAGGGTTGCGTGATCTGGGTGACAAGGTTCTGAAAACCCCAGGTAAGCCAGAAGACTCTTTTGGAGACGATCCTTTACGAATGCTTCGTGGAGCCAGGTTCGCATCTCAACTTGGGTTTGAAATTGAACCGGCAACCTTTGAGGCAATGCAGGCAATGCGCCAAAGACTCGAAATTGTCTCTGCAGAAAGAATTCAAGTTGAATTACAAAAACTTATGCTTGGGGCAAATCCAAGAAAGGGTCTTGAGGCACTAGTTGATTCGGGGCTTGCAGGAATAGTCTTGCCGGAGCTTCCTGCTCTAAAGCTCGAAACCGACGAACATCACCACCATAAGGATGTCTACGAACACACCCTCACTGTTGTCGAGCAAGCAATCGACTACGAAAAGGATTACAACCTAGAGCCAGATTTCGTGTTGCGATTTGCAGCACTGCTTCACGACATAGGAAAGCCGGCAACAAGAAAACTGGAACCAGGCGGGGCAGTTAGTTTCTACCACCACGATGTGGTGGGAGCCAAGCTTGCCTCCAAGAGAATGAAGGCGCTTCGATTCGATAACGACACTACAAAAGCCGTATCCAAGCTCGTAGAGCTTCACTTGCGGTTCTTTGGCTACAGTGATCAGTCCTGGACCGATGCCGCAATAAGAAGGTACGTGCGCGATGCTGGGGAGCAGCTTGTTCGGCTACATATACTTACTCGTTCCGATGTAACTACAAGAAATAAGCGCAAAGCTGACCAGCTTTCCCACGCCTATGACGATCTTGAGAAAAGAATTGCAATTGTCATGGAGCAAGAAGAGCTCAATGCCATGAGGCCTGATCTAACTGGCGAGGAAATAATGGAGATTTTGAATCTGAAGCCAGGTCCAAAGGTAGGCAAGGCCTATAAGTACCTTTTGGAGCTTCGGATCGAAAATGGCCCACTTGGCCCAGAGGCTGCCAAGAGGGCCTTGCTGGAGTGGCACTCTAAGGGCTAGACTCTTGAAGTTGCCTAGATTTCGGCTCTGAAATAAAGAAATGAAATCAAGAAAACAGATGCCACATACCCTCCTGTCATGGAACGTCCATGGCCGCTCTAGTCCAAAGGAGGTGGGTTAGCTATGCATCAGTATGAAGTAATGGTAATTCTCGACCCAACAGTTGAGGAAAAGACCGTTGAACCATCAATTCAGAAGTTTCTTAAGGTCATCACTGACGCCAAGGGAACAATCGACATCCTTTCCATTTGGGGAAGACGCCGCCTGGCTTACGAAATCAAGAAGCAGACCGAAGGTATCTACGCCGTCATCAACATGACCGCACCTTCAGAAGCTGTTATTGAGCTCGACCGTCAGCTAAACATTTCTGAAGCCGTTATGCGCACCAAGGTATTGCGCGCAGAAGACGTTCAGTTCACCATCACACCTATTGAATACTCTCCAGAGCGCCCGGCCCGCAAGCCATATGCCAAAAAGGGTGACTCAGATTCAAGATCTGACTCTCGTTCAGACTCTCGTTCAGACTCTCGTTCAGATTCCCGTTCAGACAGCAAGCCTTCATACAAGAAGGAAGAAGCTGTGGCTGAAGTAGCAGCGGTGGTCGAGTAATTATGGCTGGAGAAGTAAATATCACTGTCGTTGGCAACTTGGCTGACGACCCAGAACTTCGTTACACCCAAGGCGGCATTGCAGTTTGCAGCGTGCGAGTTGGTTCAACTCCTCGAGCTATGAACAAAACCACAAACACCTGGGAAGACGGCGAAACTGTTTGGGTTCGTTGCACCGCTTGGCGTGAACTTGCAGAAAACGTAGCTCAGAGCCTAACCAAAGGTTCTCGTGTTGTAGTTTCTGGTCGCCTAAAGGCACCTTCTGCTTACCAGAGTGCTCAGGGAGAATCTCGTGCATCACTAGAGATGGAAATCGAAGAAATCGGTCCATCACTTAGATATGCAACGGCAGCTGTTACCCGTCGCGCTCGCGAGGGTGGACCAGCTGGTGGAGCTGCACAAGTTCAATCAGACCCATGGGCAAACACTCCAGCTGCTCCGGCAGCTGCCAAGGCCGATGACGGCTGGGCTAACCCAGGTGCACCTGCATCTGACGACACACCTTTTTAAAGATTAGAAACTAGGAGAAATAAATGGCTGGAAAAACCGACCCACGTCGTAAACCCACTAGAAACTCGAAGCTAGACAAACTAGCTCCAGTTAAGTTCATGAAGGTTGGCATAATCGATTACAAAGATGTTGCAACCCTGAGAAAGTTCATCTCTGACCGCGGAAAGATTCGCGCTCGCAGAATTACCGGCGTCTCTGTTCAAGAGCAGCGCCTAATTGCAACCGCTATCAAGAACGCACGCGAGATGGCTTTGTTGCCATACGCTGGCGCTGGCCGCTAAGGAGAAACCCCATGTCAAAGATCATTCTTACCAATGAGGTTTCTGGCCTTGGCTCCGCTGGAGACGTTGTTGAAGTAAAAAACGGTTACGCACGCAATTACCTACTGCCTAGAGGATTTGCCGTTACTTGGAGCAAGGGTGGAGAAAAGCAAGTTAGCTCTATCCGCGCAGCTCGTGACGCACGTCAACTAGCAACAGTCGAAGAAGCACAAACTCTAAAGGCAAGACTTGAAGAGGATTCCGTGAAGCTTGCAGTCAAAGCCGGCGTTGGCGGAAGACTGTTTGGTTCTGTGAAAACTGGCGACATCGCTGCTGCTGTTTCAGAAGCTGGCCTCGGTCAGATCGACAAGCGCAAGGTTGAAATCCCAAACCCAATTCGCTCTGTTGGTGAGTACCTAGCAACCGTGAGATTACACGGTGACCTAGTTGCAACCATCAAGCTAAAAGTTGTAGCCAAGAAGTAAACTGCTATTGCTTTAGGGCTACAAAGTTTCTGCACTCTAACTAAGAGGAGAGTCAAAACAGGTGAGAAAAACGCTTGGAATTGGCTTGATGCTTGGCTGGCAAGATATCAGGCAGTCATACCGAAGAAGTGTTTTTGGTCAGCTTTGGATAACTATCGGTATGGCAGTAACAATTTCTGCTATTGGAATAGTCTTCGGAACGATATTCAACACTCCACTAGAAGTTTTTCTTCCTTACCTGGCTTCTGGACTAATTACTTGGGGTTTGATTGCCGGAATTCTTAATGAAGGCAACCAGGCGTTTATCGTCGCAGAGGCAATGATCAAGCAGCTGCCACTACCAAAGATTGTTTATGTGGTTCGCGTTGTTTGGCGGAACATTATTGTGTCTGCGCACAACATCGTGATTATGCCAGTTGTGATTCTCCTCTTTGGAGGAGGAATTACCTGGGCATTACTTTTGTGGCCGCTTGGAATTTTGCTGGCCGTGTTCGCTCTATCCGGAATGGCAATGATTTTTGGAATTGTGGCAACAAGGTTTAGAGATCTCCCTCAAATTATCAGTGCTGCTTTGACCGTTGCTTTCTACATAACACCAGTTATTTGGATCAAAGAAAGCCTTGGGGATAACGAATTAGTTGAGGCCATCGTGAGCCTAAATCCGCTGTATCACATTTTGCAGGTAATGAGACTGCCATTGATCAGTCAATACCCGTCTCTTGAAAACTGGATATGGGTTGTGGTGTTGGGAATAGCCCTATGGACAATAGGACTTCTGTTATTCAAGAAGTACGAAAAAAGAATTGCGTATTGGGTATAGACATGGCACACATAAGACTAAAGAACGCGTCCGTAGTACTTCCCATATATAACTCGTCTGCCAGATCACTTACTAATACTCTTGTGAGTGCTGCTACCGGAGGAGCTCTAACTGCTCAACGAGGCGGCCACCTAAGTATTGAAGCCTTGAAAGAACTGAATATTGAGATTAAATCTGGCGACAGGGTAGGAATAATCGGTCACAACGGTGCCGGAAAGAGCACTCTATTAAGACTTTTTACTGGAGTGTTCGAGCCAAGCTCCGGAACGGTTGAGCGATCAGGCACCATTTCCTCCTTGGTGGATATCTCTCTTGGCATTAATCCAGAAAACACCGGAAGGGAAAATATCCTTCTTCGTGGAAAGCTCATGGGTCTTTCAAAGAAACAAATCAATCAAAAGATTGACGAAATCATTGAGTTTTCCGAACTCGGCTATTACGTGAATTTGCCAGTTCGCATTTATAGCTCTGGAATGCTTTTGAGGCTAGCTTTTTCGGTTTCGACATCAATGTCTGCAGACATCCTAATTATGGACGAGTGGCTTTCTGTTGGAGATGGAGCTTTTGCCGAGCGAGCGAGCAAGAGGCTGCAAGATTTAGTGAATCAGTCAGAAATACTTGTTATTGCAAGTCACAACAAAGAGCTGATCGAGCAAACATGCAACAAGGTCGTGTGGATGGAACACGGAGTAATTAAAAAAGTTGGCCCCACCAAAGAAATCGTTCAAGACTATTTCGGCTAGAAAATCCTTCACTTGGGCTCATCGGTTAGCCGCGTAGAATCCCACGGTCTCAGCTAGCTTTTCCTCAAAGTTTCCATGTGTTGGTTTCCACCCAAGCTCAGCCTCTGTCGCTGAAGCATCAATCGCGTATCTCAAGTCGTGGCCTGGGCGATCACCAATAAATTCGATCCAGTCCTTCGGTTTGCCCATGATTTCAAGCAACGCTTGAACAACCTGCAGGTTCGAGCGTTGATTGTCTGCACCCAGAAGATAGGTCTGGCCAATAACACCCTTTTCAATAACAGCCCAAACACCATCGTTGTGATCATCGACGTGGATCCAGTCCCGAACATTTGCCCCATTGCCATAAAGCTCAGGCTTGGCTCCGGAGTTGATTAGCCCGATCATGCGCGGGATTAACTTCTCTTCGTGTTGGTATGGACCAAAGTTATTGCTGCAGTTAGAGATAGTTGCCCGAAGGCCAAAAGAACGAACCCAGGCCTTAACCAGGTGATCACTCGAAGCTTTGGAAGCAGAGTATGGAGACGAAGGGTTGTATGGGGTGTCTCTAGTGAACTTGTCTGCTCCATCAAGGGCCAGGTCTCCAAAAACCTCGTCAGTTGAAACGTGGTGCATTCGAACATTGTTCTTTACACACGCTTGAATAAGTTCGAAAGTTCCGAAAACGTTTGTCTCAATAAACGGGCGCGGAGATTTCAATGAATTATCGTTATGACTCTCGGCAGCGAAATGAACAACGACATCTGCTTTTGCGACAACAGATTCCACGATTTTCGAGTCGCAGATATCCCCTTGAATAAACTTGTATTTACCCTCGAGCCCTTCTAAGTTTGAGAGACGCCCAGCGTAGGTAAGAGAATCTAGAACGGTGATTTTTACATCGGGGCGAGTTGCGAGTGTCCTGCGGACAAAGTTCGAGCCGATAAATCCAGCTCCACCCGTGACAACGACCTTCAAAATGCCTCCCATGACTCTGTAATAGGCTATCAGCAGGGCGATTCATGTTTTGGGGGGAACAATGAGCACTGAAAGCTTTAGCGCGGTGAAAGGAAAAATGAAGGGCATAATTCTTGCCGGCGGATCCGGAACCAGGCTCTACCCCCTCACCATCGCAAACTCTAAGCAGCTGATGCCGGTATACGACAAGCCGATGATTTACTATCCGATGAGCACACTGATGCTTGCAGGAATCGTCGAAATTTTGGTGATCACCACGCCTCACGAAGCCGAGCAATTTAAGAGACTTCTCAAAGATGGTTCACAGTGGGGAATAAAAATTAGCTATGCAGAACAACCCGAACCCAAAGGCCTTGCCGATGCATTTGTTATTGGTGAAAAGTTTATTGATGGCGAAAATGTCGCACTGATTCTTGGAGACAACATTTTCTACGGCAGTGGCTTAGGTCAAACACTTAGTCGAATGAAGATTCGCCCAGGCGCGACAGTGTTTGCCCACCGAGTAAAAAACCCACAGGACTATGGAGTCATCGAGTTTGATGAATCGGGCAAAGTACTTTCGATTGAAGAAAAGCCAGCCAAGCCGAAGAGTAAATATGTAATTCCAGGCCTCTATTTCTACGATCACAAAGTTTCTGAGATTGCAAAGAAACTCAAGCCCTCAGCCCGCGGTGAGATTGAAATCTCGGACCTGAACACGGCTTATCTGGACAAAGGCGAATTACAGGTAGAAAAACTTGATCGTGGTACCGCCTGGTTGGATACCGGCAGCATTGATTCTCTCCACGAAGCCGCAGAATTCGTAAAGGTTATTGAACACCGACAGGGAACAAAAATCTCTGTTCCAGAAGAAATTGCTTGGCGACTTGGTTACATCGACGATGCCCAACTAAAAGCAGAGGCAAATCGTTTTCTCAAATCAGGCTATGGCAAGTACCTGATGGATTTACTTCAGTAGTCCTAAGGCATCGTCTTTGGCTGCAAGCCAACGATCTTTCCAATCAGCAATCGGCACAACCAAATTGCTCGAGTTGTCCAAAACACTGTATTTCGGTCGCTTTGCCGCCGTTACAAACTCGCCGCTAGAAACTGCTTCGATCGGGTACTCACCAACTACTTCAGTTGCAAAATCAAACCAGCTGGCTCTTCCCGAAGATACGGAGTGGACAATGGCGGGTGCGTTCTCTAGTTGGGCGTAACTAAGAATCTGTTCCGCTAGGTCTCTGGTCCAGGTTGGTTGTCCAAACTGATCGTCTACAACTCTTAGCGGGTCACCCTGCAATACTTTCTCATGCATAACTTTTGGAAAGCATCTTCCGTGTGCACCATAGAGCCAGGCAGTTCTAAAAATTGTGTAATTGGCTTCTGAGTCTTCAACGAGCTTTTCACCGAGTAACTTAGAGCGACCATAGGCGCCTTGTGGATTTGGAATCGCATCAGTTGCGTAAGGAATCTCAGAGTTACCATCAAATACGTAATCGGTAGAAAGGTGCAGAAACTTAGCACCAACCAATTTTGATGCTTGGGCTAGCTTGCCCGCGTAATCGCCATTCACAAGGTTTGCTAGTTCGCTTTGTGACTCAGCCTTATCCACTGCGGTGTAAGCAACAGCATTTACTACAGCATCAAAACCTTCTAGCGCAGGAGCAATGCTGTCGATTGAATCATCTAGATTGAGCGTCTCGCGATTAAGCCCCAAAACCTCATAGCCTCTATCGGCCAGAACGAGCATCATCTCCGAACCTAACATCCCGCGATTTCCAATCACAGCAAATCGCATGGAAATCCCTTCGTTCGGTAGTCTTAGGATAATCAAACTATCAGAGGGACAAATGAGCTTCACACCGCTTAGCATCCAGGGTTCCTGGGTTTTCACCCCTCAAAAATTTGACGACGAACGCGGCTCGTTTCATGAAGTGTTCAAGCTACCCGCAATATCGGAAACATTAGGATTCGATTTTCAGGTGAAGCAAGTCAACCAATCTGTTTCCAAAGCCGGAGTAATTCGAGGTATTCATTGGGCGGATGTTCCTCCAGGGCAGGCAAAGTATGTGTTCTGCCCCAGGGGGTCAATCTGGGACATTGTCGTTGACATTAGAGTCGGCTCCCCAACCTTTGGAAAATGGGATGCCGATGTGATCTCAGAAAAAAACGGGAAAGCAGTTTTAATAAAAGAGGGCTTGGGGCACGTCTTTCTAACGCTCGAAGAGAACACGGTCGTGAACTACCTGTGTAGCGAACCGTACAACCCAAGTGCCGAGCACGAGATAAATCCACTGGACGAAAAGATTGGAATCCCATTTGCTGACAAATGGAGCAAATCAGAATTTTTGACCAGCCCAAAGGACACAAACGCTTACTCTCTAGCAGAAGCAAATCTAAAAGGACTTCTTCCAAATTATTAAACCCAAGCCCGGTGTGAAAAAACTGGAATTCTAAGGTGACAAGGAGGTGTGACTTGTTAGTTTCTTCAGTAGTTGGTTATTTGGCTCGCAAGTTAGACACCAGAAGCTGGCACCTTTCAAATCTGGTTAGTTTCGATAACGACCACGACACGCGGTCCAACACCATAAATCTCGAACCTAAAGTTTCAATCATTATTCCAACTAGAGACAAGCCCAAACTGCTTCGAGCCTGCATTGATTCGATTCGAGAAAATACGAATTACTCGCACTACGAACTTCTAATTGTTGATAACTCTTCAATCGAACACGAAACAAAAGATCTTCTAGCCCATTATGAATCCGAAGGGGTTTCAATCCTGAAACACCCTGGAGTCTTCAACTACTCGGCAATCTGCAACTTTGCTGCCACCAAGGCCACGGGTGAGTACCTTTGCTTTCTTAACAACGACACTGAAGTGATCTCCAGTAACTGGCTAAGTTCCATGGTCGAGCACGCGTCTACAAGTAGTGCTGGATTAGTGGGTGCCGTTCTTAGCTATCCAAATGGATCCATTCAACACGCGGGGATAGCTCTGGGCTATACCGGAATTGCGGGTCATCCATATCGCGGAGAATCCAAATATGACTGTGTTCCAGAAAGTTGCTTCCAAGTTAGTGCAGTAACTTTTGCCTGCGCGATGATCGCGAGAAGAAAGTTTTGGGAAATAGGGGTGCTAGATGAGAACTTCCCATCAGGATTTAACGATGTGGATGTCTCTATTCGCAGCTCAAACCATAAATACAACAACATCGTTTGCGTGAAGGCTGAGCTAATTCACCGCGAGGCTCAAACAAGAGCAAAATCTCTAAGCACGAAAGGTTTCTGGCAAGCAGTCAAAGATGTAATAGCCATTCTTCGAAAGCACCCTGGAAAGATCAGAGAGTCTTTTTTCGAACCGCATACCTACGGACGTAAGCCGCAAAGCCCACGAAAGAAAAAATAGACAAAATTGACAAAATTCCTGATCGAAGCGCTATCAACGCAAAAAATCTGAGATATTTGGCACTCAATTTTACTAACGGTAATGTGACCAAGAGGTATCTGAATTTTGTGTAAGAGCTCACTTCATTGCTTGACTTTACGAGGGACCTAAACTCGATAAGTCTGGAAAGCCTCTCCAAATAGTTTTCACCGCCACTAAAGGCAGCCTCAATAACATCACCTGAAAAACGGTAGGCAAACCTCTTATACATTAGGGTCCCAAAAACATGTATGCCCTCCACCGAGCCTTCCGGGAACGTCTTGAGTAACTTCTTAAAGTAAATGAATCTACTCCGGGCCATAGATTCGGTGAAAGATGTACTTGAGGTGTTGATTGTCCAGACCGTTACCGCCTCCGGAGTGAACCTATTTGAATATCCAGCCAAGAAGAACCTTAAGAATAAATCATCGTCTTCGTAACCGCGCAGTTCTGGATCAAAACCTCCAACAGCCAAGAAAGCTTTCTTGTCTATCAGCGTGGCTGAAGGAACTATGTACATGTTTTTTCCGACCAGAGTCCTTAAGTCCTTGTGCGGGTGTTTCATTTTCACGTTTACAGAGGAGTGCGAAAGAATTTGGCCGGCTTCACTCGATCGCCATAGGTCACCATAAGAAAAGCCAAATTTCGGATCATCGAAATCGGCATTTTCCAGAAGGATTTGATTGTGTTTAGGAAGATAGTAATCGTCTTGATCCAGAAAGCAAATGTAATCTGAGGTTGCTTCGGAGATTCCAAAATTTCTGGCAGAAGACTGGCCAGAATTTTCTTGGTTAAGAATTCGAAAATCAAAGCGCTGTTGGAGACTGACTAGAAACCCCGACTCATCTTCGCTTGAGCCATCATTAACCACAATCACCTCGCTAGGCTGAATTGTTTGATTTTGAATACTCTCTAGAGCACGCTCTATCCAACGAGAGCCGTTGTAGAAAGCGATGACTACCGAAACACTCGTGCTAGCCAAGAAATCTCCTAGGTTTAGTAGTCGTTTGCCTCACTAAATAATAGCTCATGCCTTACTGGGACTAAGTAGGTCACTTTCCTCCACGTATATAAGAAACTTGGAATTTGCGATTCTTGTAAGCTCGTAAGTGATCGGAGGCACGAATTAAGTGAACGACCAGACCGCTAATCTTGCGTGGCTCAGAGTTGGCAGGAAAACACTTGGGAGCTTGGATCTCGGGCTTCATTTGAATACAACTGTTTTCCTTGGACTTTACAAAGGTGAGCAATACATCAAGGAGCGCATTCAAGACCTGGAAGCGCAAACTTCCCAGGATTTCTATCTTGTCATGGTTGACAATTGCTCTCCTGGTTTCGATTTGAGTACTTTAAGTAACCTTCTTGAATCATCCAAGAAATTTGCTAACCGATACAAACTTGTTCAAAACCCGATCAATTTGGGCGGACTCGGTTCGTTTCAGTTGAATCTGGATTTGGTGCCTACAGCCTGGATCACATTTTTTCACCAAGATGACAAATACCTCCCTAACCACGTTGAAAGTCACCTACAAGCAATAAAAAGCGGAAATGAATCGCTTAGCTCAGTGTCTACAGATCTAGGCTCACTTAATTCAGAAGGCAAGAAAGTTCCTGTGCCACCAAGGGCAAACTGGTTTATCGACAACAGCAGTGAACAAGCCACCTTTCTTGCCAATGTAGCTGAACAAGTTGTTCCATTTGCGTCACTGTCAATGCGCAAAGCAATTTTTGAAGCAGACCAAGTCGCGATGCACACCGTTGCTTTCTCTGACTCAGAACAAACACTCAAGAGCCTTATGCGAGGCGAGCATGAGTTTATAAAGAAGCAGACAGTCCTATACAGAGAAAACCCAATCAGCGAGTCCCACACCCAGGGAGCAAAAGTGAGGACCTTCTCGGCTACCATCGGTCTACTCAAGGTCTTTGCGTCTGATCTGTTTATTGATTACGCTCGCAAGATTTCATCTAATGACCGCGGTCCATTCGTCGCAAAACTAGAAGACGCCATTCGACGTCGAATTCTTGACTCAGCTTTTGCCGATTTAGTTTGGACCACGGCCTTAGAGCAGCTAAATGTTGCCTGGCAGTACGAAGAACCAAACAGCACAACAGCTACACGGGATGTTTTCAATATTTTGGGCGAGTCATACACGCCAGACATTCTCAACGCCATCCTCTCCCAATTAGACACCGCTAGTCACTATCAGAAGAAAACCACCGATGCTAAATCGCCGAACTCAATGGGAACAGGTAATAACTTAAGTGAATCGACGCAAACAATAAAAAAAAGAAAGTGGACGCTTTTGTCTTTGTTGTATCAAGTAGTTGGTCGGTTGCCCTACTTTATGCGACGAAGAATTTTCAAGCTTTACAACTCGATGACCTCGAGGTCACAATCAAAACCCAAAGGGACCCTTTAGATAGTGGGAAACTCGTTCAAGACGATAATGCCCCTAGGTCCAAATAGTGGCACAACAACTAAGCCAGATGATGAGAGCTTTGCGAAATTCGTGCAGTCTCTTGGTCGAAATCCACCAGAAGGCAGCGAACCAGGTGTTTATGTCTTTCTGGATTTTGACAACGACCCATCCGAGAAATTGCCAAAGAACGATGTGAGAGCACCTGCTGTATTGATTCGGCAAGAACCAAGTGTTGTTAGGCCGCAAAACTATAGAACTGATTACCTAAAACACATGAGCATTGTGATTGATGTTGGCCGATCCCCCTTTGCGTCAAAGTCCAGAATTAACTGGCCGCAACGTTGGACCTTAGAACACCTAGTCTCACCCAAGATCGCCAGCAGTGAAAGAATCGATCGTTTTGCAATAATTAACGCCAACAAAATGAGCTTCGCTAAAGGAGAGCTTTACACCCTCCGCAGAATCGCCGCTCAGAACTCCACAGACATAGATGTCTGGGGTTTTGATTGGGACATGCCTTGGTTTAGGAGAGCCACTAAGGCTTTCGAGGAGTTATTGATTCCCCTAAAACATGGTTTTGGAATCAAACCAGCTGCGATCAATGGCTGGTTTAAATCGCCTCTCTCATTTAAGGGCACCAGCAAGGACAAGCTTTCCACCCTGGCTTCTTATAAGTACGCGCTGGTGATTGAAAACAGCATCGAGTACATGTCAGAAAAACTCTTTGATTCTTTGTTTGCCGGTACTTTTCCCATCTACGTGGGCCCAAATCCAGTTGATTTTGGAATACCTGAATTTGTCTCCATTCACTCAAAGCCCGACATCAATTCGATAATGAAGGCGATTGAGCAAGCTAGGACAATCGACTTGGAATCTTGGAGAACCTCGGTTCTCGCCTGGCTAAAGTCTGACGGTGTTGAAGAGGCTTGGTCGGGGCCATTTGTGACTCAGCAAATTATTGACAGAATCGATGAGTCTCTGCGCCCTCTTTAAGTGGCGACCATGGGGGGATGGGCGAGTTTTTACACATCTATAGACCCTCAGGGGGGTCTTTAGACTTTCAGCCATATTTGTTTTCCACATCCAGTGCCCAACAGATCACTAAGCAGCGGGTCTTCTAGCCCATATTTACCCACAGCTGTCTCCACAGGTAAAGGGCAGTTATTAGAGTGTTTCCCCAGGTTTATCCACAGCTTTATACACACCGTGGCTTTATCGATAGTTGTCAGTGGTGGATGCTAGACAAGTCAGTAAGCGCAAGCTTTTTACCCGAAAAACTCATTTCCATTCAGGAGCACTAAATGTCATTGGCGCCAGTACTTCCGGTTGAACCCGGGCGCTCAACTGACCGAGTCTTGCCGCACGATCTTCTCGCAGAACAAAGCACTTTGGGTGCGATGCTTCTTTCCCAGGAAGCAGTAGCGGAAGTTTTTGAACATATCCGCGGAAATGATTTCTACGCACCAAAACACCAGATTGTTTTTGATGCATTGCTAACTCTTTACGGAATGGGTGAACCAACCGACGTCATTACCGTTACTGATCAATTAGTAAAAACTGGAACCCTAGTGCGGGCAGGTGGTGCTGACTACCTTCACACACTTACTAGCACTGTTCCGACTGCAGCAAACGCAGCCTTCTACGCAAAAATTGTTCAGGAAAAAGCAACATTACGAAGACTGGTTGAAGTTGGAACAAGAATTGCACAGCTTGGCTACGCCAACGAAGGTGAAGTCGAATCCCTTGTAAACCAAGCGCAGGAAGACGTTTATTCAGTGACTCGCACTGGCTCTAGCGAAGACTTCGTTGCACTCAATGACTCCATAGAAGCGGCCATTGCTGAAATTGAAGCAGCGTCTGCCAAAGACGGAGATCTAGTAGGCGTGCCAACTGGTTTTACAGAACTCGACGCACTAACAAATGGTTTGCACCCAGGACAACTAATTATTGTTGCTGCACGACCTGCGATGGGTAAGTCGACATTTGCTCTTGACCTAGCTCGCAACGCGGCCATCAAGTGTGACAAGCCAACACTTTTCTTCTCTCTGGAAATGGGTCGTGCAGAAATTGCCATGAGAATGCTTTCTGCAGAATCGATGATTCCATTGCAGTCGATGCGTAAAGGAAACATCGCAGACAGCGACTGGACCAAGTTGGCGCAGGTCCGTGGCAACATCAACGACGCGCCCCTTTACATTGACGATTCACCAAACATGACTCTTGCCGAAATTCGTGCGAAGTGTCGAAGACTTGCAGGGCGAGTTGGGTTGAAGATGGTGATCATCGACTACTTGCAGCTACTTACCTCTGGAAAGAAAGTTGAATCCAGACAGCAAGAAGTTAGTGAGTTCTCTCGTGCTCTAAAGCTGCTTTCTAAAGAACTAGGTATTCCAGTTGTCGCTCTGTCACAGCTGAACCGTCAAGCAGAGCAGACAAAGGATAAGAAGCCAGAACTTTCTCACCTTCGTGAATCCGGATCGCTGGAACAAGATGCCGACGTCGTTGTGTTGCTTCACCGTGAAGCAGCAGGTGACAGCGATCACCCAAGAGCGGGAGAAGCAGACCTTATTTTGGCCAAGCAGCGCTCGGGTCCTACCGGAACAGTGGTTGTTGCCTTCCAGGGTAACTACTCGCGCTTTGTAAACATGAAGAACTAGCAAGAATTTAGCCTTGCAAAAAGTTCCTGGCGTAAGAGCTGCAATCTTTGTTGCAGTTGGACTACTTATTACATTCACTCAGTCGCACTCAGCGGCAACAGGCTTATTTTCCTTAGCTATTTTTGGAATTGGATTAGCGGTAGTCAACATTGCGTCAACCATCTGGGACAAAAGAAATTACCTATCGGTCGATTCACTTCCCCTGACGCTGATATCCCTGGCAGCTGGTTTATTTGCAGCGCTAATCCCCCAGACTGATCCAACAGCTGAAGCGTTAGCGTTTGTCTATTTGGTAGCTGGTTGGGCAGTTGTGTCTGGAGCGCTCGAGCTTTATCTTGCGAATCGAAGTGGCTTTAGAACTCGTGCCGGCAAAGACGGCTTAATCACTGCAGTTCTTGGCTTAGCTATTGGATTGCTTTTTCTGATTGCACCACTAGACATCGTTAGCGCTGTTGGTTTCTTTGGAGCCTATTTAGTTATCTGCGGTGTGCATTTAGGCATTGCTGCTCTAACCCCACAGAAATAGCTTTAGGCTTGGATCATGCCCAAAAAACTATCTGCTTCAACGTTTCTGACCCTGTCTGCAGTAGCTGCAGCTTTCGTTGGTGTTTTGGTATTTTTTGGAGTCAGAAAAGTTGACATGGCTCTAATAGCGTCCGGAGTAACTTTTATTGTTTCTTTGGTTGGAATAGCAACCCTGGCCCTTATGGTTCCGGAGCAAAACAACGATCCGGATAAGCCCGTTCTTCGTTAGATCGACTCAGCCAATTTCTTAGCAAGCCCCGTGTAATCCTTCGGGGACAAGGAAAGCAATCTATCTTTTGATGCCTGAGGGATGTCTAGCTTCAAAACGAAATCAGCCAGGTCTTCACGCGTAAGTCTTTTACCTCGACTCAGGTCTTTTAGTAGTTCGTAGGGATTCGTGATATCTGACTTACCGCTTGCAACATCAGCTCGAATAACTGTCTGAATAGCCTCGGCTAAAACTTCCCAGTTATCTGCCAAGTCGGCAGCGATTGCTGCGTCAGCCACCTTGATTTCCCCTAGGCCTTTATGAATGTTATCTATTGCAACTAGTGAGTGACCAAAGCCAACCCCAATGTTTCTTTGGGCCGAGGAGTCAGACAAATCTCTTTGCATCCGTGAGGTGACCAAGGTCTGGGCCAGGTTGTCTAGTACGGCGTTAGATAGCTCCAAGTTGGCCTCTGCGTTTTCAAACCTGATCGGGTTTATTTTGTGAGGCATGGTCGAAGAACCGGTTGCGCCCTTAACGGGTATCTGGGTGAAGTATCCGATGGAGATGTAACTCCAGATGTCGGTAGCTAAGTTGTGCAAGATTCTGTTGAAGTGAGTAACACCCTGGTAAAGCTCTGCTTGCCAGTCATGCGATTCAATCTGGGTGGTTAGTGGGTTGAATTCGAGACCGAGTGACTCGACAAACTTCTTTGCAAATGCTTGCCAGTCAAAATCAGGCACCGCAACCATATGTGCAGAGTAGGTTCCAGTAGCGCCAGAGAATTTGCCAAGGTAGCTGGTTTTTTCAATGCGAGAGATTTGTCTTTGGAGCCTGTGAACAAACACCGCCATTTCTTTACCCATGGTGGTTGGCGTTGCTGGCTGGCCATGTGTTCTAGAAAGCATCGAGACGCCAGCCGAGGACTTAGCTAGTTGGGAAAGCTCCTGAACAACTGCTTTAGCTTTTGGTAGCCAGACCGTGTTTACGGCTTCCTTGATGGTCAAAGCGTAGGAGAGATTATTGATGTCTTCGCTGGTTGCCGCGAAGTGAGTTAGCTCGTGTAAGTCTTCACGATCTAGTTTGGTGAGCTTATCTCTAACGAAGTACTCGACTGCTTTAACGTCGTGTTTGGTTGTGGCTTCAATGGAGGCTAGTGCCTTGACATCTTCGTCACTAAAGTCTTCAAAAGTATTTCTTAGAACTTTGGATTGTTCTTCAGTGACATACCTGTCACGACCAAAGATATCGGATTTTGCAAGCAACAAGAGCCATTCAATTTCGACTTGCACCCTGGCGCGGTTTAGACCGGCTTCGGATAGCAAGAGTGAAAGCCCAGAAACAGCCGGTGCATAACGACCGTCTAGCGGGCTAATTGGCTGCGAAGAAAGGCTCACCAAACTATTCTGGCGCATCGAGGGCCGTTATTGCCTTCGGGCTTTCAACAATTTGCAAATTTGATGCCAAAAATCTAATCAAACAGCGCAGAGTATTTGCGTGGATCAGATTCAGTTTCAAATTGAGCAAAGCCTCTATCGAATTAGGCTTGCCAAGCCTGAGCCTGGCTACTGGTCTGGAGCAGCTGCCATTTTTCTTACCTCGCAGCTGGCAGCTCTAGAGTCTGAACTAATTGCCCTAGGGCAATCCCTGAGCTGGTGAGCATCGATAGCTACGGGGGAAATCCAGACATTGTCGCTACTCGCGAAGAAATACAACGTGTTGCTTTCGAGATAAAACTTGCAGCGGAGCAACTAGCTGCCTTTAGCTCGATCGAATCGTTGTTGTTGAACCCACTTCGACAGTTACAGTATCGAGCGGCAACAGTGAACGTGCTTGCCAAACTAGAGCGCCTTCACAGTAATTGCCTGGTCGCCTCCGAACAGTACTTCTCGACCGAGGCTCAAATCCATAGGCGATTTGAAATTCACTTTGTTCCAGCCCTTGCGGGAATCGCCACCAACATCGCCACAACTTTCGGTTGGAAATTAGACCACTCGGTTTCTGCAACCAAGACGGGCACCGTCGCCACCCGTTCCCCAAATTCGATTACGCAACTACTAGACCGCTTGTCGCAGGTGTCATCAAAAAAGCAACCTACGGTTGGCATTGACTTCTTCCAAACAGCGGATCAAAGAACCGCAATTGTTTACATTCCTGGCACACAAACCCTAGGCCTTGGAGATGGGTCAAATCCGCTTGATCTGCAGTCCAACATTTTGGCAATGCAGGGTAACGGTTTGGCAGCTAGCGAGCGGGCAGTGTTGGAGGCGATGAACCAAGCAGGAATTGCGGAAACCGACGAGGTGATATTTGTTGGTCACTCACAAGGAGGCATGGTGGCGGGCAATCTAGCTCAGCACCCAGCCGATTACATAACCGCTGGTTTGGTAACTATCGGCGCTCCGATTGCGCAATTGAAATTAACCAAGGTTCCGGTGATGGCAATCGAGCATGTGAATGACCCAATCCCAAATGTTTCCGGGAAAGTAAATCCACTAACTAAAAACTGGGTGACTATTCAACGCACTTCACAGGCTTTGGAATCAGATGCCCCGATGCATTCTCATTCTTTGAAAAGTTACAAGAACACAACTCAAGAAGTGGACGCGTCGAAAAATAAGGGGATTTTGAACATCAAGCAGCAGCTACTGTCTCAGGTGCAGGGGGCGCCTGTTGGAAAGGCAATGGACTTCGTTATTGCTAGAGAATTCTAAGAATCTTGAAAATCCAGCGACCAATTAGGGAAGCAATCGAAATGATTACCGCACCCAAGATTGCCCAACCCATGGACTCAATCGTTAGACCTTCAGAAGTGAAGCCATCGATTGTGAAGATGTCGGATCCAATCTGAGATGAAAGCCAGGCAACAAACAGAAGAAGCGCTCCATTGATAACAAATGAGATCAGACCAAAAGTAAGAATGTAAAGCGGGAACGTCAGCACTTTGATAATCGGTGCGATTATCGCGTTCACTAAACCAAAGATCGCTCCAACAAGTAAGAAGGAACCAATTCGCTGCCAGAGCCCTTCACCACCGTAAGGGGTGAGAGTTATGGCTGGAATAAGGATTGTTGCAACCCATAGAGCTAGCGCGTTTATTGAGGTGGAGACAAAGAAACGAATCATTTTTCTATTGTCGCAGCATTAGAGCTAAATTAGAGCCTGTGACTACCTCGGCGGGCCGCGTGCCACAAGTTCAGATGCTGTCTCCGGATGGCGTGTTTGAGGTGCCTAGCGAATACGCACACTATGGCAAATACATTGAAAAGCTAACCCTCGACGACTTTTTGAAGTTCTATCGCGACATGGCGAGAATTCGTCGCTTTGATAACGAGTGCACCGCATTACAACGCCAAGGCCAAATGGGTCTCTGGGTTCCAGCAGTGGGTCAAGAAGCCGCTCAAATCGGTTCAGGCTACGCCGTTGGCAAGAACGATCACATGTTTCCTAGCTACCGAGAGCACGGGGTGGCAATAACCCACGGAATTGATTTGATGTCGATCATCAAGATGATGCGCGGTGTGAATCACGGTGGTTGGAATCCCGAAGAAACTAGATTTCATCTTTATGCAATCGTTCTAGGAACTCAGGTGCTGCACGCAGCCGGTTATGCGATGGGAGTCAACTTCGATGGCAATGTTGGAACTGGTGACCCGGAGGTTGACCAAGCAGTAATTACTTACTTTGGTGATGGTGCTACCGCTGAGGGTGACGTGAGCGAAGCCCTCTTGTTTGCCGCAGTCAACAAATCGCCATTGGTTTTCTTTTGTCAGAACAATCAGTGGGCAATTAGCTCGCCAGTATCTGCCCAAACGGTAGTTCCTCTATATCTTCGAGGTGAAGGCTTTGGGGTTCCTGGAATCCAAGTTGACGGCAATGACGTTTTGGCTTGTTACGCGGTAACCGCCAAACACATGGATGATGCCAGAAATGGACTCGGCCCATCACTTATCGAGGCACTGACCTACCGAGTAGGAGCGCACACCACCAGCGATGATCCTTCGAAGTACCGACCTCAAGAAGAAACTGACTACTGGATTGCCCGAGACCCAATAACCCGATTTGAGAAGTTCCTTCGCCGCCAAGGTGTCGGCGACGAGTTCTTCCAAGAGGTTGCTCAAGCCGGCGATGATCTAGCGACTCAAATTCGGGAAGCTACCTTTGCTATGCCTAACCCTCCTTTGGAGAACATCTTCAAGCACGTCTATACCGATCCGCACCCTCTGGTTCAAGAACAGCAGGCCTGGCTTGAAAACTACGAATCTTCTTTCGAGGAGGATTCCAAATGACCAACACAGCTGAGATGAGTATTGCAAAAGCGATCAACGCCGGCATTCAGAAGCAAATGCAAAAAGATTCCAAGGTCTTGGTTTTTGGAGAAGACGTTGCAGAACTTGGTGGCGTGTTTAGAGTCACCGAAGGATTACTAGCCGAGTTTGGCAACAAGAGAGTTTTCAATTCACCAATTGCCGAATCGGGAATTGTTGGAACTGCAATTGGTCTTGCAATGCGCGGCTACAAACCAATAGCGGAGATTCAGTTTGAAGGTTTTGTGTATCCGGCATTTGATCAGATTGTTTCGCAGCTTGCGAAGCTAACAAACAGATCTGAAGGCCATTTGAGCATGCCGGTTGTCATTCGTATTCCTTACGGAGGAGGAATCGGTGCCGTCGAGCATCACAGTGAATCCCCCGAAGCATATTTTGCTCACACTCCAGGACTTCGAGTTATCAGCCCTTCAAATCCAAATGATGCTTACTGGATGATTCAGCAAGCAATTGAATCAAACGACCCAGTAATCTTCTTTGAACCAAAAAGACGCTACTGGCTCAAAGGAACAGTGAATCTAGATACACCGCCAGCCACCATGCACCAGGCAAAAGTTTTGCGCGAGGGAACTCAAGTAACGCTTGTTAGCTATGGACCTATGGTGGTTACCGCTTTGCAAGCTGCAGACCTTGCCACCGCTGAGGGAATCAGCTTGGAGGTAATTGATCTTCGATCAATTTCTCCAATAGATTTTCCAACTATCTTGAACTCGGTTCGAAAAACCGGTCGCTTGGTAATTGCTTCGGAAGCCTCAACTTCATACTCGGTTGCATCTGAAGTGGCCGCAAGGGTGGCCGAATTGGCCTTTTATAGCCTCGAGGCACCGGTTATAAGGGTTGGAAGTTTTGATGTGCCATATCCACCTGCCAAACTTGAAGAACTGTTCCTACCCGATGCTGATCGGATTCTAGAAGCAGTAGATCGCTCGCTCGCCTACTAAGAAAGGGTAAGAAGATGTCACTTGCAGTATTCAACTTGCCCGATGTTGGCGAAGGTCTAACTGAAGCCGAAATTGTTTCTTGGAAAGTAGCTGCTGGCGACCAGGTAACCGTGAACCAAGTAATTTGCGAGATTGAAACTGCAAAATCAATCGTTGAGCTTCCTTGTCCGTTTGCAGGAACAATCGAAAAACTTTTTGCCAAGGAAGGCGACACTGTCTTGGTTGGTAACCCAATCATCTCGGTGCAAGCCGAAGGAAACATCTTGGTGGCAGGTCCTGCCACCAGCTCTATTCCGATAATTAGCGAGTCTGACACCATGCACGAAGCGGTCGCCGATGTTGCCTCATCGGTTGCATCAGATGAAACCAAGCCCAACTTGGTGGGTTACGGTTCTTCAGGTCACGGCGCAACCAGGCGTAAACGCTCTGGCGCTGTTGCTACGGCTTCATTGGCAAGCGCGATACCAACTGCCACTTCTGCGATTCCATCTGCGCTAAGTGGTGACGTAATCGCAAAGCCACCAATTCGCAAACTTGCCAAAGATCTAAACGTGGATCTTTCCAAAGTTGTAGCTACGGGTCCAGCCGGCGAAATCACTAGAGAAGATGTTGTCAATGCAGCGACTCAAGCTTCGGTATTTAGAAATCTAACCACACCTGCAATTCCGTCGGAGCGCGAAGAGCGCATTCCAGTCAAGGGCGTTAGAAAGGCCATTGCAACAGCCATGGTGCAGTCTGCCTTCACTGCACCCCACGTTTCGATCTTTGTTGATGTCGATGCAACAAGAACCATGGAATACGTAAAGAGACTCAAAGCATCAACTGACTTTGCTGGCGTGAAAGTTACCCCATTGCTTCTTATGGCAAAGGCGATGATGTGGGCGGTTAGAAGAAACCCAACCGTTAACTCCACCTGGACAGACAAAGAAATCATTGTCCACAACTTTGTGAACTTTGGTGTTGCTGCCGCAACACCAAGAGGCTTGATCGTTCCAAACATCAAAGACGCTGATCGTATGTCGATGCTTGAGCTAGCTCGTCAACTAGAGCTTTTGGCTGCAACTGCACGTGAAGGAAAGACAACACCAGAAGACATGAAGGATGGAACTATCACCATCACCAACATCGGTGTCTTTGGTGTTGACACCGGAACCCCTATCTTGAACCCAGGTCAGGTTGCAATCGTTGCCCTCGGATCGATTCGCCCAAAGCCATGGGTTGTGAATAACGAGATCGTAATTCGCCAGGTAACAACCATCGGTGCCACATTCGACCACCGCGTTGTGGATGGAGATGTTGCGTCCAGATTTGTTCAAGATGTAGCATCGGTAATCGAAGAACCGGCGCTGCTGCTGGACTAGAAAGACAAAGCAATGGCAGAAAAGGTAACTGGCCCAGCCTCGTATTTTCCTTCGATTGAGGCGAAGTACGGAAAGCCAATTGAGCACTGGATGAAAGAGCTCAAGAAGGTTATAAAGCTCACCCACATGGAGCAAGTAGCTCACCTAAAGACAAAATTCGAAATGGGCCACGGGCACGCAAACGCCATTGTTGCGGTGTTCCGGAAAAAGAACGGTCTATAGCCTTCACTATCTTTATTGACAATCATTATCAATAAGTGTTATCTTGTGGGTATGAAAACTAAAACCTTTGCCCTAGCAACCGCCACAGTCCTTCTTCTTGCAGGCTGTGCAGCCACTGATTCGACCTCAGATGCCACAGACGAGCCCTTTGCAGGGCTCACCATTGTTTCTTCCACCAACGTCTGGGGCGATGTCGCCTCGTCGGTAGGCGGAGACCTAGTTCAGGTGGTCTCAATCATCGATAGCTTCTCCCAGGACCCACACTCCTATGAGGCGTCAGCTAGAGATCAGCTTGCAGTCAACGATGCCGATGTAGTTGTTGCTAATGGCGGCGGCTATGACTCTTTCATTGACACCCTGGCTGAGGCCGCTGGCAACAGCAACGTTGTTTATGCCTACCTACCTGAAGAGGGCAAGGAAGAGGACCACGCTGCAGAAGAGGACCACGCTGCAGAAGAGGACCACGCCACAGAAGAAGGCAACCACGACCACGATCATGCTCACGGTAACGAACACGTCTGGTACGACTTCCACGTGGTGGAGGATTTTGCAACTCGACTAGCTGAGCAGCTAAGGACTCTAGATCCAGACAACGCTGCGCAATACACAGCAAACCTTGAAGAGTTCCTAGTTGGAATTGAATCCTTAGAAGAACGTGCAGCGGCTGTTGCTAGTTCGGTTTCTGACGCGAAGGTAATTTCATCAGAGCCAGTGGCCGATTACCTACTTGCTGAATTGGGCCTAACAAACATCACGCCCGAGTCCTTCTCTCAAGCAATTGAGGAGGAGCTAGATGTCTCTCCTGCGGATCTGCTAGAAATTCAGAACCTTATTTCAACAAACTCGGTGAACCTGTTCGTTGTGAACATCCAAACCGGATCGGTTCAGATTGACGCACTAGTTGAACTGGCGGAAGCTAACGGGGTAGCAGTAATTCAGGTGAGCGAGCTTTTGCCTGAAGGTTTAGGCTATCTCGCATGGATGGAACAAAACATCTCCGCAATTGAGGCAGGTCTAAAGTAATCACTTCTTCCAACGAGGCCGTACTGCAGGTCAAAAACGCAAGCCTTGGTTTTGCTGAAAAGAGTGTTTGGAGCAATCTAGACCTGAGCGTAAAACCAGGTGAGTTCATTGCGGTAATTGGAGCGAATGCTTCAGGAAAGACAGTGCTACTAAAAGCAATTTTGGGGCAGCTTGCTTTATCTGCTGGATCGATTGAACTATTTGGCGAACCGGTTCGTCACGGCTCCAGAAACGTTGGCTATATCCCCCAGCACCGCCAAGCAGATAGTGGAGTGCCACTAAGAGCCAAAGACTTGCTGCGCATGGGTTTAGACGGTCATCGTTTTGGTTTGCCACTGCCTTCTTCAAAAACCAACAAGCGAATTGCAGAAGTTTTAGAAATGGTCGGAGCAAGCGATATTGCTAACACTCCAATAGGTCAACTTTCCGGTGGACAACTACAGCGCATCCGAGTCGCTCAAGCAGTTATCGATAAGCCGAAGTTAATCTTGGCGGATGAGCCACTTAGCGCACTTGATCTAAAACAGCAGTCTGTGGTGGCGGAACTGATAGATAATCAGCGCCAACTAAGTGGCGCTGCGGTGTTGTTTGTCACCCATGATGTGAACCCGGTTCTTGATTACATCGACAGAGTGCTGTATTTAGCTAACGGGCAGTTCCGAATTGGAACGCCGGATGAAGTTTTAAGATCCGATGTTTTGTCCAAGCTCTACGGCCGCGATGTCGATGTTGTTAGAAACCAGGGACGTATTGCAGTTTTAGGTTCTTCGAATCACGATCATCACGAGAATGAGAAGTGGATCTAATGGACAGATTGTTTGACTTTTCTGATTACGACCAGCTAATTCCGCTGGTTCAAAACTCGCTCATTGCCGGCGCACTACTTGGTCTCATGGGTGGACTAATTGGTGTGTTCGTAATGACAAGAGACATGTCCTTTGCGGTTCATGGCATCAGCGAACTATCTTTTGCAGGCGCTGCGCTTGCTTTACTATTCGGACTCAACATTGCACTCGGTGCAACCCTTGGCTCAATAGTTGCCGCGGTAATTATTGCCATCATGGGATCTCGGGCTAAGGATCGAAACTCAATAATTGCCGTGCTGATGCCATTTGGACTTGGTATTGGAATCTTGGCCCTTGCCCTGTATGAAGGAAGGGCAGCAAACAAGTTTGGGTTGCTTACCGGGCAGATAATTGCAGTTGATGACCCTCAGGTTTTCTGGCTGATCGCAACCTCGCTTGTTGTGGTGAGCGCCTTGCTAGTTATCTGGCGACCACTTTCTTTTGCGAGCTTGGATCTGGAAGTCGCTGAAGCTAGAGCAGTACCTACCAAGACGCTTGGAATTGTTTTTATGCTGCTGCTGGCTTTAGCGGTAGCGGCATCAGTTCAGGTTGTTGGAGCACTGCTAGTGATGACTTTGCTTGTTACCCCCGCAGCAGCAGCGCTTAGACTAACTTCCTCCCCAGTATTGGTTCCGGTTCTTAGCGTTAGCTTTGCGGTGGTATCTGTAGTTGGGGGAATATTGCTAGCACTGGGTGGCGGGTTGCCAATTAGCCCGTACGTTACAACTTTGTCTTTTGCAATCTATTTAGTTGCCAGAGTTATTGAAAAATCTAAGTCGTGGAAAGCGGTGAAGTAAATGTCTCAAGGGATAAAGCGCAACACCTGGCAAAAATCAGCCGTCAAGGAAGCTCTTTCTGAATCGGCTGGTTTTTGTTCTGCACAACAACTACATTCATCGCTCAAAGACAAAGGTCCAGCAATCGGTCTAGCAACTGTTTATCGTGCGCTAAGTGATTTGGTTTCTGTTGGTGAAGCGGATTCGTTGCAATCTACCGATGGCGAGATGCTCTATCGAGCCTGCGGTGGTGGACACCACCATCACTTGATTTGCCGAAACTGTGGCAAGACTGTAGAAATTGAAGCAAACAAACTCGAATCCTGGGCCGACCAGGTTGCAAGAGAGCATGGTTTTTCAAACTCGAGTCACGTGATTGATATCTTTGGCGACTGCTCTAGTTGCAGAAAGAAACTAGCAAAGTAGTTCCAATCAACCTGCGCGTGCAGTTTCTTTCCATACGGCAACTTATTGAGATTTGTTAGGATTCGAGCATGTCGGAAACTGCGGATGCTTCTGTTCTTGTATTGACAAGTCGGCTTCGCCCTGGACTTGACGGTGGTCATACCGTCTCCACTCTTCAACGAGCAATGCTCCTTGCAAATTCTGGATTGCCGGTGACCCTTGTCACGGTTGATCTTCACCCTAACTACCAGCCCTTTCTGGATAAGTTTCGCTCCATCGGCCTAGCTACTGAAAAAACCAAAATTCGAAACTTTCTAGAAGAAGTTCGCACGTCACCGGATATTCTTCGAAAAGCTGCTAAACCGTTCCTCGAAACTAGTCTTTCCAACAAAGAAGCAGTTGCCGACGAGGTTGAGCTTGATGAGCAAGGCATTGCATGGCGACAGGTCTCGCGATTGTCGGATGGAGCAATTGTCTATACAGATATTTTTGACAGCAATGGCCTTCTACTTTTTAGATTACCGTTTGTTGAGCAAGTGGATTGGTGGCGAGCTCCGATAGTTATCGACGTCTTCGACGCCGCTAAAAACAATCAGAACCCAACCCGCGTTGGCGGCCTTGCAGGTTTTGGAGCTTTGTATCGGGCTTGGTGGGATGTGGTAGTTTCGCAAACTCGGGAACTAAAGCCCACTGCCCCAATTGTTGCCATTTCCGAAGCCAGACAGGTGGGCGAGCTCTTTCTTGGTTACAAGGGTGTCTACCTTGTCCACACCGTTCACAGCTCACACACCTTAGCTCCCCATAACTGGGATAGCCCGATGGATAAAATCTGGAGCGAATGGCTAAGTGGCGCGCACAAATACGACGCCGTGGTCTGGTTGAGCGAACAACAGAGCTTAGATGTTGAAAAGCGCTTGGGTAAAACAGAGCTGGTAAGTTTCGTTATTCAAAACCCGCCAACTATTCCGGCGGATTCGGAAAGCATTTTGAATTCAATTGCTAGCGGGGAAACAGTGAAACCGCTTCGCGCAATCATGATCACGCGACTTGTTACTGTCAAAAGAGTTGACCATGCGATTAGAGCTTGGCAGAAGGTTGTTCAATCACTTCCCGGAGCTAAGTTAGATATTTACGGTGACGGTCCAGAAAAAGATCAACTCCAAGACCTGATTCACTCACTAGAGCTCGAAGATAAAGTCACCTTGCATGGCTACCTTGAAAACGCGCGCGAGCAAGCTCGCACCGCTATCTGTCATATCCTGACCAGCAGCTACGAAGGCCAGTCTCTGGCCATCGCAGAGGCCATGGCTCTTGGCTGCCCATCGATTTCTTATGAGATCTCCTATGGACCGCCAGAAATGATTTCAGACGGGCTCTCTGGCCTGTTGGTGCCAAGTGGCGACATTGATTCTTTGGCCAGTGCAATTGTCAAGATCCTTGGGGATCAAAAGCTTGCCTCGAAACTCTCGGCCGAGGCTATCAAATGGGCCAAATCGGCTGGCCCTAAGAAAACCCTGGCTTCTTGGGAAAAGCTACTCACCCAGGTCACTGCCTCGGGACCCAGGTCAGGGCTCTAGGCCTTAGAAAAAAGTTGCAAACAGGTCAGAAATTGGCCTAGACTGGCAGGAGTTGTGAGGGTTTATTCACAAATCAAATAAAAGCTTTCAAGCAAATTTTTCTTTGTTTTGGCTTGTTTTGCCCAGTAGGAGGAACAGATGGCAGCTTACTGCCAGGTAACTGAGACCAAACCACAGTTTGGCCATGCCGTTTCGCACGCTCAGAACAAGACCAAGCGCCGCTTTAACCCAAACATCCAGAAGAAGACTTACTTCGTTCCTTCTCTAAAGAGAAACGTAACTTTGCAACTATCCGCTCGCGGAATCAAGGTCATCGATGCCCGTGGCATCGAGTCTGTGGTTAGCGAAATGCTTGCCCGCGGCGAGAAGATCTAAGGACAGCTAAATGGCCAAAGAAAAGGACATCCGTCCAATCATCAAGATGCGTTCCACTGCTGGCACTGGATACACCTATGTCACCAAGAAGAACCGTCGTAATGACCCAGACCGTATTACTTTGAAAAAGTATGACCCTGTTGTGCGCAAGCACGTCGAATTTCGCGAGGAGCGCTAAAAATGGCCAAGAAAAGCAAGATTGCCCGTAACGAACAGCGCAAGATCGTGGTTGAGCGCTACGCCGAGCAGCGTCTAGCCCTGAAAAAGGCCCTAGTAGACCCTAATTCCACCGATGCCCAGCGCGAGGAAGCTCGCCTAGGCCTTCAGAAGCTTCCAAGGAACGCTTCCCCGGTAAGACTTCGTAACCGCGACTCAATCGACGGAAGATCAAGGGGAGTTTTGGCCAAATTTGGCGTTTCCCGCATCAGATTCCGCGATATGGCGCACCGAGGCGAGTTGCCTGGCATTACCAAGTCCAGCTGGTAGTTTTTAGCCATAGCAACACGCCGTCTCGAAATAAAGGGTCCAGGCCATTAGGCCGCCGTTAGATTGATTCGGACATCAAGTCACGTAGAGATCGTCCAGGAGGACCACATGAACAAGAGCGAACTAGTAGCTGCAATCGCAGATAGCACTGGCGAGTCACAGGCAGCCGTAAACCGCATTGTTGACGCAATGTTTGACACTATTGCCAAGGAAATCAGAGGTGGCACCAAGGTGACCATTCCAGGTTGGCTATCAGTGGAGAAGGGCTTCCGTGCAGCACGTGCGGGCCGTAACCCACAGACTGGTGCAACAATCCAGATTGCAGCCTCAAAC
>NZ_JBIILG010000029.1:0-13541 GCF_044232805.1 Rhodoluna sp.
GGTTGGCGCAAACCAAGTTCAGCTCTAATTCCAAGAGCTGGGATAGACTGAAACAACAAAGAAGCTACTCCAAGGAGATTTCAATGGAACAAACCCTTACCCACGGCGTAAAGCTCACCGATACTGCGAAAAGCAAGGTTAGAAGCCTCATAAGCGCAGAAGGGCGAGATGATCTTCGCCTGAGAGTTTCAGTTCAGCCTGGTGGTTGCTCTGGATTGATCTATCAACTTTTCTTTGATGAGGTGCTAGAAGAGACCGATGCGATAGCAAAGTTTGACGATGTTGAGGTTGTTGTCGACAAAATGAGCGTTCCTTATCTTGAAGGTGCATCGATTGATTTTGAGGACACCATCCAAAAGCAAGGCTTCACGATTGACAACCCAAACGCAGCTGGTTCATGCGCTTGTGGCGATTCTTTCAACTAACTAATGATTGCCTAAACCTCCAATACCCCAAGTGTTTATTGGTGTTTTGGCGCGGATTCGGAAGTCACTGACTTAGACTTAAGCAACAAGCTATACACAGCCAAAGGACTAGTTTTAATTGAAGAATCGTTCAAAATGGTTAGCAATTCCAGCAGCCACGGGCCTAGTTCTTCTATTAAGTGGTTGCACCGCTGAATTTGCGCGGGGATGGCTGCCTGGCGTGCCAGGGGTAACAAATCACACGGACCGAATTGTAGGGCTTTGGACTACCGCCTGGATCATTCTCTGGCTGGTGGGAGTAATAGCTTGGGCTCTAATGGGCTGGGCCATCCTGGTTTATCGTCGCCGCAAGGGCGAGACGGGCATACCAGCGCAGCTTCGCTACAACAACCCAATCGAAGTTCTTTTTACAGTGATTCCATTGGTTCTGGTCATTGGGTTCTTTGCCTTCACGGCCAGAGACATAGCCGCAATCGAACAACCCACGGAGAACCCAGACGTCGTGATCCAGGTTATTGGAAAGCAATGGAGCTGGGACTTCAACTACGTTGACGCCAATGTTTACGAATCTGGAATTCAAGCGCAGTTCGATGGGCAAGCTGGGGTTCCTGAAACATTGCCAGCTCTTTACCTCCCGGTTGGAAAAACTATCCAAATAGATCTTTCTTCGCGAGACGTTATTCACTCGTTCTGGGTGATTGATTTCCTATACAAAAAAGATATGTTCCCTGGAAAAACAAACCACATGTATGTAACTCCTCAAGTTGAAGGTACATATGTAGGTAGATGTGCCGAGCTGTGCGGTGAGTACCACTCGATGATGCTCTTCCAGGTAAAAGTAGTTTCCCAAGCTGAGTACGACAGTTATCTTTCTAGCTTGGCAGCCAAGGGACAAACCGGCCAGCTTGACACTTCACTCGGTAGAAACCAAAATCTTCCTGGTGACGACCCTGAAAATAGAGATTAGAGGAAAAGGCGAATGGCAACTTTAACCGACAGTCGCACCAGCGGGGGATACCAATTCCCAGGCAAAAAGTCCAAGGGTGAAATAATTGTCGATTGGATAACCACAACTGATCACAAGAAAATCGGCTACCTCTATCTAATTACTTCCTTCATCTACTTCCTCATTGCTGGAGTTATGGCTCTGCTAATTCGAGCTCAGTTGACGCTTCCAGGGCTAGACATCGTGCAGACCAAAGAGCAGTACAACCAGCTCTTTACCATGCACGGAACCATCATGCTTTTGATGTTTGCAACCCCGCTGTTCGCTGGCTTCGCTAACGTGCTTATGCCCGTCCAAATTGGCGCACCAGATGTTGCCTTTCCTAGGCTAAACGCAATCGCTTTCTGGTTCTTCTTCTTCGGAAGCCTGGTCGCTGTATCTGGATTCTTTACCCCACAAGGTGCAGCATCGTTTGGGTGGTTTGCCTATGCGCCATTATCCAATGCGACGTTCTCACCGGGACTAGGTGGAGACCTCTGGGTATTCGGCCTAGCTTTGAGCGGTTTTGGAACGATCATGGGTGGAGTGAACTTCATCACAACCATTTTGACCATGCGTGCTCCGGGAATGACCATGTTCCGCATGCCAATCTTCACTTGGAACACCTTGGTTACTTCGATCTTGGTAATCATGGCCTTCCCACCTCTAGCAGCGGCGTTGTTTGCTCTTGGAGCAGATCGAAGGTTTGGCGCACATATCTTTGATCCCGTAAATGGTGGCCCAATGCTGTGGCAGCATTTGTTCTGGTTCTTTGGACACCCTGAGGTTTACATCATCGCGTTGCCATTTTTTGGAATCGTTTCCGAGATTTTCCCGGTCTTTAGTCGAAAGCCAGTATTTGGTTACAAGACACTGATTTTTGCAACGATTGCAATAGCCGCCTTGTCGATGACTGTTTGGGCCCACCACATGTACGTAACCGGTTCTGTACTGCTTCCGTTCTTCGCTTTCACGACGATGCTGATTGCGGTTCCGACTGGTGTAAAGATATTCAACTGGATTGGGACTATGTGGCGAGGGTCAATTACGTTTGAAACTCCAATGCTTTACAGCCTTGGCTTTCTAACCACATTTATCTTTGGTGGTTTGACCGGAGTTATTCTCGCTTCACCTCCGCTAACTTTCCACTTGTCGGATAGCTACTTCGTTGTTGCTCACTTTCACTACGTGGTGTTTGGAACAGTGGTGTTCGCTATGTTTGCAGGATTCTTCTTCTGGTGGCCAAAGTTCACCGGCAAGATGCTGGACGAGCGCCTTGGAAAGATCCAGTTCTGGATTCTGTTCTTTGGTTTCCATATCACCTTCCTAGTGCAGCACTGGCTTGGTGTTATTGGTATGCCAAGAAGGTATGCAACTTACCTTCCAGAGGATGGCTTCACCTGGATGAACATGGTTTCCACGGGCGGGTCTGTGCTGTTAGCACTCTCGATGATTCCGTTCTTGTGGAACCTATACGTCACCGCTCGTAGGGCACCTACCGTTACCCTGGATGACCCATGGGGCTATGGAAGAAGCCTTGAGTGGGCCACAGCAAGCCCATTCCCTCGTCACAACTTCCACTCAATTCCAAGAATTAGATCAGAATCGCCTGCTTTCGATCTGCATCATCCGGAACACGCATCTGCTGAAGCGAAGGCTGCAGCTAGCGAAGAAAGGAAGTAGGGAAATGAAGGCCAATGTGAGCATGTGGTCGATCATGACCGCTTTCTTTGCGTTGATAACGGGCGTTTACGCAGTCTGGTGGTCTCTTACCTACGGGGGTTGGGAGCCAATTGGGACAGCAGCCCTCGGAATGCTCACGTTGATGAGCACATTTATTACCTTCTACCTTTGGAAAACAGATAGAACTCAGGGGTTTGTTCCAGAAGATCGCCCAGATGCGAATATCGAAGACGGGGAGTCCGAGCTGGGCTTCTTCTCGCCCTGGAGCTGGTGGCCGATATTTGTTGGAGCTGCTTCAGCTCTTGCTTTTGCGTCGTTGGCCGTGGGTTGGTGGCTGACCTTTATAGCGGTGCCATTGGCGTTGATTGGTGTTGTTGGTTTCGTTTTCGAACATAACCGCGGACATTTTGCACACTAGTGGCTGCAGATAAGAAAATCTCCTCAGGAGGACCCTGGGAAGAATCAATCGGGTATTCCAGGGCGGTTGTAGCGGGCCCTTACATTCACGTTTCCGGTTCAACCGCGACAGTTGATGGTGTGCTGCAGCATGAGGGAGACGCCTATGGACAAGCTAAGGTCGCATTCCAAGTTATCGAGAAAGCTCTTTTGTCCGGAGGACACAGCCTCCAAGATGTTGTCAGAACCAGAATGTATCTAGCAAACGCTGAAGACATGGACGCCGTAGGCCGTGTTCACGGGGAGCTTTTTTCAGCAATTAGACCAGCTGCGACAATGCTTGCTGGAATCAAATTTATCAACGAGGCAATGTTGGTTGAGATCGAAGTCGATTCATACAGACCCTGATAATGAAATAACCCCAGCTAATGCCCGGGGTTATTCTATTTAGCTATTTTGAGAGCTGCTCTTGCTTTGTTGCCTCGAGAGCAGGCGAATGATCATGGGCCTGCGCCTCATTCAATTCAGCCTGGGAAACCGGAGAGATCCGATCCTCGAAGTAGATTCTAGATAGAGCAGATCGGATTCGGGTGCCAACCGTGATCTTGCCCTTTTCATTGGGCCTAACAATTGTTGGCCTGTAGTCCTTGAAGTCAACTAGTTTGTACATTTCAAATTTATCCAACGGCTCGTGCACCTCGATGTATTCACCGTGTGGCAGACGGACGATGCGTCCTGTTTCTCTACCGTGTAGGACAATCTCTCTGTCCTTACGCTGCAAGGACAAACAGGTTCTCTTAGTAACGATGTAGGCAAAGATCGGTCCAACAATCAGCATGACTTGCATAGAAACCAGAACCTGGTTCAGGGAAACCTGGAAGAAGGTAGCGATCAAGTCTGTCGAAGCTGCTGCCCAGAGCACACCGTAGAAAGTTACTCCGGCAGCACCGATAGCTGTGCGGGTAGGTGCGTTTCTTGGCCGGTCTAGAACGTGGTGCTCACGCTTGTCAGCAGTAACCCAGGCTTCGATGAACGGATAGACCGCAACCAACCCTAGGAAGACAAGGCTTCCTACCAGTGGAATCAGAACACCAAACGGGTAAGTATGGCCCAAGAAAGAAATGTCTAATCCAGTTGGCGCTAAACGCAGGGCGCCATCTAGCCAACCGATGTACCAGTCAGGCTGGGTTCCTGCGGAAACGGGGGAGGGGTCATATGGACCGTAGTTCCAAATCGGGTTGATTGTGAAAGTTGCAGAAATCAACATCACAACCGCAAACACGATGAAGAAGAATCCACCAGCCTTAGCTACGTATACCGGCATCAACGGATAGCCAACGACGTTCTCGTCAGTTCTACCTGGGCCGGAGTAGTGGGTGTGTTTATGAATGACCACCATGAAAAGGTGAATGGCAATAAATATAAGAATAAGCGCAGGGACCAAAAGGATGTGAAGACCATAGAGTCTGGCGACAATTTCAGTTCCTGGGAACTCGCCACCAAACAACCCGGCTGAAATACTGGTTCCAATAACCGGGATTCCCTTGATCATTCCATCGATAATGCGAAGACCGTTTCCAGACAAAAGGTCGTCTGGAAGTGAGTAGCCAGTGAATCCGGCTGCCATACCCAAGATGAAGAGCATGAAACCAACCAACCAGTTAATTTCGCGTGGCTTGCGAAATGCTCCGGTGAAGAAAACTCTAAGCATGTGAAGCCCCGCAGCGGCAACGAACAACAAGGCCGACCAATGGTGGACCTGACGCATCAGCATTCCGCCTCGGATTTCAAACGAGATGTCAAGCGAAGAAGCGTAGGCAATAGAAACTTGGGCGCCCTTTAGTGGCACGTAGGAGCCATCGTAGATAACCTCAGTCATCGCTGGTTGGTAGAAGAAAGTTAGAAAGGTTCCTGAGATAAGCAAAATGACAAAGCTGTAAAGAGCTACCTCACCGAGCATGAAGGACCAGTGGTCGGGGAAGACCTTCCGTCCAAAGTTTTTTAAGATACTTCCAACACCCAGACGCTCGTCAAGGTAGTTTGCGGTTGAGGCTAGTGCGCCTTCTGGTTTCTTTTCACTAACTGCAGTTGTCATTTTCTAACGCTCCCAAAAGCTAGGGCCGACTGGTTCTAGGAAATCGCTTTGTGCGATTAGGTAACCTTCTGCATCAACCGTAATTGGAAGTTGCGGAAGTGATCGAGATGCTGGACCGAATACCACCTTGCAGTGTTCAGTGACATCGAATGTTGACTGATGACATGGGCATAGCAAGTGATGTGTGTGCTGCTCGTAAAGAGCAACCGGGCAGCCAACATGTGTGCAAATCTTTGAATAAGCAACGATGCCATCGTATGACCAACTCTTCTTGGCTTCATCTTCCTTTAGATCTTCCTGGTTCAAACGAACAAGCAAAACAGCAGCCTTGGCTTTTTCTTCAAGCTTGTGCTCGTGCATCTCGGCAAGACCTTCTGGAATCACGTGGAATACAGAGCCCAAGGTTACATCGGAAGCCTTAATTGGAATCCCAGTTGGGTCCTTAGTTAGCCTGGTGCCCTTCTTCCACATTGTGTGTCTCAGGCTGTCACCGACAACGGGACCCAAATCACCAAACACTATTAGTGCTGGGAGGGGGAACAAAGCAAGAGCTCCGTACATCGTTCTGCGAATTAGCTTCCTGCGAGAAAAACCAGATTCTTGATCGGCTAGCTTCACAATCTCAACCGCCGCGGCACGGACATCTTCGCTACCACGAGTTTGGTGACGCGCTTCAGAAACTTCGAAGTCAGGCATCAAGGTTTTCGCCCAGTGCACCGCTCCAATTCCGATTCCAAGAAGTGACAGTGTCATGCCAAGACCTAGCCACAAGTTGTTGGCGCGGACGGTTGCAAGGTCTTCTGTAATTGGGAATGCAACGTAGGCCCATAACGCAAAGAAGCTTCCAACTACTGATAGCAAAAACAGAACCGCTACCTGGCGCTCGGCGTTTTTGGCATGTTTGGGGGACTTGTCAGTCATTCGAACCCGGTGAGGTGCAAGACCTGGATCGCTTATCTTGGTCTCGGAAATTACCGCAAGACCCGATTCGAATTCATGCTCGAAGCCTTCAGCTTCTTTGCTTTTTTCTAAGTCCTTGCCAGCCAACTAAGTTCTCCCTCTAATTCGATTTCGCTGCGAGCCAGACGGTAATCGCAATGATTCCACCGAGGCCAAAGATCCAGACGAATAATCCCTCTGCAACCGGACCCAGGCTTGCAAGCGCGTACCCACCAGCAGATTCGTTCTCATCCATATAAGCGAGATAGGTGATGATGTCTTGCTTGTCTGTTGGAGTCAAGTTGGAATCGTTGAACACGGGCATACTCTGCGGTCCGGTAACCATCGCTTCGTAGACGTGCTTGGCGGAAACTCCCTTTAGCACTGGCGCGTACTTACCTTCGGTTAGCGCACCTCCAGCTCCTACGGCGTTGTGACACATCGCGCAGTTGATCCTAAATAGCTCTCCACCGTGAGCTGCGTCACCGGTTGCCTCAAGATACTGATCTTCTGGAATCGCAGGACCAGGAGCTAACGATGCAACATAAGCTGCCATCAGCCCAATCTGCTCTTCTGTGAACTGAACAGTCTTTTTTGGAAGCTGAGGACCAGATCCCTGTCCTGGCATTCGACCAGACCCAACTTGGAAGTCAACTGATGCTGCGCCAACACCAATAAGACTTGGGCCAGCTTTTGTCCCTTCAGAGTTTAGGCCGTGGCAACTGGCGCAGTTGGAAAGGAAAAGTTTTTTACCTTCAGCAATTTGATCAGCGGTGTAAGCGGTTGCGATGTTTGACTCAACAACACTGGTTGCGACAGCGAATCCACCTCCAGAAAATAGCAATCCTGCAGCGATTACGATAATCGCTGCTAGGGGAGAGCGGCGTGACCCGTTAATTCTTTTTCTGAGTGACATCAATTGCTTTCTTTATTTCAAAACGTAAATGATAAGAAAAAGTCCGATCCAAACGACATCAACAAAGTGCCAGTAGTAAGACACCACTATTGCGCTGGTTGCTTCCAGGTGACCAAACTTTTTGGCGGCATATGTTTTTGCAATCACCAGCAAAAAGGCGATCAAGCCTCCTGTTACGTGTAGTGCGTGGAAACCGGTCGTGATGTAGAAGGCGCTGCCATAAGAGTTTGAGCTCAGAGAGATTCCCTCGGAAACCAAAGTTGCGTACTCCAAGACCTGACCAGCAACGAAGATTGCACCCAGGAAATAGCTGAGGAAGAACCACTCAACTAGACCCCACTTGACCGGTGACAGGCCAGTAGCTCTTGGCTGGAGTCGCTCAGCGGCAAAAACTCCGAACTGAGCGGTAAATGACGAGGCAACCAGAATCAAGGTGTTGATGAGGGCGAAGGTGACATCAAGAATTTGGGTGTCATTTGCCCAAATAGCTGGGGAATTGGCCCTAAGGCTGAAGTACATCGCGAATAAACCCGCGAAAAACATGACCTCGCTACCCAGCCAAACGATGGTTCCAACCGAGGTCGCGCTGGGGCGATTGATCACGATTGGGGCATTTTGGGTCATTTGTGCGGAAGTCATACCAATATGATAACCCGAGAAATCAGGCATGCAGGGCAATAAGGAGCCTTATGTCTAGCGTTTCGGTAATAAGCTGACTTGATGCCAGCGCGAACAACTTGGAACGCAATACTCGATGATTTGCTCGCAAAGCGTGACCTAACTCGCGGACAAAGCTCTTGGGCGCTATCCGAGATTATGACTGGGACCGCCCCTGAAGCTGAAGTTTCGAGTTTCCTTCTTTCACTAAGAAGCAAGGGTGAAACTGTTGAAGAACTCGCGGGTTTAGTAGACACCATGCTGGCGAATTCACTGAAGTTAGACACCGGTAACGATGCTGTTGACATTGTCGGAACCGGTGGTGACATGATCGGGACAGTGAACATTTCCACGATGGCCTCGATCCTTGCTTCTGCTGCTGGTGTTCCAGTCCTTAAGCACGGGTCTAGATCGGCCTCTGGCAAAACCGGATCTTCCGAGATGCTGGCGGAGCTCGGTATAAAACTCGATCTAGCGCCTGATGAGGTGGCACGAGTTTTCAGTGAGACCGGAATAACCTTCTTTTTTGCGATAGTTTTTCACCCCGCAATGAAGCACGCGGCTCCGATTCGTAAGAAATTGGGAGTTCCAACAACCTTCAACTTCTTAGGCCCTCTAGCAAACCCTGCTCAACCCCTGGCAACGTCTTTAGGGGTCGCAAACGAGCAAATTGCCCCACTTCTGGCCCAAGAACTGGCCCAAAGGGGCCGATATGGCCTTGTTTCGAGGGGAAATGATGGTTTAGATGAACTAACAACAACGACAAGTAGCCAAATATGGGAAGTGTCACCCAATTTGGTGACCAAATGGGAGCTAGATCCGAGCAAATTGGGCATAAATAGAACAAGTCTTGAGCAGCTTATTGGTGGCGATGCCGCCTACAACGCTCAAATTGCCAGGGATCTGTTTGCCGGGACGACCTCAGGAAACCTTGGTGCGGTTCGAGACATCGTGATTTTGAACGCTGCGGGGGGAGTGGTGGCCTACCGGGCCGCAAAGGACCCAGAGCTTGTTGGCTCAGAGCTGGCAACTCGTTTTGAATCCGCCATTCAACTTGTCACAGTTGCTCTAGAGTCCGGCAATGCACATCAAAAGCTCGAGCAATGGGTGGAATCGTCAAAGTAAGAGAACCCGTGGGGATAGGGCTCAATGGCTTGTTTCCGCTAGTTGACATAATGTACATTATCGGCCCAGGGTATCTATCCAACCCAGCTCGCCCTTCGAGAAAGCAACCGAATTGTGCCGCTCGCCCATAAACGGCAACTAAAACTAGCCCTTTGGGATCTTGAAGGCCTTTAGAGAGATCTGGACCAGGTAACCGATGGTAAGAGCAAATAATAATGTTCCTTCGCGAACCTGACCACCCATAAGCCATCCAATTGTCAACACAGAGCCCTCAAAAGCCGTCCTGACGAGCCAAAATGGCTTGTCTAGAGCATTTGCCGTCCCCTGCATTAGACCGTCTCTGGGGCCAGATCCGAGCCTTGAGCTGATGTATAGACCGGTGGCTATTGCCACGACTACTACCCCCAGCATGAAAACAGCAAGCTGTTGCCAGTAGGCAGTCAGATCAGGAAGGATCATGAGCCAGAAATCGGCAAAAAGTCCTACCAAAAGAGCATTTGCGACGGTTGCAAAGCCAGGTTTTACCTTTAGCGGAATCCAACAAATAAGGACAAGTATGCTCACCGCTACGGTTGCAACGCCAAAACTCAACCCAGTCTGGATGGATATACCCTGAGCTAGAACGTCCCAAGGGGCGATTCCAATGCCAGCATGGACCGTGAGGGCTACTCCTAGCCCGTAAACAAACAATCCAGCGAATAGTGTAACCAGCCTTAGAGGCAAGCTACGGTTGGTTTCATGGAGCACCTATGAACACTACTGGCTATCTGGGTGTAATTCCGGACTCTAGACCACGCATTTTTGCCCACCGTGGACTTGTTTTCCAGGGTGAAAGGCAAGTTGTTGATGAGAACACGATCAACTCTTTTGAGCTCGCTTTAGCAGCCGGTGCTGACTATTTAGAAACTGACCTGCAACTAACCGAAGACGGTGTTGCAGTGCTGTTTCATGATTCTGATCTTTCCCGCCTGGTTGGTGCCAAACAGTCAGTTTCATCTCTGACTCTAAGTGAACTCAAGCAAATCAGACTCCCCTTTGGCGGAACTATTCCAACCTTGCAAGAAGCCCTAGAGAAATTTCCCACGGCCAAATTCAATCTTGATTTCAAAACCCGAAGCACTGAGTCCCCCGGTATGGCGGTTATCAAGGCCAATGGAGCTTATGAGCGGGTATTGGTTTCTAGCTTCAGCGAGGCTTCGAGAGTTCGAGCCTTATCTCACTCCCCTGTTCCGATCACATCTTCCGCAGGTAGCTCAAAGGTTCTTGCCAGCTACATGCTGGCGCGACTGAATATGACCAAACAACTCGCACATTCCCTGGCTGATGTGCAGGCTCTGCAGATCCCGACGAGAATGTACGGAATCGATTTCACCCACCCCCGTTTTGTTGAAGCTGTGCTGAACCAGGACAAGGAGATTCACTACTGGACCATAAACGATCCGGCCGAAATGATTAGCCTTTTCGCTCTCGGAGCTCATGGAATTGTTACCGACCGATGTGATATCGCGACCAAGGTCTTTAGCTGAGACTTTGCTGTTAAAGCCTTAGTGTCGGGATGATTCTGGCTTCTGATTATGTTGTCCCCCTCAGCGCGAAAACTGCGCAAACAAGGAGAACAAATTGGCTCAGCAGACTATGCGCGGTATCAGGCTCGGAACTCAATCACTTGAGTCAGAAGTAGGGGTTAGCTACTCCCCCAGGACCAAGTACCAATTTCTTTGCCCAAACGGGCACTCTTCTGAAATTGTCTTTGCTCAAGATGCCGAGATGCCAGAGACCTGGCAGTGCAAATCCTGCTCAGAGTTTGGCACTTTGCTAAAGGACGGAAAACCCATCACCTTGAGTATCAAAGAAATCAAGACACCCAAGACACACTGGGACATGCTCCTAGAGCGCAGATCGAAAATTGAATTGGAAGTTATCTTGAAAGAGCGACTTTCTTACATCAAGGCTCGTAGGAAAGCCGGCAAGGCCGACATTTAGCCAAAAAGGCGTCTAATACCCCAGAGCTGAATCTTTACCAGTGCCTCAAAAACGACTCCGAGTGTCATCTTTGATCTACCCTCTGCGCGCTCGACAAATGTGATTGGAACTTCTTTGACGACACCAGTTTTGGACGCTCTAAAGGCAAGCTCAACCTGAAATGAATAGCCCTGTGACGACACAGGAGTAGAAATCAATTTTTGTAGAAAGCTCGCTCGATACGCGCGAAATCCTGAAGTCATGTCAAGAATATCTGTTCCCAGCATCAGCCTGGCATACACATTTCCGTACTTAGACAAAAGTACTCTGGCAATTGGCCAGTTCTGCACACTTCCTCCGGAGATCCAGCGAGAACCGATAACTAAATCGGCGTCTGTTGTTGCCAACAGAATTTTTTGGAGATCAGAGGCTTGATGCGAGCCATCTGCGTCCATCTCAACCACAACTTCATAACTATTTGCGAATGCATAGCTAAAGCCGTCGATGTAAGCAGGACCTAAGCCTTGCTTGGCAGGCCTATGAAGAACGGAAACTCTTGCGTGTCTAATTCCCAGAGAATCGGAAATTGCTGCGGTTCCATCTTTTGAGTTATCGTCGACGACCAACACATCAACTCCTGCTATCTCGGTTAGCAATCCTTCAACAGTCGAAGCGAGTGACTGTGCCTCGTTGTAGGTGGGTATCACAACGAGGGTTTTCAAACTGTCTTTCCTCGACGCTTTATCAGCCCGGCAATTGCTGCCACCAAGAGGCCAAGAGCAATGATGTTTAAGGTGATGTCAAAATAGGGCGATATTGCCATGGCTGGAGTTATCGACGTCCTAAGGGGTACTTTCTCAACCATTATTCCTGGTTCAAAATTTGGAAGCTCACTGACAACATCGCCATTTGGCAAGAAAATTCTTGAAACCCCTACCGTGGAGATATTTACCACAGTTCGTCCGGTTTCTATAGCCCGCAATCTGGCAAGGGCAGCCTGCTGGAATGTTTCGTCGCTTCTCCCAAAGTCTGCGTTATTGGTTTGCGAGAGAATGATCTGCGCTCCCCCAGCCACCAATTCTCTTCCGATGTCATCGATTGCAACCTCAAAGCAAATAAGCACACCGAGCTTTTTTCCATCCAATTCGAAAATGCCATCTCTTGTTCCAAAGGCATAATCACGTGAGACCAGGCCAATCAGGTCCGGTGCAAGCAGGTTCCAGAAATGCCTGTCCGGCACATACTCCGCAAATGGCACAGGGCGCTTTTTGTCGTACTGGTCAATCTGAGAACCCTCCACGTCGTAGTAAAGAGAGCTGTTGAAGAATACTTCCTCGGACTCCGTAATGGCCCCAAGAATTATCGGAACTTCATAGGTTGAAACCAATGCTTCAATCTGAGCAAGCGCCAGAGGATTCTGCTGCGGGTTAAGATCAGACGCATTCTCGGGCCAGACAATAAAATCAACCTGATCTTTAAGTGGATGGCTATCCAGGAGCGCTGTTGCCTCTACATGATTTCTTAGGAATGTACCTCGCTCCGCATTAGCGAATAATCCCGCATTCGCATTGCCTTGGACTGCGGCAACGGTCAGCTCTCCAGATTCGGCGCTGGTAGGGATGATAAACAGCCAAGCTGTGGCGATGGCAAGAAGACTTGCGGCAAGTCCCAGATAGTTTCTCTTTAGTGCTCTAAACCCGGTCTCTAGGGCCTGCAGCGTCACTACCGTCATAAACACCGAGACGAAGGTAAGCCCGGAAATGCCGACGAAAAACACTAATTGGGAAAGAAAGCTCTCTGAGAGTGCCTGCGCCACGCGAGCCCACGGAAAGCCGCCGTATGGCAAATTTATCGCAGTCCATTCCCTGGCAGTCCACATGGATGCAATCGAAAGTGCAATCAAAGTGTTTCGATAAAAGCTCTGCTTGAGCGTATCCACCCAGCTCCAAACAATTGCCAGAGCACCTGATCCGGCCGCAAAAATGAGAGCTCCCATTACTGAAAGAGCGATCCACGGCACTGGCCCCAGATAAAGAGAAAGCCATTCGACTTGGCTCAAGTAAAAAGCTAGGCCTGCGAGGAATCCGATTCCAGTAGCAGCCCAGAAACGAAGGCCCCGTAATGAAGCAAGAATCATTGCAACCGAAACAAAGATTAGGGGCCAGATGTCATCTCGAGGCATTGCAAGTGAAGAAACTAAACCTCCGACTACAGCTGTTGGAAGTCTCCAGACCACACCGCTGAACCGTTGCCAAATTCTCATGGTTCTAGCCTATGCATAGTAAGAGTAGGCAACGATCCCACGTCTTACCTTGTCGATTGCATCCTTGGCGTTTGCTGAAAGCGGCCCTGTGCCCG
>NZ_JBIILG010000030.1:0-13487 GCF_044232805.1 Rhodoluna sp.
CTCGCTCTGAAGGGCTTCGACTTGAACGCGAACCCGACCAAGCTGTTCTGCCTGAGAGGCGAGCTTAGCGTCCTGCTCGTTGAGTTCGGCTAAGGATGCCTTGGCTGAATTCTTGGAAGCAAGTTCGTTGGACTTGGCTTGGGCAAGTTCGGCGGATAAAGTCTCGATGCGAGAGCTCAGTCTAGAAAGATCCTTTTCCGCCGCATCTCGCTCGGCCACCAACTCAAGTTTGGAAGGCTTGCTCGATGAACCACCACGCAAAACTGCTCTGGTAAGAACGTCACCTTGTCTGGTAATAACTTGCGAGTCAGTTTTCTGTGCCTTGAAAAAGCTCTTCGCGGCCGCTAGGTCCTCAACAATAACTACCTGTGAAAGCAACTTCAAGATTCCATCTGGAGCGCTAACAACTTCAGATGCAACCTTTGAACCTGGAATCAAGTTCTTACTCGCAGCATCAGAGCGCAGGTCAACATCAGCGATGATTATTTCAACTCGACCACCATCGGTTTTCTTTAGGTGTTCAAGAGCAGAAAGTCCGGAGTCTAGGTCTTCAGCAACTAGGGCGTCGGCTAAAGAACCCAAGGCTGCAGCGATGGCCTGCTCGTAGCCTGGTTCAATGCGTAAGTGATTTGCAACCAAACCTCTAATTCCTCGAAGCTGAGCTTGAGTCAACGACGATGCACCGTCTTTTTGCTCGAGGGTTAAATTCAGTGCCGAGCGCTTTCCGGCAAGAGCATCTTTTTCACGCTCTGCTTCGTGTAGCTGATCACGCAGTGATTCAATCTTGTTCGCGGCATCCGATACTGCCTTCTGAGCAGCGTCGTATTTGGACTCTAAGTTGTTTTCACGCGGGTTGTTACTGGAAAGCAGTGACTCCAAATCGCGATACTGAGCAGATTGCTCCTGGTGCCTTAGTCTGGCGGCGCCAAGAATTTCCTGGTGACGAGTTTTCTCGTTAGTAAACGCTTCCAGTTTGCTTTCGGCAACCTTTACGCCGTTGGCAAACTGAGCAAGATCAAGATCGTACTTTGAAATCAAGGAGTTCTGTTCTTGAATCTTCGAATCAAAAGCATCCAAGGCATCGCGGGCAACGTTTCGCTTTTGCTCTGCGATACCTAGTTGCTGCTGCAGCCGCTGCACTTCAAGCCCTAGACGCTGCATTTGAGCTTCGGCTTTTTCGATGTCAACAGTAATTGAGGAGAGGTCAAACTTACTTTGCTCTTGAGTGTTGGATTCCAAAAGCGCAACTCTGGCACTGGCAATGTTAGAAATCGATCTGATGCGCTCCTGTAGAGAGTCAAACTCAAAAGAGATCTTGCGAGCGCTATCTAGCTTCTGATTAAGTTCAGGAGATTCAAGTTGGGTTAGGCGCTGCTGATTAGTTGAAAGCATTTGCTGCAGGATGTTTCGCTCGCTACGACGTTGCGACTCACTGGTCGAAGTAGTTTCAAGGGATTTTTGAATATCCAAAATGTCAAACGCGAGAATTCTGGACTTGGCATCTCTGGCCTGAGAGGCAATGTTTTGTGCCTCTCTGGCAATTTCCGCTTGGGCACCAAGTGGCTTTAGCTGACGACGTACTTCACCGGCAAGGTCGCTCAGTCTTGAAAGATTGGCTTGCATGGCTTCGATCTTTCGCTCGGTTTTTTCCTTGCGACGGCGGTGCTTGAGAATTCCAGCAGCCTCTTCGATAAATCCGCGGCGCTCTTCGGGGGTCGCTCTCAAGACGCTATCTAGTTGACCTTGCCCCACAATGACGTGCATCTCGCGGCCCAAACCTGAGTCGCTAAGTAGTTCCTGAACATCGAGCAATCTGCAGGGGTCCCCGTTGATTGCGTACTCGGATCCACCGCTTCTAAACAAGGTTCTTGAGATAGTGACTTCGCTGTAATCAATAGGTAGTGCACCATCGGTATTGTCTATGGTCAGCTGAACTTCAGCGCGACCAAGTGGACCTTTGGTAGCAGTTCCGGCAAAGATGACGTCTTCCATCTTGCCACCGCGCAAGGTCTTAGCTCCCTGCTCACCCATTACCCATGCAAGAGCGTCTACAACGTTTGATTTACCCGAACCATTTGGTCCAACCACGCAGGTCACACCGCGCTCAAACTGGAATGTAGTGGGTTGAGCGAAGGATTTGAAGCCTTTTAGGGTGAGGCTTTTTAGATGCAAGCGAACACACCCCTCTTGAAAGTAGTCAATGGCTCAAAGCTGAACAGTATCTAAAAATACCCCATTTTTAGGGTCCCAATTGACCGCTAGCTAGGGCGCTGGCAGCGCGGGCAGAAGTGAGAACCTCGGTTGGCCCAGGCTTGGCGCCTGATCGGTGTTTGGCACCTAGAGCAGGGCTTATCGGTTTGGCCGTAGGCAAAGAGTTCTTGAGAGAAGTACCCGGCCTCACCGTTAACGTTCTTATACTGCTGGTCAAAGCTCGTGCCACCTTGCTTGGTCGCCTTGGCTAAGACATCTTTCACGATGCCCAATAGCTCGTTTAGCTTGGCTTTAGATATAACGTCGGCTTGCCTATCAAAGTGCAGCTTTGCTAGCCACAAAGACTCATCCGCGTAAATGTTACCTATTCCACTAATTAGGTTCTGATCCAGCAAAGCTCGCTTGATTCCGGTTTTCTTGACTCGAAGTCTTTGAATAACTTGATCGGCATCGAAAAGCTCATCCAGCGGGTCCCTAGCGATATGAGAAGCGGAGCTAGAAATCAGGTTCTGCCATGGCTTGTTCTTATTCTTCCCAGCGCTAAAACCACCCTGTTTGCCATCAAGCGTTGCAACCAAAGGGTCGATTGCTAAAGACCCAAAGATTCGCTGATCGACAAAGCGAAGCTCGAGCGGCTTATTGCCTTTGGTTTCAAAAGAAATAGTTACCCGATTGAGCTTGTCTTCTGGAAATTCCGGGCTTCTTATCAACATCTGACCACTCATGCCGAGGTGGCCTACCAAGGCAGTTGAATCCCCCGACAGCGGCATCCAAAGAAACTTTCCGCGCCTCACTACATCGAGAACTTGCCTGCCAACTAGTTTCTTGGTGAAGTCGTTAGCGCCACTTAGGTGGCGCTTTAGCGACCTGGCTTCATGGATTTTGACCGAGGTAACGGTTCCGCTAGTTATGGATTTTGCAAGACCAGCGCGGACAGTTTCGACCTCGGGAAGCTCGGGCACTTATTCTCCAGTTGAGCCAGATAGTGCCTTGATGGCAGCGTTTGTTTCAGCTTGTTTTCTTGATCTTCCTGAAGCTGAAGCCACGACGATGCCGTCAATTATCAAGTTGGCGAAGAAGGTGCGGTCGTGATCTGGACCTTCATGAGTAGTTTGATAAACTGGAGCAGATTTGCCTTTCTGCTGGATGCTCTCCAGGAGAGTAGTCTTTGGATCTGCCGAAAGAAGCAGATCTTCTGCACTATCAAGCAAGGGAATAATGTGTTGATCAACAATTGTCTTTGCCGCTTCAAGACCCTTGGAAACATAAGCTGCCCCAAGCACAGCCTCGAAGGTGTCTGCCAATAGATTCATCTTCTCGCGACCGCCGGTTTGAATTTCGCCTTTGCCAAGAAGCAGGTATTCACCAAGATTGATCGAGCTAGCCGCTTGGGCAAGAGCGGGGGCTGAGACAACAGCGTTTTTGAGTTTGGTTAGATTTCCTTCATCCATATCGGAGAAGTGATCGTGAATGTGTGAAGTAACTAAAAATCCAAGAATTGCGTCGCCTAGAAACTCCAAGCGTTCATTGTTTGGGCCTCGACCGTTTTCGTATGAATAGGAACGGTGAGTAAGGGCGAGGGCGAGAAGTTGCGGTTCGATTTCCACGCCAAGGGATTTACCCAGCGCATCCAGGTTCATGGGTTAAGCGTCAGCGACCTTGCGGCCCTTGTACTCCATGAACAGTGCAGTTCCGTTTGAGTCCTCAACTAGCTTCGCGCGGTGAGGGAGGCTGTATACGGTCTTACCGTTTTCAACTGTCTTGACCAGAGTGATTGGAGCGGCCTTCCACTGTGAGCGACGAGCTCTAGTGTTTGAACGCGACATGCGTCTTTTTGGTACTGGCATTTCCTACTCTTTCCTAAAGCTTTCTAATCCACTCCAGCGAGAATCAATACTCGCTTCGTGAACGTGGTTTGGATCCTGAGAAAAGTTCAAGCCACACTCGGAGCACAGACCAAGACAGTCTTCGCTACAAACAGGTTTGAACGGAAGTGATAAAACTACAGAATCCGTGATTGCCTGCTCAAGGTTGATTTTCTCGTCTTGAATCAGGAAATCTTCTTCCTGCTCTAAAGAATAGGCGAAAAGCTCTTGGAAATCCACCTCGACCGCTAGCTCAAGGGGTTCTAGGCACCTAGAACAAAGGGATGTTGCCTTAGTGAAGACTTCTCCGGTGGCCAAAACGCCCTCGTGGATAGATTCCAGTCTCAAGTCAACTTCAATTTTCGCTCCGGCAGGCACCGTCGCAGCTCCCTGACCCATTGCATCATCTAGATCAATAGCTAGTTCAAGCGAGCTGGTGTGGCCTGGTCTGCGAGTAAGTTCGTGAACCGGAATGTCAAACTTGCTCATCAGTTTTGCTCCAATAAAGCCTTAGCCACCGCCGCTGAAACATAGTTTTGAACTGGGCCACCAAGGGAGGCCACCTCACGAACCAGTGAAGACGCCACTAATCCATACTGAGGATCAGCCGAGATAAATATTGTTTCGATGCCGCTTAGGTCCCTATTGACCTTGGCCATGGGTAGTTCGTAATCGAGATCAACATTGTTTCGAAATCCCTTGATTAGAAGCTTCGCGTCGACTTTGCGAATGTAGTCAACCAGTAGCCCAGAAGAAAGCTCAGTCACCTTTATCTTTGAGCTAGTTACACCAGCTTCTTTCAAAGAGTCTTGAATCAGTCCGATTCTCTTGGCACTCGAAAACATGGGTGACTTTTCAGGGTTGTGAACCACTAAAACGTGCAGTTCATCGACAATATTGGAGCACCGCTCGATGATGTCTACGTGCCCCAGAGTTATTGGGTCGAAAGATCCTGGGTAGACCGCGAGAGTGGGCATAGATCCAAGGTTAGCAAACTAATTAGCTCACCCTTTAGACAAGTTTTCTATAGCGTTCATTTCCTCAATAGCCAGGCGCAGATTCGGTAGTGACTCTAGGCCCGGATCTGCCTCGAAGAGCTCTTCCACCTCAACCCGGACCTTTTGAATCAATGCTGCGTCCCGAATCACCTGCAGCAGGCGCAAGCTAGAGCGACCTCCGGATTGACTTGCTCCTAATACGTCTCCCTCACGCCGAAGCTCCAAATCAATCTCACTGAGCTTGAAGCCATCGCTTTCTGCTGCAACAGCTTCGATTCTTTGCAAAGCTATGGAGCCATCTTCGGCACCGGTAAGCAACAGACAAAGTCCTTTGGCCTGGCCTCTTCCCACTCGGCCACGCAGCTGATGTAGCTGGGAGATGCCAAAGTTATCGGCATCCAAGATCACCATCACGGTTGCGTTTGGAACATCCACACCAACCTCTATTACCGTGGTCGCTACCAAAACATCAATTTCTTTGTTGAGAAACTTTGCCATTACTTCTGACTTGTGCTCTGGGTCCATGCGACCGTGCAGGGTGTCGATTCGAAGTGAAGCAAGATTTGGGTTTTTGCGCAATTGAGTAGTGGTGGTCTCAACCGATGCCCCGGAGTGTTCCTTGTCGGATTCGTCAATTTTTGGACAAACCACAAACACTTGATGTCCTTTGGCAACCTCCTCGGCAACTCTCTCCCACACCCTAGAAACCAGATTCTTATCCCCGGCCCGAACAACGTGAGAGTCAATCTCTTTTCGACCTGCAGGAAGTTCCGTAAGTGAGGAAACCGCCATGTCCCCGAAGACAGTCACCGCCAAGGTTCTAGGTATTGGCGTTGCCGTCATGGTCAATACGTGAGGAGAGAGTTTTCCTTTGAGGCGCAGTTTCTCTCTCTGCTCAACACCAAATCTGTGCTGCTCGTCGATTACAACAAGACCCAGGTCATAGAACTCCACTTTTTCGGAAAACAGCGCATGGGTTCCAATAACAATTTTTGATGCCCCCGAGACAACCTGCAGCATTGCTTTTTTGCGATCCGCTGTTGAGAGTTGGCCTGTCAAAAGAGTTAGCCCAACTTTTTTGGAAAGCTCCTCTCCGAGGCTTTTGGAGATTGATCTAAAGTGCTGCGACGCCAAAACCTCGGTTGGGGCAAGCAGTGCTGATTGACCTTCGGTATCGGCTACTGCAAGCATCGCCCTTAATGCCACCAGGGTCTTTCCCGATCCAACCTCACCTTGAAGCAACCTGTTCATCGGATAGCTTTTTGCAAGGTCCAAAGAGATCTCTTCACCGACGCTTTGTTGCCCCTTGGTTAAATTGAAGGGAAGAGCGCTATCAAAGGTAGTGAGGAATCCATTTGCCCCACCCGATCTGATGGTAGCTGGAGATTTTTCGTTGGCTATCTTGCGAGCAATCAAATTAGCCTGCAGCAAGAAAGCCTCGTGATAAGAAAGAGTCTTAGTAGCCGAAGACCAATCGGGTTTGGTTTCTGGGCGGTGAATTTTCTCAAAGGCTTGATTCAGGCTCATTAGTTTGTGCTTTTTGGCTATCTTCTCTGGGACTTCATCTTCTATTTCTTCTAAGGTGTCTAGAACAATGCCCAAAGCTTTTTGAATCATCCAGGTCGTAACGCTGGCTGAAGCTGGATAGATAGGTATCGGCTTATCTGCCCAAGCCTTAGCGTCAAACTGACTGACTTCATCCAAAAAGAGCTCGTAGTCTGGGTGAGCTAACTGAAGCTTGCCCTGATATTCACCGATCTTGCCGGCAAAAAGCCCCCTTGTTCCAGGTAGTAAGTTCTTTTGACGCCAGGCCTGGTTGAAAAAAGTCAAAGACAAGAATCCACTGCCATCTGTGATTCGCACTTCAAGAATGTGACTTACTCGACCCTTGGTTCTTCTCTCCCTGGCGTCCACTACCTCAGCCACTATAGATACGCTCTCGCCAACTGGCAGGTTGGTAATTGGAGTGAGCTCTCCCCTAGATGAATATCTTCGTGGATAGTGCTGCAGTAAGTCAGCAACTGTTACTAGTCCTAGGTTTTTTGCAAAGCTCTTGGCTGTTTTGTCACCCAATACTCGATCGAGTGAAGTGGTTGGAAGCAGCATGCTTCAATCTTCTACGAGAGAGTTGCCAAAAGCCGTTAGGCTTTGACAATCATGACAAGAATTATTGGGGGCCTAGTTGGCTCTAGAAAGCTCGCTTCTCCAGCAAAGAGCACTAGACCAACAGCAGATCGAATCCGAGAGAGCATTTTTAGCTCGCTTGAATCAAAGGGTGCCCTAGCTGGAAGCAAGGTTTTAGATCTCTATGCGGGAACCGGGGCGCTGGGTCTAGAGGCCTTATCAAGAGGTGCGGTTGCTACCGTGCTAGTCGAAAGCAACAAGATGGCTGCTGCGGTTTGCATCAAGAACGCCAGAACTGTTCAGGACGCTTTGAGCGATGAGGGTCAAGAAGTTTCGGCTAAGGTTCAAATCCAACCGGTCCAAAAGTTTCTGGAAGCAAGCAATGGTTCATTTGATTTGGTCTTTATTGACCCGCCATACGAGCTGACTAATCAAGAAGTAGAAAAATGTCTTGAGTCACTGCGGGTTTTGGTTTCAGATAAGGCCTGGGTTCTTGTAGAGCGATCTTCTAGAGTGGATGCTTTTGCAATTACCGGATACGAGCTCGCGGAGCAGAAGAGCTTCGGCGACACAGTTGTTTACTGGCTAAAGCCGGCTTAGAAGCTTCTTTCGCCTTTTCCAAGGTAGACCTGCTGAGGTCTTCCAATTCGATTGCTCGAATCTTCCATCATTTCGCGCCAGTGTGCGATCCAACCTGGCAATCTTCCCATCGCAAACAGGGCTGTAAACATTGGAGCTGGGAAGCCAAGCGCCTTGTAAATCACTCCGGTGTAGAAATCAACGTTCGGGTAAAGCTTGCGCTCTGCAAAATACGGATCAGCAAGGGCTGTTGCCTCAAGCTCTTTTGCAATATCTAGAAGCGGATCCTGAATTCCGAGTTCTCCAAGCACCTTATCTGCGGTTGCCTTAATGATGGTGGCTCTAGGGTCAAAGTTTTTATAGATTCGGTGACCGAAGCCCATGAGCCTACTTCCATCTTCTTTGTTCTTGACTCGATCAACAAACTGCTGCACGCTCTGCCCAGAGTCTCTGATCTGAGTAAGCATGTCCAAAACGGCCTCGTTTGCCCCACCATGCAATGGACCAAAGAGCGCGTTTATTCCAGAAGAAACAGATGCAAACAAGTTAGCCTGCGCTGAGCCAACTAGGCGAACTGTAGAAGTCGAACAGTTCTGCTCGTGGTCAGCGTGAAGTATTAGCAAGGTCTCAAGTGCTCTTGTCACAATCGGGTTCTGAACGTAATCCTCTGCCATTGTTCCGAAGGTCAAGCGCAGGAAGTTTTCTACCGTTGACAGTGAGTTATCTGGATACAAGAGCGCCTGACCAAGGCTGGTCTTATAGGCATAAGCTGCCAACACTGGAAGCTTGGCAAGCAATCTTCTGGTTGAAAGTTCAACTTGCTCTGGGTCTCTTGGGTCTAGTGAATCCTGGTAGAAAGTTGATAGCGCTGAAACCCCCGCTGCGAGAACCGACATCGGATGGGCGTTTTGTGGAAATGCGTCAAAGAAAGACTTGAGGTCCTCGTGGATCAGAGTGTGTCTTCTAATGCTGTGATCAAATGATTCAAGCTCCGGCTTAGTTGGCAGCTCTCCATAAATCAACAAGTGACTTACTTCTAAAAAGCTCTTCTTTTCTGCAAGCTGCTCGATTGCGTAACCGCGGTAGCGCAAAATTCCAGCTTCACCGTCAATAAAGGTGATTGCTGATTTAGTCGAAGCTGTGTTGACAAATCCTTGGTCGTAAGTGTGCAGGCCTAGGGTTGAGTGAAGCTTGCTAATGTCCATGGCGCTGGAGCCCGCGGTTGCTTCAACAACTGGAAGCTCGAGGGTCTTGTCCTTGTAGCTGATAACTACTTTTTCGTTGTCAGGCAAAGCGCTCCTTGGGAATCAAAATCTCAGGCTCTAGCCTAAGCCATTTTGGAGTCTCAAAGCAGCCCTACTAATGTCGCTATCGGTTGCCGTGAGCGAGAATCGAACGTGCTTGGTTGCGTGCTCACCATAGAAGCTACCTGGCACCACAACAATCCCAAGCTGCGCCATCTGATCCACCGTGCTCCAGCAGTCTTGACCCAAGGTGGCCCAAAGATACAAACCCGCCTCACTGTCAGTTACCTCAAAACCATATGCTTTCACCGCAGCTAGCAAAGTCTCTCGTCTCTTGGAATAAATCGCTTTCTCGGTAGCCACGTGTGCGCTGTCCCCCAGCGCAGCGATCACCGCCTGCTGGGTTGGAAAAGGCATAATCATTCCGGTGTGCATCCTAAGATTCACCAAGTCTCTAATTAGATCTTTCGAGCCAACTGCGAACGCAGCTCTATAGCCTGCCATGTTGGACTGCTTGGAAAGTGAGTACAGGCACAATATTCCCTCGTGACTTCCGCCACAAACTCTAGGGTCCAAAACGCTTGGAATGACTTCCTTGTTCCACGGATCACTCCAGCCAAGTTCGGCGTAGCACTCATCGGAAGCAAGTAGCGCTCCTAGCTCCCGGGATCTGGCAACCGCCTTCGCAAAACCTGCAACATCCAAAACTTTTCCATCTGGATTACCTGGAGAGTTAATCCAGACCAGCTTGGTGTTGGTAGGCCATTTTTCTGGATCGTCTTCAGAAATGAGCGTGGCTCCCGATAGCGCTGCGCCCACCGCGTAAGCGGTGTACGCAACTTTTGGTTGGACCACAACATCGCCTGGGCCAATGCCTAAGAAAGTGGGGAGCCAGCTAATTAGCTCTTTGGATCCAATGGATGGCATCACTTGATCGGGATCTAGACCCGGTACTTGTCTTCTTCTGGCAAACCACTCAACTACCGCTTTGCGAAACTCTGCCGTGCCGGCTGTTGATGGATAGCCGGGAGAATTTGAAAACTTCTTGAGGGCTTGTTGAACTGAGTCTGGAGTTGGATCAATTGGCGATCCAACAGATAAATCGATTGCACCATCTTGGTGCTGGGCAGCTTTTTCCGCGTATGGCTTTAGTGATTTCCAGGGGTAATCTGGCAGCCCGGTAAACACTTAGTCCTGTTGAGCTTGTGGTGGCAAAGCAGCAACTAGCGGGTGGTCCCCAGGGATTGGACCAACTTTCGCAGCTCCTCCAGGGGAACCGATGGTTTCAAAAAAGTCGACGTTGGCGCGGTAGTAATCAGCCCACTGCTCAGGAACATCATCTTCATAGTAAATCGCTTCAACCGGGCAAACTGGTTCGCAAGCTCCACAGTCCACACACTCATCAGGGTGAATGTAAAGCATGCGGTCACCCTCGTAGATGCAATCCACTGGGCATTCTTCGATGCATGCCTTGTCTTTAAGGTCAACGCATGGAAGTGCAATTACATAAGTCATTGGGGAGATCCTCCTAGGACCATATTACCTATCGATGGCCGGAAGATTTCTTACCCCATGCCCCGGGTCTAAGTTTTGGAAACAAGATCACAACGGCGCAGATGATGAGCGACCCATATACCCATATGTTTCCAGCTTGGTTGTCCAGAATAAGTGCATCGCCAGCAGCGGTGGGTCTAGAAAGCCAAAAAACAGTTCCGGCAAGCGTAAAACTCATTAGGTATAAAGCGCCCCTGGAGTTTCGAAGCAATCGAAGAGCAACCGCCAACGAGAAAGTCATCACTAGGGCAACTACTAACCCAAGAGGTGTGGCCGACTCGTCCGATGCGGTAACTGAGTGAAGCAGGGTTCCAGCAAATCCAAGCAGAATTCCAAGCGGAAGAGCCCAAAGACCCAGGAACAGTGGCTTCAGCCAAAGCCAAGGCTTAGTCGATGTCATTCGTAGCCTCTCTGGTTTGTCATATCGAATGTCTCTACCCGGGACCAGGGAGAAAGTTTCCTTGCCAATTGACACCTGGCTCGCGTGCTGCTCCAGCGCCAACTTCTTTTTGGCCGCAGTTTTTGGGCCACCGACTTCAACGCTGAATCGCTCACCAGGTTCAGCAATAACCCAAAATTGTGGCGCCCTGCCTCTTGTGGACCTTGCAAATCGACGCAGCGCCATCGCGGTTGCCTCGTGAGCCTTCTTGTGATCTGGGTGGCCAAACCCACCCTTGCGGTTGTAGGTAATGACGGCATCTGGCTTGAATGCGGTTAGCGTCTGATAAATGTCATCAGAAATTACTGCTGTCGAAACTGAAGAAAGTGACATCTCATCGGTAGTTTTTGCCTTTACAGCTCTTCCAAAAGTGCTAAGTCTCATTCCTGAGTCGAGGTATTTTCTGCTTCCAGCAAATTTATGCTGAACATTACCAAGAGCAGACAAGGCATTTCTAAGCTCGTTGGATCTAAACGCACCCATGGCAGCAAGATCAGATTCGAGCGGCTTTAGATCATCGAGCTTGACCCGACCACGTTCTCCGCGAGTAAGGGTCAAAACCATTACCTTCGCACCCGCTTCAACGCGATTAGCAATCACGTGAGCGGTAAAGATTGACTCATCGTCTGGGTGAGCGTGAACTAGCAGCACCCGTTTAGCGTTGAACGACGTTTTAGCCATAGCAATAACTCTAAATGGTTTAGCTCTCGCTAGCTCGTTTTCTTGCTGAAGCGGCTCTGGCGCGCAGGTTAGGGTCTAGTTCAACCTTGCGAATCCTGGTGCCTTCGGGAGTTACCTCAACACACTCGTCCTCACGAGCGAATTCCAAACACTCCTCGAGAGAGAGCTTTCTCGGTGGTGTCAGTTTCTCAAATTCCTCACTGGAAGACGCTCTCATGTTGGTGAGCTTTTTTTCCTTGGTGATGTTTACTTCCATGTCGTCCGCTCTAGCGTTTTCGCCAACGACCTGTCCGGCGTACACTTCCTCAGTTGGTTCGACAAAAAAACTTCCTCGATCTTGCAATCCGATTAGAGCGAACGGGGTAACAGCTCCCTGGCGGTCTGCTACTAGCGAGCCGTTAGTACGTGTGACAATCTCACCAAACCATGGCTCGTAGCCTGCGGAAATAGCATTTGCGATTCCGGTTCCACGTGTGGTTGTAAGAAACTCGGTTCGGAAACCAATTAGACCGCGAGAAGGGACCATAAACTCCATACGAACCCAGCCGGTTCCCTTGTTAGTCATGTTCTTCATACGACCCTTGCGAGATGCCAACAGCTGAGTGATTGAACCCAAAAACTCTTCAGGCACATCGATTGTTAGGTCTTCAACGGGCTCATTTAGCTTTCCGTCGATCTTCTTGGTAACAACTTGCGGCTTACCAACTGTGAGCTCGTAGCCTTCGCGTCTCATCTGCTCAACCAAGATGGCTAGGGCAAGCTCTCCTCGACCTTGGACTTCCCAAGCATCCGGACGGTCGGTTGCGATGACCTTGATAGAAACGTTTCCAATAAGTTCGCGGTCTAGGCGGTCCTTGACCAAACGAGCGGTGACTTTGGCACCTTTGACTCTTCCCGCCATAGGAGAGGTGTTAATTCCAATGGTCATAGAGATAGCGGGGTCATCGATCGCGATTAGTGGAAGCGGTCTTATATCGTCTGGGTCGGCAAGTGTTTCACCGATGGTGATCTCTTCAATTCCGGCAACCGCAACGATGTCTCCTGGGCCCGCGGATTCGGTTGGGAAACGCTCCAGGGCCTTAGTAATCAAAAGCTCAGTAATTTTTACGGTCTGAGTTTCGCCGTTTTGTCTTACCCAAGCAACCTGCTGACCCTTTTTGATGGTTCCGTTGAAAATTCGAAGCAAAGCAAGACGGCCAAGAAACGGTGAGGCGTCAAGGTTTGTAACGTGGGCTTGCAGTGGAGCATCGGGGTCGTATTTTGGCGCAGGAATGTATTTCATGATTGCGCCAAACAGTGGCTCTAAATCCGCATTGTCTGGCATGGTTCCGTTTTCGGGTTTGTTTAATGAAGCAGCTCCGGCTCTGCCTGATGCGTAAATAACCGGAAGATCCAAAATTGCGTCGATGTCGAGTTCAGGAACCTCGTCGGCAAGGTCTGAAGCTAGACCCAATAGGAGGTCATGCGTTTCCTCAACAACCTCGTCGATGCGAGCATCTGGTCTGTCGGTTTTATTAAGAAGCAAGATAACTGGAAGGTTAGCCTCAAGAGCCTTACGAAGAACAAAGCGAGTTTGTGGCAATGGTCCCTCGCTGGCGTCAACCAGCAAAACAACTCCATCAACCATCGAAAGTCCACGCTCAACTTCGCCACCGAAGTCAGCGTGGCCTGGGGTGTCAATAACGTTGATGGTTATTGTCTTGCCTTCAGCTGCTTTACCCGAGTAACTAATTGCGGTGTTCTTGGCAAGGATTGTGATTCCCTTTTCCTTTTCCAAATCTCCTGAGTCCAT
>NZ_JBIILG010000031.1:0-13468 GCF_044232805.1 Rhodoluna sp.
CTCCTGGGTGGATCTCAATTCCGGTTAGAAACTTGGCCCAGTTGGAGAACATTCTTGCTGGGATTCGAAGCTTTAGTTTCCAGATCTTGTTTGCCACGCGATGCATCCAAATAGCGTGCAAACCAGGAGAGGTTAGAAATAGCTCTAGCCGACTCGAGGTTGCTGGATCGCGATCGATACCTGCTTGCAGATCTTCTTTAATGGACAACTTTTACTTTTCTTCCTTTAGGTCGGCATATAAAACAGTAGAGAGGTAACGCTCACCGAAGGAAGGAATGATAACTACAACTTTCTTGCCCCTAAACTCTTCGCGCTTGGCCACCTGGGCAGCTGCCCAAAGGGCGGCTCCCGAAGAAAGCCCAGCAAGAATTCCTTCCTCTGTTCCAGCACGTCTTGCATACTTGATGGCTTCTTCGCTTGGGACATCAATCACCTCGTCGTAAACGCTTCGGTCAAGAATCGGTGGAATGAAGTTGGCACCAATTCCCTGCAGCGGATGAGATCCTGCAACACCTCCAGTTAGAAGAGGTGAAGCTGCAGGCTCAACTGCAAAAACTTTGATGTTTGGGTTTAGTTCTTTTAGCCTTTGACCGGTTCCAGTAATTGTTCCACCAGTTCCAACGCCAGACACCAAAGCGGCAACTTCACCGTCGGTGTCGTTCCAGATTTCCATCGCGGTAGTCTTGCGGTGAATTTCTGGGTTAGCCTCGTTTTCAAACTGGCGAACTAGAACAGCTCCAGTTTCTTTACCGATCTCTTCTGATTTGCTAACTGCACCGGTCATACCTTCGGTTCCAGGGGTAAGTATCAAGGTTGCACCAAACGCGCGAAGTAGAGTTCTACGCTCAAGGCTCACAGATTCAGGCATGGTCAAAATGGCTTTGTAGCCACGGGCTGCAGCAACCATTGCGATTGCGATTCCAGTGTTACCGCTTGTTGCCTCAACAATTGTGTCGCCTGGCTTGAGCTGACCAGAGCGCTCTGCCGCATCGATGATCGCGATACCTAGGCGGTCCTTCACGGTGGAAGTTGGGTTGTAGAACTCAAGTTTCGCTAGGACTTCGGCTCCTGCGCCATCCATGATTTTGTTGAGTCGAACCAAGGGAGTGTTTCCAAACACCTGGGTTATGTCGTCATAGATCTTCAAGAGCCTTACCTTTCGTTTGTCTTACTGGCAACAGACAGGGTCAACCAGCAAAGCCGGCAACTTATGCCCGATAATGGCCACTTTCTTCTAAAACTAGGCTTTCTGGCCTTCCAAAGCCTAGCTTCTAAGCTCTAGCTCCTGATCAATGGTGTTTTGCCTTGCTATGACCCGTCCGGCAAAAATAGCCGGAATAGCGGTTAGGAAGAGAAACCACAGCGAGCTGGTCCAGCTGCCAGTGAGCTCGTGCAGCACACCAAGCACCAGCGGCCCTAGGGCGGCGGCTAGGTAACCAAAGCCCTGGGCAAATCCGGAGATTCGAAGGAGCGTTTCTTGGGACCTGGATCGAATGTTGAAAAGTGCCAAGTTCAAGGGAAACAGAATCGGTCCAAGACCAATAAGCACTACCCATATCCAAGAGAGGTTTCCAGGCAAGAAAATAAGCCCCGCGTAACCGGTAAAGAACAAGACCCCACTTAGGTAAATAAGTGGTGCTTGATTTGGGAATCTAACTGCCAGCCTTGGCATCAATAACGCAGCTGGCATTCCCATTCCGGCATACACCGATAAAAGTATTCCGGCTTCAAGAAGTGTGGAGCCAGATTCGTCGATGAGTATCTGGGGCAGCCAAGCAAAGGCGGCGTAGCCATTCAACGACGACACCGCAAAGATTACGACCATTGAAACAGCGGTTGGAGATTTCCAAATCTTTATGTGTCGAACGCTAACTGGAATGGTCAGCGTCTGCGTAACTACTGGTTCTTCAATTTTGTTGGAGCGCAAAGCAAAGATCCAAGGAATCATGGCAATTGCTCCAACGATCGCCCACTGACCAAGCGCCAACCTCCAACCAAATTCCTGGGCTACCGGAACAGCAATAAGTGGTGGGGCCAGAGCACTAATGGAAACAATAGTTAGATAAAGAGCGGTCATCGAACCGATTCGATCTGGGAAGTACTTTCTCACCACAACCGGCAGCAAAACGTTTCCCATACCCATTCCAACAATGGCAACAAATGTTCCAACGCTAAGGAGCGACCAGTCTCCAGAAAAAGCCCGAACCAGGTTTCCCAAAACAATTATGAGAAGCAGCACGAGCAAAGCAGCTTCCAAGCCAATTCGTCGAGTGAGCATTGGCGCCAAAAGACCACTTAAGGCAAAGCCAAGGGGTGGGAGCATTCCCAAGAAGGACACCGCCAAGGTCGAAAGCTCAAGGTCCTCGCGAATAAAGGGAATGATCGGCGATAACGAGGAAACTACGGTGCGAAGGTTTAGCGCCACCAATAAAAGGCCCACCAGGGCAAGGACTCTGCCGTGCAGGGGCTTTATCTTGGGCAAGAGGTTATTCTCCAGAATCGGGGTGAACTTCTAACTTAGCGAAGTCATCAGCCTTCGAAGAGAATCCACCCGGCTGGCGCCTTGAGGCCCAAGCACGCCTGCGGCAACTGCCTCATCGAGGGCGCAATCAGGTGAGTCAATGAGATGGCTGCAACCTCTGGGGCAGGAGGCAATAGTTTCCCAAAGATCTTCGAAGGACCGCAGTAAGTTTTTGGGATCGATATGCCCAAGTCCAAAGGAGCGAATTCCCGGGGTATCAATAATCCAGCCATCATCGAGTGCTATGGCCCGAACAGAAGTAGAAGTTTGACGACCGCGACCGGTAACCGCGTTCACACTTCCAACTGCGCGATTGGCATCGGGAGATAACGCGTTTACCAAAGTTGATTTACCAACACCGGAGTGACCCACCAGCACAGTTGTTTGACCAGCCAAAATATCCACCACTTCGCTCAATTGAAAAGTATCCGACCGGGTTCTAATAATGGGAATACTTAGACCTTGGAAGTTTTCTAGAAACTCGGAAGGATCAGCAAGATCAGTTTTTGTGACGCAAATTATTGGCTTTAGCCCTGCATCATATGCGGCAGCCAGATAGCGATCAACTAATCGGGTTCTTGGCTCTGGATTAGCAGCAGCAATCACGATCATTAGCTGAGTTGCATTTGCAACAATCACTCGTTCAACCTGATCCGAATCGTCAGCACTTCGCCGAAGCAAAGTTGTTCTTGGTTCGATTCGAACAATTCGAGAAAGTGCACCGTCATCTGAGGAGGTATCTCCAGCGAGGGAAACAATGTCCCCAACCGCCGGGCCATTGTTTCTAAGCTCCTTGGCCAAAGTTGCGTTGACTTGGTAGTTACCTTCTTGGAGCAAAACTTGATAGCGATTCTTATCGATTCCAATAAGCATCCCTAAGGCTGCACCCGAGTGATCCGGTCTTATCTTGGTTCTTGGCTTGTTGCCCTTGGGGTTTGGGCGAGCCTTGAAATCAGACTCGTCTAAGTCGTGAGCTCCTGGCTCTGGTTCATAAAGCCAACTCAACTAGTAGCCCCAAGCATCTTGCTCCACAGCAACTCAAAGCCGGGCATGGTCTTGGAAGTTACCGTGATGTCCTCGATCTCGATGTCTGGAACGCGAAGCCCAATGATGGCTCCAGCGGTAGCCATTCGGTGATCGCCATAGGTTTTCCAAAGGCCACCTCGAAGATCGGCAGGTTCAATTATTAGCCCATCTGCAGTCTCGCTTGCCCTGCCTCCGATGGAGTTAATCTCATCGACCAGAGCTTTTAGTCGATTGGTTTCGTGACCTCTAAGGTGAGCCACGCCAGAAATTACCGATTTAGATTTTGCGAGCGCTGCCAGAGCTGCAATTACTGGAGTGAGCTCACCGGCAGAAGACAAGTCAATCTCGATGCCGTTTATCTCACCAGTTCCAGTAACGCGCATCCCGGTTCCGGTTCGAGAGACTTGGCCGCCCATGAGTGTGAGCAAGCTAATAAAGTCATTACCAACCTGAGTGGTGCTAGTGGGCCAGTTCTCTACAGTTACCGTTCCGCTGGCAACTAGTGCAGCGGCCATAAACGGTCCAGCGTTTGATAGGTCTGGTTCAATCTCTACGGTTCGACCAGAGATTTCTCCTGGCTCAATTCGCCAGGAAGTGTCGCTAAGTTTTGATACCTTTACTCCTCGCTTGGCGAGGGTGTCAATAGTCATGTCTATGTGCGGCAGAGAAGGAAGAGTCTTTCCAGTGTGATTCAAAGTGAGTCCATCTTTGAATCGAGCGGCAACTAGCAGTAAGCCTGAGACAAACTGCGAAGATTCCGAAGCATCGATAGATAACTCACCACCCAAAACTTCACCGGTGCCATGAATCGTAAATGGCAAGCCAGAGCCAGAAACTTCCACACCTAGGGCACGAAGCGAGTCAACGGTAGTTTTCATTGGCCTTGACCTTGCGGCAACATCTCCATCGAAAGAGATTTCACCCTCTGCAAGAGCTGCAACTGCAGGAACAAAGCGCATAACTGTTCCGGCAAGCCCACAATCAATCTGAGCTGGGCCAGAAATTGGCCTTGGTGTAATTCGGAGCGAATTCGGAGTTGATTCAATTTCTGACCCCAGTTGCCTAAGGGCTTCGATCATGAGGCTGGAATCTCTAGATTCCAAGGGGTTCAGGATTTCACTTGGACCCGAAGCCAGAGCTGAAAGCACCAACTCACGGTTAGTCAGGGATTTAGAGCCTGGGATGCTGATCTGAGCCGAGATTGCTGATTTCGCCAATGGCGCGGCCCATGGACGGGAATAGCTTTTGTCAGTCATTGGTTTTAAAAGTATCAGTTATCAACCTGAAGGACCTAGGCCATGGTTAGCACCAGCTTTTGCGAGGAGGCTCAATTGGTAGACTCTGAGGCTATGGCCAGCTCAAAAAACACAGACTCAGAGCTGAAAATCAGAGACTTTGAGCAACAGGCACTACCTCTTATGCCTCAGCTATACGGTGCAGCATTGCGCTGGACCAGAAACCCTTCCGATGCCGAAGATCTAGTGCAAGAGGCTATGGCCAAAGCTTTCGTGGCCTGGGGTCAATATCAGCAAGGTACGAACTTAAAAGCTTGGCTTTATCGAATCATGACCAACACCCACATCAATAAGTACAACAAGCAGCAAAAAGACCCCTCTCGTGGCGGCTTAGAAGAATTAGAGGATTGGCAGCTCGGCAACGCGCAATCGGTTACCGCTACCACAACACGCTCAGCCGAACTGGAGGCACTCGATCACCTTCCAGCCGACATCATTCGAAACAGCCTTATGGCCATTCCGGAAGAATTTCGCATGGTGGTTTACTACGCGGTTGTGGATGGCTTGCCCTACTCCGAGATTGCAGAAATCATGGGCACCCCCGTCGGTACAGTAATGAGTCGACTACACCGAGGCAAAAAGCTTTTACGCACCCTGCTTGCTGAATACGCTATCGAGCAAGGATACTTATCACCAGACAAGCAAGCGCAAAAAACGGAGCAGAGCTAATGGCAGAATTTAACTGTGAAGAGACCAAAGCACTGGTCCACGAGTATCTGCATAACGAGTTGCTACCCAATCAGCAAAAAGACATCACAACCCACTTGGCGCTCTGCGATTCCTGCGAGGAAGAATATGACCTTGAGGTTTACCTAAACCAAGTGATTGTGCGCTCATGCGATGAAGAGCCACCAAAGAAACTTGCTGAAAAAGTTCTAGCAAGAATTAAGGATATTCAATCTCACTAGTCTTGAGATTCTTCAAGCCCTAGCCACTGGTACCAGCCGCGGTTCAGTACCAGCCAAGCCATCAATCCATAGCCGGTTTGCCCAGGCATGTTTCTTACCGATGCCTCGAGCTCTAAGTTATATCCCTCGTGATCTACCAGTGGGTGGAAAAAATCGACGAATGTAACACTTCTTCTATTACAGACATCCTCGCATCCGGTGGCTAAGTGCTCAATCTCATAATTTAGCGCCTTGTTGAAACTTGGGGGAGGGCCAACAACAAAAACCGAAATGTCACTTCTGCGAGCTTCGTCAATCACGGTTGCCAGATTCAGTCTTGATCTAGAAACCGAAATACCTTCGCTGGCGTCGGAATTACCAAGAGCAATAACAAGTCGGTTATCGGTTTCTGGGCGGAAGCGACGTTGAACTTCTTGACTCCAACGCTCAACTAACGTTGCGCTGGTCTCCCCAGGCGAGGGAACGTTATAGATATCGATGATGGGATCTTCTACCGGGGTTCTTGCGATAACCCTTCCAACCCAACCCATGGCTTTCACGTCACCTATGGCAGTTGTGGTCTCATCGCCAAGAATGACTATGCGAGTATCTAACCGCTCGGTGTTTTCCATTTTCTAGAAAGCTAGCGCCCTGGTTATAAGATCTGCTTGCTCAACGGCGTGACGCTTGGCTGAGCCGGTGGCAGGAGAAGCACTGGCTGGACGAGAAACAAGGGTAGCGACCTGGCCATCCATGTACTTAGGCAAGAACAATCCAACGTAGGTCCAAGGTCCTTGGTTGGCTGGCTCGTCCTGAACCCAGAACAACTGCGCATTTGGATACTGAGCGTAGGTAGCCTTGATCTCGTCAACCGGAGTTGGGTAGAGCTGCTCGATACGAACAACAGCCACACTTCGTTCTCCGCGTTTTTCAATCTCAGCCATTAGGTCCCAGTAAACCTTGCCGGAGCAAAGGATAACCCTGCGAACTGCAGAGTTATCTAGACCCTGCTGGTCTGGAATAACTGGCTGGAAAGAGCCCTGAGTGAAATCTTGAACCGAGGATGATGCCGCTTTTAGTCGCAACATGGACTTCGGTGTGAAAACAATTAGTGGTCTTCTAGGCCTGGTGTATGCCTGACGACGGAGCAGGTGGAAGTGTGATGCTGGAGTGCTTGGTTGAGCAACAGTCATGTTGTTCTCAGCACACAGCTGCAAGAATCTCTCAATTCGCGCGGAGGAGTGATCTGGCCCCTGGCCCTCGTAGCCGTGTGGCAACAAGAGAACCAAGCTTGATGGCTGGTTCCACTTTTGCTCAGCAGAGGAAATGAATTCGTCCACGATAGTTTGTGCTCCGTTTACAAAGTCACCAAACTGAGCTTCCCAAAGAACAAGAGCGTCCTTGTTTTCGATCGAATACCCATACTCAAAGCCCATAGCTGCGTACTCGCTCAACAATGAGTCGTAGATCCAAAACTTGGCCTGACCTTCACGTAGGTTGCGAAGTGGAATCCATTCCTGTCCGTTGACGCGGTCGTGGAATACCGCGTGGCGTTGAACGAAAGTTCCTCGCCTGGTGTCTTGACCTGCCATACGAACTGGAACTCCATCCATAACCAAGGAACCCAGGGCAAGTAATTCTCCAAAGCCCCAGTCGATACCGCCTTCGCGGCTCATCTCAAATCTCTTGGTCAAAAGCTGCTGAAGCTTGGGGTGGACTGTAAAGCCTGGAGGAGTGTTGCTGTGTGCATCTCCGATGAGCTCAACAACATCTTTGGCTACAGCTGTGGCCTTTAGAAGTTCTGGAGCATCACTGGCGGTAGTTCCAATACCGACTCTTCTTGGAATCAGTTCAATTGGAGCGGCCATGGCTTCGTGGACATCAACAAAAGCCTGCTCCAGGCGCTGCTGGAAATCAGAGTTGGCTGCCTCGAATTCACCCTGAGTTAGGTCCCCTCGACCAACTAGAGATTCTAGGTACAAGGTTCTAACTGAGCGCTTGGCTTCAATCAGGTTGTACATCAGAGGCTGGGTCATCGAAGGATCGTCTCCCTCGTTGTGGCCTCTGCGTCGGTAGCAAATGAGGTCAATAACGACATCGTTTTTGAATTCCATGCGGAACTCGAAAGCTAGTTTGGCTACGCGCACCACAGCCTCTGGATCGTCACCGTTCACGTGGAAAATCGGTGCCTGGATAGCTTTGGCAGAGTCGGTTGAGTAAACAGTGGATCTTGATTCTGAAGGAGGAGTGGTGAAACCAACCTGGTTATTGATTACCAAGTGGATGGTTCCACCGGTTTTGTATCCGCGAAGCTGTGCCATGTTCAATGTTTCTGGAACAACACCTTGGCCCGCAAAGGCTGCGTCACCATGAATCAAAACGGGAATGACAGGGAACTCGCCTTTTTGAATAGTGTTTAGTCGATCCAGCTTCGCTCGAACGACACCTTCAAGAACTGGGTTCACGGCTTCGAGGTGAGATGGGTTTGCAGCAAGAGATACTTTCACCTTGTTGCCTTCTAGGCTTTCAAAAACACCTTCGGTACCCAAGTGGTACTTCACGTCTCCCGAACCTTGAACGGTTTTGGTGTCGGTATTTCCTTCAAACTCTTTGAAAACTTGACCGTAAGTTTTTCCGGCGATATTGGTTAGAACGTTCAGACGACCACGGTGGGCCATTCCAATGCAGACCTCATCGATGGCAGCATTCGCAGCTGACTGGAGAATTTCATCCAACGCAGCAATCGTGCTTTCACCACCTTCGAGACTGAAGCGCTTTTGACCAACAAACTTGGTTTGGAGGAAAGTTTCAAAGGCTTCAGCTTCATTTAGCTTGCTAAGAATTCGAAGCTGCTCTTCACGGGTTGGCTTGGCGTAGGAAGTTTCCAATTTCTCCTGGAACCACTTGCGCTGGGCTGGGTCTTGGATGTGCATGTATTCGACACCGACTGTGCGGCAGTAGGAATCACGAAGAATCTTGAGGATGTCCCGAAACTGTGCCTTCTGCTGACCACTAAAGCCTGCAGTTCTAAAGGTGCGGTCTAGATCCCAAAGGCTTAGACCGTGGTTTAGAACATCGAGGTCAGGGTGGGTGCGCTGGCGGTATTCCAGTGGATCGGTGTCTGCCATCAGGTGGCCACGTACCCGATAGGCGTTTATAAGCTCTTGGATTCGGGTAGCTTTTTCACGATCATCTAGACCATCTCGTTCAAAATCAGAAACCCAACGAACAGGTTCGTAAGGAATTCGAAGGTCAGCAAAAATCTGATCGTAGAAACCTTCTTCACCCAGCAACAAACCGTGAACAATCTTTAGGAACTCTCCGCTACCAGCGCCTTGAATTACACGGTGATCGTATGTGGAGGTAAGAGTTATGGTTTTGCTGATTCCAATTTTTGCAAGTTGGGCATCACTCATGCCTTGGAATTCTGCCGGGTAGTCAAGTGAACCAGCACCAACAATGCAGCCTTGATTCTTGGTTAGCCTTGGGACTGAATGCACAGTACCTATACCACCTGGATTAGTGAGCGAAATAGTAGTGCCCTGGAAATCACCCGCAGTCAAGGTGTTCAACCTCGCGCGGGTAACTAGATCTTCGTAGGCGACCAAGAACTCAGCAAAATTCAAACGCTGCGCGCGTTTGATGTTTGGAACTAACAGCGCTCTAGTTCCATCTGGTTTTGGAATGTCGATGGCTAAACCAAAGTTCACGTTTGCCGGCTGAACCACAACAGGCTTTTCGTCCACGATGTCGTAATAAACATTCTGGGAAGGGAACTTCTTCAACGCCTGAATGATTGCAAAACCGATTATGTGCGTGAAAGAAATCTTTCCGCCTCTGGTGCGAGAAAGGTGCGAGTTAATTACCAGGCGGTTATCAATCATCAGCTTTGCAGGCAGAGTCCTAACACTTGTTGCGGTTGGAACCTGAAGCGAAAGATCCATGTTGGTGGCAATGGTTTTTGCCATGCCCTTTAGTGGTGAAACTACATCCTGCTCTTGATCGGCAGAGCCTTCAGTAACGATTTTTATAGATTCGGTAACGGGAGCTTGAGCGGGGATTGGCTGAGGCTTGGCCTCAATGCGAGTGGTTTTGGCAACTACCGGAATGGAAGATGTGGCGTCAGAAACTTGTGGGGGAGCTGCTACTGGCGCGGAAGCCACTGGGGCTAAGGGTGTTGCTGAGGCTTCGGAGGGTTTGTAGTTTTCAAGAAGGGGCCACCATTCTTTGTCTACAGAGTCAGGATTTTGACGATATTTTTGGTACATTTCGTCGACTAACCACGAGTTTGCTCCGTAGTCGTCTTGCAATCCTTCACCGGACACAGAAAAAACTCCCTATTTGGTTGGCTTGAATGACACCTATATCTTACGCTCTCAAGGGCTCAAGAAACGAGGCGTTAAGAAGCAATGGCTTTGGCCTAGGCGGGCCACTTACCTCTGGAGTACTGCTCAGGCCATTGAACATCCGCCCCTAATTCAGCTGCTGCTCTAAGTGGCCAATACGGATCTCTCAGAGAAGCCCTGGCAATCAAAATCACATCTACTTTTCCTGATTGCAAAATCTGTTCTGCTTGGTGAGCATCTGTGATCTGACCAACTGCGCTTACTGGCTCTGAAATTCGATCTGCAACATACTCAGCAAGTGGAACCTGGTAACCAGGTCCAGAAGGAATCTTTACACCAGTAACGATTCCACCACTTGAAACATCGATTAGGTCTACTCCTGCTTGAGTAGCCCAACTTGAAACCGTTGCAGTTTGTTCTTCATCCCAACCACCGTCGGCGTAATCGGTTGCTGAAAGTCTGAGAAAAACCGGCATGGTTTCTGGAACTGACTTTCTGACAGCTGCTACAACTTCCATGAGCATGCGTGCACGATTCTCAAGAGATCCACCGTACTGATCATCACGGTCGTTACTTAGCGGAGAAAGAAATTGATGCAATAGGTATCCGTGTGCACTGTGAATCTCTACAGCATCAAAACCTGCCTCAACTGAACGCTTCGCCGCTTTGCCAAACGCGTCAACTAAGTTAGCAATTTCTGAAACACTAATTTTTCTCGGAGCGGCGTAATCTCCAAATTCTTGATTGGTCGATGAGATAGTCTCCCAGCCGCCTTCAGAAACTGAGATTGATCCCACTCCGGAGGACTCGCGGTGAGTAGAAGCTTTGCGCCCAGCATGGGCTAGTTGCATGGCCATCTTGGCTCCATGGCTGTGCGCTAGCTCAACAATCTTCTTCCAAGCTTTAGCTTGCTCGTCATTCCAGATTCCGGTGCACCATGGGGTGATTCTTCCTTCCGGAGCAACTGCCGATGCTTCGACGATGATCAGGCCAGCACCGCCGATAGCTCTAGAGGTGAGGTGCACCTCCTGCCAACTTCCAGGGACGCCATCTTTGTTCTCGCAGGAGTACTGACACATCGGGGAAATCCAGATACGGTTTTTGACCTCGAGGTCACGAAGCTTGATTGATTCAAAGAGCTTTGGCATTTAGGTTCCTTCTTTCAATCAACAGAGTACCTAGGGCGGTAAACAGCCCCAGTGCTACGCCAAGTCCAATAGCAATGTTGAGCGGAACAATTATTGTCAAGAATCCGATAATGGCTGGCCCTGAGAGAATTCCAGCGTATGCGATTCCAACCACCTTGGCCATGTTCCTTCCAGCGTGAGATTCTTCTCCAACCTCAGCAGAGTATGCAAATAGCTGCGGAACTACCCCCGCGATACCAACTCCTGCAATTAGCCATCCCAGAAGTGCAACCGGAGATGAGGTAGAAATCACGACAAGGCTAGTTCCAACTGCAGATACTAGTGATCCATAGCGAATTACAAAAATACGGCCGCGAATCGCAACCAACTTATCAATCACCAATCTGGTAATTCCCATTGCACCAGCAAACACCGCAAGAGCGAGGGAAGCGTAAGCGTCTGTAGTTCCTAAAATTCTTGCGTGGTGCAGAGCAGACCAATCAACACCAGTTCCTTCCGCAATGGCAGCTGCGCCAGCCATTGCCCCAAGGAAGAGAACATATCCAAGAACTTTTCGATTTTGCGTGTTTGCAGCGTTCAATACTTGCTTCTCTGCTTTTTTGTCTGCTCGATTAGATTCATTGGCGCGCTGTTGATTTGGTTGATCAGGCAACAACCAGCTACGCATTGAAACAGCAACAATTAGTGTCGCAACTCCAGCGATCGCAAGTGTCACGGGCATTTCAAAGTTGTTTGCTAGAGCGAGTCCACCTAGTGTGGCGCCAATCAGGCCACCGAAAGACCACATCGCGTGAAATGCAGAGAAAATCGGTCTGCCATACGCTTTTTCAACTTCGACAGCGTGAGCGTTCATGGAGATATCAGTCGCGCCAATACCAAAGCCCAAACCAAAAAGTGAAAGCCCCAGAAGAATCTCACTTGTAGCAAACCCTGGAAAAAAGAGCATTAATCCCATAAACACAGCAGCAGTGAAAGTAGCAGTTCTGGAACCCACTCGATCGATAAACTGCCCAACTATCAAACTGGCAGACAGAGCCCCCGCGCCGAGAACAAGAAGTAATGCACCAATCGTCGAATGAGGAATATCCAGCTTGTTTTCAACATAGGGAATGTGCACAGCCCAGAAAGTCATTGCAGATCCAGCAATGGTGAAGTAGGCAAAGACTGCAAACCGTGCCTTCTGCAGACTTGTCATGATGCCCCTTCATAGGCCTTAGGCCAACTACACCTATCTTAGATAGCCTGTCAGGCATGGGAACCAGACTGAATCAGCGCGCTTTTTTGAGAATGAGTTCATTGGTGGCTGCCTCTTTTCTGGTGCACCTTTGGGCACTGACCGCCAGCAAGCTATTTCCAGACGCCATCTCTTTTGGTGACCTCAGTCTCTACGAATACTGGGCCTATCAAGTTGAAAACGGAGCTGGGGTCTATGGCTTAGCAACCGAATGGGTTTATCCAGCTATAGCTTTTGTTCCAATTTGGATTGCTAGTGCACTCAATTCAGGTAGCTACGAAGTTTCCTGGTTGGCCCTGGTTTTTGTGCTAAACACGACAGCTGTGTTGCTTTTGATTCGTCCAGCAACCAGTGGGAGGCTATTTTCTGGAACGCACGCCAGCTGGGCGCTTCTTTCAGCATTGGTGCTTTTAGGCCCCGTAGCCGTTTCAAGAATTGATTCAGTGAGTGCAGCTCTGGCAATTTTTGGTTTGGTGGCCATAAGCAGAAATTCCAGGGGAATAGCCGCCGCCCTATTCACATTGGCTGGCTGGATCAAGATATGGCCGGTTGCATTATTTGCGGTCATGATCGCAGTTTTCAAAAAAAGAGTTCAAGCAATTATGGTTGCAACCACTATTAGCGCCAGCATCATTGGGATTGGGCTAATAGCCGGTGGCACAAAAGTTTTTGGCTTCGTGCTGCAACAGCAGGAGCGCGGAATCCAAATTGAGTCCGTAATGGCCACGCCTTGGATGTGGTTGGCCAAATTTGGATCGGCAAACATATTTTTTGATGACATCGTTCTAACAAATCAGGTTTCAGGCCCGCTAGTGCAGGAGCTTGCAGCGGTTTCGAATTACTTACTGTTTATCGCTCTGGCGATAACAGCCTTCTTAGCAATTCGGGCCGTGAGAGCAGGGCGTAATCGCACTCAAGTTTTTGTTTTGGCTGCACTGACCGGTGTATTGGACCTGATTGTATTTAACAAGGTTGGCTCCCCGCAGTTCATGATCTGGTTGGCAGTACCAC
>NZ_JBIILG010000033.1:0-13389 GCF_044232805.1 Rhodoluna sp.
GATTACACCAAGGGTGATCGCTTTGACAGCCTGACCGGGCTGTCGAAGATGCCTGGCATCAGATTATTTGGAAACGCTGGCCTTACCTTACTAACCAAGATTTCAACTGGCTATTGGAACATCACGGATCCAACTAATGGATACACCGCAATACATCGCGATGCCCTAAAAGCTTTGCCGCTAGCAATGCTAAGCAAAAGATTCTTTTTTGAGTCCGACATTCTATTTAGGCTAAGCATTTACCGTGCTGTGGTATGGGATGTTCCGATGGTTGCAAGGTATGGAACCGAAAAGAGCAATCTGAGCATCGTAAAGACTTTATGGGAGTTCCCGTGGAAACACTTTAAGAATTTCCATAAGAGACTTTTCTATAACTACTACCTGAGAGACATTTCTGCGGCGTCAATTGAGTTACCGCTGGGAATGCTGCTCTGGTGGTTTGGAGTCTTCTCCGGACTAGGAGCGCTAAATAGCTCAATGACCAACGGAATTGCTGCCAGCACCGGAACTGTGATGATCGCTGTCGTTCCCTTGATTCTTGGCTTCCAATTACTTTTGGCCTTTGTTAGTCACGATGTTTCAGCTGTCCCCACCAGGCCAAAGCATAGGCAAGACTTCGCGTGGTAAGAACTGGTTCTGAGCTTTGCTAGATTTCACCGGCTGGTTAGTTGTAAACGGAACGCTTCTTTTTGAAGTAATCGGTATCTTCGCGTTTGCGCTCTCGGGACTTATTGAAGCTGCCAGAAAAAGGCTAGACCTTGTTGGAATGATTACGGTTTCAGGTTTGACCGCATTTGGCGGGGGAACCTTGCGAGATATTTTGCTGGACCGTAGGCCATTTTTCTGGATTGAGAACTCTGCTTGGGTTTGGGTCCTTATTGGAATTTGTCTCGTTGCCCTTGTATTCATGAGAACCAGACATCTTGAGCCAACTGGGCAAGCTATGCAGTGGTCAGACGCAGTTGGCCTTGGAGCCTTTGCAGCTGGTGGGACCCAGCTGGCATTAGATGGGCAGGTACCCGCAATCATCGCCGTAATCATGGGTGTGCTGACTGCAATTTTTGGTGGAGTGCTAAGAGACATTGTTGTAAACGAAATACCAAAGGCATTCAGCGATCACATTCCATATTCGGTTATCGCGTTTACTGGAGGCTGGGTTGTTGTTGGTTTGAACTACTTGGCAATAGAACCGTTCGTCGCCGTTGCAATCGGTGCCCTCTTCACAATTACCCTGAGAGTCCTTGCGCTTTTGCTCGGTTGGCGTATTCCTGCTTGGAAGGCTTAACGAAGCCAGCTTTACTTGCAGCTCGCTGCAAACTGCCTAAAAGTAGTGGTCCGGTGATTGCAATAAGCGCAACCGTTGTTATGGCTCTTCCCAGGTCCCAGATTAACCCTCCGGTAAAAATCTGAAACTGAAGGAAGCGAATTAGATTCTCAGTTGCACCGGCTCCCGCAAGGTAAGAAATAGATGATTCACTGCCTGCAAGAAAAGGCCAGTTCCACAAAGTCATCAAGAAACCATAGGCAAAACTTGCGGGAATTGCATAGACAATCAAAACAGCGAGCTTGGCACCTCTGGAGCCAAATTTTGGAAGTAAGCCCGCTCCGATGCCAATCAGGCCCGCTGCCATCATTTGAAACGGTAGCCAGGGACCAACCCCACCGGTAAGAAGGGCAGAAACTAGCAACGAACCAGTTCCAAGCAAGAATCCGAAACCTGAACCAAAAACGTAGCCAGCAATGATTATGAGAAAAAAGGCAGTCTCGATTCCTGCTGTTCCAGCGCCAAGTAAACGAATCACAGCATTGAGGGCAATCAAAACCCCTAATAAGGCAATCTGCTTCGATCCAATCTCACCAGTTGCCACTTCAACCAAAATCAAGACCAGCATTAGCGGCATCAAAGCAATAAACACCACTTGCGCTACATCTGCCTCAACAGCCGAATCACCAGAGATGAAAAATGGCCAGGAGAACATGAGCACGGATCCAATTCCGGCAAGGAGAATGCTCAAATTAGAAATCCATTTTCCTGAAAAGGCCTTCACTTCTGCACCTTCTCTACTTGACTCAAAGTCAGTAATCCAGGCTGACTCGTTATTTGACTAATTTGTGTGGGATGTGACGACCCAATTCCTAAGGCAACAGTTGTCAATTTGTCCGAAATCAGTTTTCCGCTTTCTAGTTCCAAAACCCTATCCGCAACTAGAGCTACAAATTCCACATCGTGGGAAGCCACCAACACAGACTTGCCTTCTTTACGCAATGCTCTAATCTGCTTGGCAAGTGATCTTTTGGCCGCGTAATCTAACCCGCGAGTTGGTTCATCGAGTAGCAAAATCCCAGCTCCCTTTACTAACTGAAGAGCTAGAACTAAAGCCAGCTGCTGGCCAGCGGAAAGATCTCGCGGGTGAATCTTTGGATCGAGCCTTCCGGTTAGAGATTCAAAAATCCTAGAAGTGCCGGAGTCCGTAAGTTGCGCAAACTTGTCAGACTCGGAAAGCTCATCAGCTAGTGAGTTTAGGAAAAGTAGGTCTGCTGCCTTCTGAGGAACAAGAGTCAAGACGCAAAGTCTTTCGGCAGCGGAGAGTGACTTTGGATCGCCAAACTGCGTTTTGACAGAACCCGTTGTTCGTTTTCCACCACCTTGAATCGCCCAGAGAACCGAAGACTTTCCTGAGCCATTTTTCCCCATTAGCGCTACAACTTCTCCCGCGTGAACTTGAAATGAAACTTTGGAAACCGCGTCTAGTTCGTCGTAGCTAACAGATAGATCATTGACCTCCATGGCAACAATTTCACCGAGATGCTCATTCACCAGGGGCCTAAAGGGTCGTGGGTCTCGCTCCCAATTTGCTTTGGCGGCAGAAACGCTGACTGTCACTGGATTCCAGGAGAGCTCAGTTGAAAGCCCAATGACAGGTGGAACCAGGTGATAGTTCTCGAACTGCTCGTAACCGCCCTTGGTAACAAGACCATCGTTTGCAACGATGACAACGGAATCCACAAGTTCAATTACCCGTTCAATTCTGTGTTCTACAAGGATCACCGTGATGCCGTGCTCGTGAGCTAATGATTTGAGCACAGCAACTATCTCAGCTGCCGCTTCAGGGTCAAGGGCCGAAGTTGGCTCATCAAGCAAAAGTATTTTCTGCCCTGCTGCTAGCGCAGATGCAATAGCAACCCTTTGCTGTTGCCCTCCAGAAAGCCAGCTAAGTGGTCTATCAAGTAAATCCTCAATCTCAAGAAGATTCGCCACATGCTTTAGTGAATCTGCCATCTTGTCGCGCTTGAACCCAAGCTGCTCCATGCCGTAGACCAGCTCTTGCTTGACGGTGTCTGAAACAAATGAAGACTCAGGCTGCTGGTTCACAAAACCAACTTGGGCTGCAAGCTCGTGCGGTTTTGATCCGGTTACGTCTATACCGTCAATAACGAGTGAGCCAGAAAGTGAACCGCCAGTAAAGTGTGGCGCCAGACCATTCAAGATTCTAAGTAGCGTTGATTTGCCGCTCCCTGTTGCGCCGCAAACCAGGGAGAACTCACCCGGAAGAAATTCAAGGTTCACCCTTGATAGAGCTGGCCTTTCTGTTCCGGCATATCCAAAGCTCACATCGCGAACCGCAATCATGCGAACCACCCTAGGATTGCCGCAATCAGCAACAGAGCTGACAAAGACAGAATCAAAGCGTCAAAGAACTGCAACTTCACAGGCTCAAATCTGGTCCTGATCTGAGACTGGGAGTTAATCCGGATAGACGCGAAGCTTGAAACTATTCCGATGGCAATTAACACCCAACCAAGCGTTTGTGTTTGCCCAACTAGTAACGCAAAGCTTCCAATTGATAAAAATCCGACCGCCATCAGAGAGCTCAATCTGGCCCCCAGAACAAGCGGTTTCGACAAGCTACCCCTTCTCCCAAATCCCCTGGAGTCCATGCTTGCTGCAAGAGACAGAGACGAATCGATGGCGTCCTCCAGAACCGGAATTACTGTTCCTGCCATGGATCCGAGTCCTTTGCTTCGCCCGCGCAGTGACCTGGCTTTTTGCACTCTCTGCAGACTGGAAATCATTTGCGGCGCGAGGTTGATCGCAACAGAGATTGCACTGGCAATTTCATAGAGCGCGCTGGGTGTGGACTTTAGAAGAGTTCGCGGATTTGCAAGGGAACTGGCCATCCCAATGGAAAGAATGATGGCGGCTAATCGCAAACCATCGGTTGCGCCGCCAGTTAGAGCCTGGATACCTACCGCTCCAAAAAGTTCAACTGGTGGACCAAAACCCAAGTTGACCGAGAAGCCAGGTAAATCTAGGGCAGTTGTGTCCGCAGGATCTTGAATGTTGAAGACAATTCGAAATAACACCCTCGCGATGACTACAAACCCAGCAAGAAAAAGATAGAACTTAACGGATCTTGACCAGGGTGCTTCTTCTCGAAAAATCAAAATTGCAATCAAAGCGGCTGCACAAATCAGAATTTGGGTCAGCGCACTCTGACTTATCCCCGCGACAATTGCCATGGTTACTGCAAGTAACCACCAGGTCAGAGGGCTTGCTGTGCTGGCAGTAAATCGCTTAGCCATCGCAGGCTACAGTTTCTGGAATCGGTTTTGGCAACAATCCAGCATCTTGTTGACCTGGACCAATGAAGAGCCAACCCTCCGCCGAGCCACACTGCGCATCCCTGGCCGCTGATCCAACCTGACTTACTTTCCAACCTGATTCTTTTGTGAAAACAAAGTATCCCCAACTACCTTCGGAATATTTGGGGGTGTCTATACAGTTCTGCTCAGAACTAGGCGGGAAGTTTTCAATGCGACAGGCAAATCCAACTGGGTACTGATTAGTCCCTGAAACATCAATTGCCGTCGCTTGAAAAACTTCCCACCCAGAGCCAACAAAGTCATTCGCGCAACGAAGGATTGGATCACGCTCTGACGAATCTCCAAAGTCAACAACTATTGTGACCCCAGGTTGCTCACAGGCACCTTCACTGAAACTAACCTCAACTTGCTTCGCAGATGTTGTCTCGATGACATTGTTTTCTAGTGCCCAGGACAAGACGCTCCCAGCGACCACTAACAAAATTAGTGCGCTAAGAACAATGAGTCTTGCCCTGGAGCGCATGACTACTTTCCTAGAAGAGTTAGGTAACTCTTGCCCTCAAGAGCAAGGTAACCCTGAGCGGTTGCAAAGCGGTCACCTGCGTTTTCTACCCAAGGAGACCCGATGCCACCATCTTCTTGAATTTGGGCAATTAGGTATGAGTGCACATTTTCGTTTAGCTCACCACTTGTTGCTAGATATGCCATGAGAGCAAGAGCGGTTCCGTTAATGTCCACCGCGTCAAATGCCACAAAGTGACTTCCATCAACCAAGCCCGCATCCAAGTAAGCCAAGGCAGCATCGATGGAGCTTTGCTTGTTTGCAGTTAGCGCGGGGTCTAGATCTTTGGTTAGCTCAAGAGCCATGATGGCCATGGCGGTTGCGTCGGTACTGGAAGCAGTCGTGAATTCCGAATTGTCAAAACCAAAGCCACCATCATCTCTGGCAAGAGTTACAAGAACCGCTGAAACATTCTTTGCCATTTCCTGTTGATTCTGGGCGTAAAGACCAAGACTCATCCAGGCATAGTCAAAGGTGCTTGCGGTAGTCAGAGTCAAAGTGCCATCTTCTTGGATGAGCTCACTAAGGGAACCAACAACCATCTGGGTCTGTGCTCCATTAGCAGCACCAGTAGCTTTCGATGCAAACAGGTACTTTCCTGCAAGACCTGGAATGATCTCACCGGTTTCGGCTGAGTATAAGAAGTCTGGCTCTGATTCCAAGAGGAACTTGATGGCAATAGAGGAATCAACTTCTCTAGTCTGGCTAAGTTGAGAAACCGCTTCTAGCGAGAATCCGTACTCTGGAACTCCAGGCGAGAAGCCCTCTAGATACTCACCAAGTACAAACTGTGATTTGAGGAACTCGGCTGTTGCCACGTGTTTGGACGGTGTCCCACCCATACTCAAAACTAGGAGGACAACCAGAACTGCAACTGTTACTGCAGCTGATGAGAGTGCAACAATTCTTCGCACCCGTGGGGTTATTTTCTTGTTCATTTGGAACCTTTCGCATTGGGAAGTTAGATGCGAAGGCGGGGCAAAAACACTAAAACCCTTGAATACATTTCTAGCGAAACGCTCAAGGGTTCATCGAGTAAGTTGCTACCCGACTCCACCCGTAGACCTCGACGGTATATTTGGAGCCAATTATTTCCACTTGGGCATTCCGACTTGTTGATAATCAACTCACGGTTGCGGGTCAGCGTCGGATTTTCACCGACTTCCCCCAAGAGGAAACAAAAGCTACAACCAAACTTCGGTTGTAAAAGAGAATCTATCAGCTAGCCAAGGGGCAGGAGGCCATGCAGGGCCGGATCATCTTCGGCCGCTGGGTCATTGCTTTAGCGCTTTTCTGCCCCATCGAAGGTGTCCTCGAGCTTGCAAGCTTTAGTACCCCCAGGAAGCCGGTGGCGATTTTTTGCAACCCACTTATATACGAGGTCAGCGACGAAGCTAAACGGGGGAGTTTTCATGACAAACCCCATCGACCTCCAGTAAAACTCAGGCTGGTCCAGAAGGATATGGGCAACAGCTAGGTGACCACCTAGCGGTTTGACCGGCGTTGGCAAAGGGTCCACTAACCAGACCTGAGAAGAGACATCGGTCAGGGATAGACCATATTGGCTTGGATCAATCCTTTGGTAGGCCGCAAATTTAGGGAATCTTGAGAGGTTTCTGATTCCAAAGTCCAGGCTGAGACGGCAGAACTGGCAGTCACCGTCGTAAATCAGGATTTGCTTCACTCATTTAGCCTAGATTGCCCGAGGCTCTCGATTATCACGATTTAGAAACCATTAGAAATTACCCTCACCTCCCGCCTAGGAATGCCTATAAACTCAAGAAACCAGTATTGGGCTGTAGTTAATGAGCAATTCATTAGACAGTCGAATCAATGAATTAAAAAAAGGAGAAACATGAAGAAGCGCAGATTGGGTCTAGTAGGCCTTATGAGCGTGGTTGCTGTGACTCTGAGCGGTTGTGCATTGCCATACGAGTCTCAGGTAGTCGAAGGAACCACGATCACAGTTGCTTTTAACCAATCATTTGATAACTACAACACCGGATCGTCTGCAGGTAACGCGACAAAGAACGCGAACATTGCCTACATGACCAACTCTGGTTTCCAGTACTACAACAACGTTCCTCAGTTGGTAAAAGACACTGGATACGGAACGTTTGAAAAGATTTCTGACGAGCCTCTGACCGTTAAGTACACCATCAACCAGGGTGTTAAGTGGTCTGACGGAACTCAGATTGATGCTGCCGACATGCTATTTGCGTGGGCTGCGTCTTCTGGCAAGTTTGCCGGAACAGCCGCAGAGTTCTCGCCAGCGTCAACCTCTGGTCTTGAGCTAGTGACTCAGACTCCTGAAATTGGATCTGATGGCCGCACAATTACTCTCGTGTACGACGATGCATATGTCGACTGGGAGCTTGCGTTCGGCGTTGGCATGCCAGCTCACGGAACTGTGATGCTTGCTTACCCAGACATCACCGATCCAGCAGAAGCAAAGAAGTTGCTAATCGAAGCAATCCAGAATGAGGATGACGCTTGGCTAGCTCCTGTTGCAACCAGCTGGAACGAGGACTACCAGTTCACTGCTCTTCCTTCGAACCCACTTCAGTACCTATCGAGTGGTCCATACATCATCGAAGAAGTAGTTGAGGATCAGTACATCACTCTAGTTTCGAACCCTGTCTACACATGGGGTCCGTCACCTAAGTTCGAGCGCATCACTGTTCGCTTCATTGAGGACTTCATCGCTCAGCTTCAGGCTCTAGAAAACGGCGAAATTGACATCGCTAGCGGACAGCCAACTGCTGACTCGCTAGAAGTAGCTAAGGGCATAGTCTCTAGCGCTGGTGCAACAATTCACCAGGGTGACGAAGCTACTTACGAGCACATCGACCTTACCTTCAACAACGGAGGCCCATTCGATCCTGCTAGCTACGATGGCGACGCAACTAAGGCACAAAAGGTCCGTCAGGCATTCTTGCTGACAATCCCTCGTGATGAAATCATCGAGAAGATCATCAAGCCTTTGAACCCTAATGCGACCGTTCGTGAGTCATTCCTTTCCATTCCTGGATCGGATCGCTACAACGCAATTGTTGCTGAGAGCGGTGCCGCTGGCGTTCGCGACTTGGACATCGAGCGCGCGAAGGCTCTACTTGAGGAAGCTGGAGTATCTACTCCAGTGGATGTCAACTTCTGGTACCCAACCGGAAACGTTCGTCGTTCACAGGAGCTTGAGCTGATTCAGTTGTCAGCTGCTCTAGCGGGCTTCAACGTTATTGACACTGGTGAGCCAGACTGGATGTTCACTGACCCAACAGTTGAGCCAATCAACCCACACGATGCAGTTATTTTCGCGTGGCAGTCAACCAGCTTGGCGGTTGCCGGTTCGGACCAGATTTTTGCGTCCTACACCGACCCGCTAGAAAAGGGTGGTAACTACAACGGTTACTCAAACCCAGACGTTGACTCACTGTTGGCTAAGCTAAACGTCACAACCGATCTAGAGCAGCAAACAGCAATTATGCTCGAGGTCGAACAGAAACTAATCTCTGATGCGTACGGAACCATGATCTTCCAGTTCCCTGGATTGACTGTTTCCAGCTCGAAGGTTAGCGGCGTTAGCCCAAGTGCACTATCACCTGGCTACTTCTGGAACTTCTGGGAGTGGACCCCAGTTACTGAGTAACTGGTTCTAGCAAGACTGAAATCTGGCTGGCGGCCTTTGCTGCCAGCCAGATTTTTTTGCGAAAATGCCTTTACCGTGAGTTGGTAGAGTCGCTACAGGAAAAGATTCAACCATAGGAGGTTTCGGTGCTGGCTTTTGTCGTCAGAAGACTGTTTGCCACCTTGCTGGTGCTTCTTGCAGCCTCCTTTATTGTTTATGTACTAACCGCCTACTCTGGTGACCCACTTCTGGAGCTTCGCGGATCCAGTGACCCATCTGCTCAAGACAAGATCGCCTACCTAACTAAGGCTTTAGACCTAAATACCCCTCCGGTCCTTAGATACTTTGGCTGGTTAGCTGGAGTTGCTGGCTGTTTTGTGGGTCAGTGCGATTTGGGAATTTCGGTATCGCGTGGCGAGCAACTGGTAACCGACGCACTTGCAGCTGCTATGGTTTCAACAATTCAGCTGCTAACGCTAGCGACCATTGTCGCGATTGTTTTGGGAATCGCAATTGGAATGTCAACTGCTCTTCGTCAATACAGTGGCTATGACTACACGGTCACATTCATGACATTCGTCTTTTACTCGTTGCCAATTTTCTGGTTTGCTGTGCTGTTGAAAGAATGGGGCGCGATCCGATTCAATCAATTTTTGTACAATCCGGATGTGCCGCTGTGGGGTGTAGTTTTGATTGCGCTTGCCTCGGGAGCTTTTTGGATGGGTGTCGTAGGCGGAGATGGTAGGCGCCGAGTAAAGGTTCTATCAATCGCTTCAATTGCCACCTTTGCGGTTCTGCAAGGTTTGTTGCTAATAGGTTGGTTCGCGCAACCCTCACTTGGTCCAATCGGTATTGCTCTTGGCGGCGTGCTTGTATCCGTAATAGTTATTTCATTAACTACAGGGTTTCAGAACCGCGGCATGATTTTTGCGGCGGCTAGTGTAATTGCTTTTTGGTTAGTAGCTTGGTACCCACTCCAGTTCTTGTTCTTCTTCATTCCTGAGTTGTGGACACTTCTTGTTCTAGTTCTACTAGCCGTAGGAGTGGCCCTAACTGCTGCACGAATATTCGGCGGCGAAGACCGGAAGCAGGTAGGTCGCGCTGCAGGAATCATCAGCATCTTAACTCTTGGGTTTGTGGTTATTGATCGAGTACTGCAGGTTTGGTCTGACTATCAGCTGATGATCCCTCAGGCGAAGGGGATAATTTCCACCATAGGTGCCTCAACACCAAATCTGCCCGGAGACATGTGGTTCCAAATGTTGGATAGCTTCGGTCACTTACTGCTGCCAACGGCTGCGCTGTCAATAGGTTCGCTGGCTGCCTACACGAGATATTCGAGATCAAGTTTGCTTGAAGTTCTGAACCAAGACTACGTTCGAACTGCCCGCGCGAAGGGTATGGCCGAACGGACGGTAATTATGCGCCATGCCTTTAGAAACGCCATGATTCCGATTGTTACCATCGTCGCATTCGACATCGGCGGGCTAATCGGAGGAGCGATCATTACGGAGCGAATTTTTGCTTGGCAGGGAATGGGTTCGCTATTTAACCTTGGTCTAAATGCGGTCGACCTCAACCTTGTAATGGGTGTATTTCTAATCACTGGACTAGTTGCGGTGGTTTTCAACCTGGTTGCTGATGTTGCTTACACGTCCCTCGACCCGAGAATTAGATTGAGCTAGGGATAATAGATGAGCACTTTAGAAAATCTCCCAAGGCCAGGCGAAATTGGAGTTAGCCAAGGCCAGTTAATTCGGCGTCGCTTCTTCAAACATAGGGGTGCCCTAATAGGCCTCATTGCGATGATCGCAATTACGGTTCTTTCCTTTAGTTCCGTAGGAACAATACTTGGCGGCTCTGGAAAGTTATATGTTGACGATTCTGGGAATTTTGCCATCGATGGCTGGAGAATCCCAGGTTGGTGGAAGTACAACTGGTATGAGAACTACGACATTGCTACCCCGGGAGGTACCCCAACAGCCAGCTTGTTCCCTTTTGCTATTGGGGACCACCCATTCGGCCAAGACACTCTGGGTAAGGATGTTTTTGCTCGAGTAATGCGCGGAATCCAACAGTCGCTGATCGTAATGTTTGTGATCGCAATACTCACAACAGCAATTGGGGTCCTCATTGGATCAATCGCAGGGTTTTTCCGGGGTTGGATTGATTCTGTTCTGATGCGTCTAACGGACGTCATTATTATCATCCCGGTGCTAATCCTTGGTGCGGTAATTGGAAAGGCCTTCGGTGGCGGAAGCGCACTTTTCCTTGCCTTCTTCTTGGGCCTGTTTCTATGGACTGGGCTCTCGCGTCTAGTCAGGGCAGAATTCTTGTCCCTGCGGGAACTGGAATTTGTCGATGCGGCGAGGGTAGCGGGGGCAGGACCTTGGCGCATAATCTTCAAGCACATACTCCCGAACGCCATTGGGGTAATAATCGTCAACACGACGCTGTTGATGAGTTCCGCTATTTTGCTCGAATCATCACTTAGTTATCTTGGCTTTGGTATCACAGCCCCAGACATCTCTGTGGGGCAGATCATCTCGGAATATCAAGAGGCGTTCTCGACTCGGCCATGGCTTTTCTGGTGGCCAGGTTTATTCCTCATCATTATTGCGCTATCCGTCAACTTCATTGGAGATGGTTTGAGAGATGCCTTCGATCCACGCCAACGTAGGTTCCGCGTAAAGGTGGATGGGATCTTTGCTGGCTTTGAACGTGCCCTTCGCCGAAAAGGGGTTGGCAAGAATGCTAAAGAATAAAACTGAGAATAGCTGCAAAGCTAAGAGCGGCAAAGATAATTACTCGCCAAGCAACCCATCGGGTTTCAACTTTTGGTTTGTCGATGAGTTCGTTACGGTCCCTAAGAATCTCCCAGTGACTTCTAATCAAATAGGCAGCTACTCCAGAGTCACTCGAGGTCAGATCACCAGGTCGCACCAACCCTTTTCCAATAAAGCTACTTTCTGGAAGATGCGCGGCGTCAGTTCTACTCGCCATGAATCCTGCGTATCTGGATGGCGCGGGAGCTCCGAAAGCTCGAATCACTCCGAAATTAGTTTCCAGACTGAGGGAGTATTTCGTGTCAATGCGGTTTATGGAAGACCAATTGAGTTGAAAGATTCTAAACACGTTGTCAATTACCACAACGTCAGAACTAATCCTTATGCTTGGATTCCAAAACAACAGCCAAGCGCAATAGCCAAACCACAGGTAAACCCAGGATTTAGTGAAGACCAAGCTCCAGTCGCCAGTCGCCAGTGCTATTACTCCCAATGCCGAAAGGGCGATGGCGGCAATCGCCATTATGCGACCAGAACTAGAGCGCAGAGTGTGACTATCCATAAAGGAATTCTCACACAACTTGCTTACCCCGAAGGAGAATGCTGCTAATGGCTGAAACAACTGGAGCAATTCTCAAAGTTGAGAATCTGGGCGTTGACTTCTGGGTCGAAGGCGAATGGATCCCTGCTGCCAAGATGCTTTCCTACGAAATTTCTGGGGGCGAGGTGCTCGCTATCGTTGGGGAGTCTGGCTCTGGAAAATCCGCTAGTTCGATGGCGCTTCTGGGACTTACTCCCCAGAATGGACGTGTTTCTGGCAGCGTGAAGTTGGTCGGCGAAGAGCTAATGACTGCAACCCCTAAGCGTCTTCGTGAAATTCGCGGCAGTGGAATTGCAGTAATTTTCCAAGAGCCAATGACGGCTCTAAACCCGGTCTACACAATCGGATTCCAAATCGTGGAAACGCTAAGGGTTCACTTCAACATGACGAATCAGGCAGCCAAGGAACGCGCTATTGAGCTGCTAGAGATGGTGGATTTGCCAGACCCCGTAAAGGTGTTTGATTCATACCCGCATCAGCTATCAGGTGGTCAGCGTCAGCGGGCCATGATCGCACAGGCGATTTCTTGTGATCCAAAATTGTTGATTGCTGACGAGCCGACAACTGCACTGGACGTCACAATTCAGGCAGAAATTCTGGATCTTCTCCGAGACCTACACAAGCGCTTGAACTCTGCAATTTTGTTAATCACACATGACATGGGAGTCGTTGCAGACTTGGCGGACCGAGTTTTGGTTATGAAAGACGGTGAAATGGTTGAGCAGGGAACTGCTCGAGACATTTACAAGTCGCCAAAGCACCCTTACACCAAAGAGTTACTAGGCGCGGTTCCTTCATTGGGTCAAGGTAGGGCCATTGCAGCGAAGGCACCCGCGGATACTCAGCCTGTGCTTGCGTTTAGCAAAGTTTCAATCGAGTACCCTAAGCGCGGAAGGGTTCCTGCGTTTCTGGCTGCTAAAGACATAAATCTTGAAATTCGGCCAGGCGAAGTCTTGGGATTAGTTGGAGAGAGCGGTTCGGGTAAGACCACCGTTGGGCGAGCTGCCGTTGGGTTACTTCCAGTCAAATCAGGCTCGCTTATTGTCGCAGGCAAAGATATCTCCAAGACCAAGAAATCAGAACTGCAAGAACTTCGTAGCAAGCTTGGAATTGTTTTCCAAGACCCAGGGTCATCGCTAAATCCTCGTTGGTCAATTGCGCAATCTATTGCCGAGCCCCTAGTTTTATCAAAGGCATTTTCCAAAGATCA
>NZ_JBIILG010000034.1:0-13337 GCF_044232805.1 Rhodoluna sp.
GTGGTGGATAGAAACCCACGAAGCACCGGAAGCGATGTTAATCATGGCGTTTAGTAGTGGCCAGTCTGCAATTGCATCAGAGCCATCAACCATTGCTTCTGACTCTCGGTATGGGCTTGCTACCGATCCACAGTCCAAATGGTCGCGACCGATAACAATTGGAGCAGAAACTTCACCTTTTTTGACTAGGTCGTTAAATACCGCTCCGGCTTTGTCTCTTTCGCCATAACCGAGCCAGCAGATTCTTGCAGGAAGACCTTGGAACTGCACACGGTCTTGAGCCATCTTGATCCAGCGGTGAAGGTGTTCGTTTTCAGGGAAGAGCTCCAGGATGGCCTGATCAGTGCGATAAATGTCTTTTTTGTCTCCAGAAAGCGCTACCCATCTAAATGGTCCTTTACCTTCGCAAAACAGAGGTCTGATGTATGCGGGGATGAAACCGGGGAACTTGAAGGCGTTTGAGTAACCGCCTTTTCTGGCTTCATCTCTAATGGAGTTTCCGTAGTCAAAGACTTCGGCTCCCTTGGCCATGAAGCCAACCATGGCTTCTACGTGCTTAGCCATGGAGGCCTCAGCGCGCTCCGTGAACTCCTCAGGCTTTGCCTCAGCATAAGCACGAGACTCTTCAACGCTAATTCCTTCGGGAATGTAGTAAAGCGGATCGTGAGCAGAGGTTTGGTCGGTAACGATGTCGATTGGAACATCGCGCTTTAGAAGCTCCGCAAAGATTGTTGCCGCGTTTCCAGCGAGACCAACAGAGATTGCTTTCTTCTCGGACTTGTAGCGCACTACTCGTTCGATTGCATCGTCCAAATTATCTGCAAGCTCATCTAGGTAGCGATCTTGAATTCTTCTACGAAGACGTGATTCGTCAACGTCAACAATCAAACAAGTTCCCTCGTTCATGGTTACAGCAAGTGGCTGTGCTCCACCCATACCGCCACAACCACCAGTCAAAGTAAGTGTTCCGGCAAGTGTGCCACCAAATCTTTTTGCAGCAACCGCTGCAAAGGTCTCATAAGTTCCCTGCAAGATTCCTTGGGTGCCGATATAGATCCAAGAACCTGCGGTCATCTGCCCGTACATTGTTAGTCCCAGATGCTCAAGTCGTCGGAACTCTGGCCAGTTAGCCCAGTCACCAACCAAGTTGGAATTTGCAAGTAATACTCGCGGTGCCCACTCGTGAGTTCTAAAAACACCAACTGGTTTTCCAGACTGGACCAGCATGGTCTCGTCGTTTTCTAAGTTGGTGAGAGTCTTAACAATCGAATCAAAGCTGGCCCAGTTTCGAGCAGCTTTACCGCTACCGCCATAAACAATAAGTTCTTCTGGATACTCAGCAACAGCTGGATCTAGGTTGTTGTGAAGCATGCGAATAGCTGCTTCTTGACCCCAACCCTTGGCGGTCATGGTTGAGCCGGTGGCTGCGTGAAGTGCGCCACGTGTTGCTTGGGTCATTTGGTTCCTCCATCAACTTTGATGTTTTCTTGTGCCTGATAACAGGGTAATCTCAAATCAATTCGAGTATTACCCAGTCTGGATTGGAGCGGAAATGGCCGAAGATCCGCTCTGGCCAAGAGCTTCCAGCTGGCTACAGCCAGCTGGCTCTGAGAAGGCTGAGATTGGACTATTTGGGGTTCTAGCATCCGAGACATCCATTTCCGCTACCGGAGCCAATGCCACCCCAGCTGAAACTCGAGTCGCGCTAGCCAGGTACTCAACTTTTAGCCACAGCCAAAACCAAGATCTAAGGCAGCTTGGTTTTCTAGATTTTGGTGACTCAGAAACTCCGGATTCAAAAGATGGGGAAGAGAGAACCAAAGCTCTCGCAAACAAGGTTTCCAATCAAACAGATTTATCAATTGCACTCGGTGGTGATAACTCAATTACCTATGCCGTGATGAGTGGGGTTTTTGGTGAAGAGCTTTCTTCTGCAGGATTGATAACTTTGGATGCCCACCATGATTTACGTGACGGCGTATCCAACGGTTCGCCAGTTAGACGATTAATCGAGGCAGGGTTACCTGGATCAAGCGTTGTGCAAATCGGGATAAACGATTTTTCCAACTCCCCTGAATACGCAAAGCGAGCCAAAGATTATGGAATATATGTAATTCCAAGATCTGCTCTTAGAAACAGGTCTGTTGAAAGTGTCTTTCGTGAAGCCCTTGATTTTCTTGGAGACAAGAAATTGCATGTGGATATCGACATGGATGTTTGTGATCGGTCTTTTGTTCCTGCTTGCCCAGCTGCAGCCCCAGGTGGAATTTCGGCAGATGAACTACGACAATTTGCATTTGAAACTGGAAGAGAAAAGCAAGTTAAATCTGTCGACATCACTGAGATCGACGCAATGGCTGATAGTGCTGATGGCAGAACTGTTCGACTTGGAGCGCTTACTATTTTGGAGCTTGCGAGCGGCTACCTCAGTCGCTAGTTATCTTGATTGAAGAAAACAACCTTTTCTTCAGTGAAGTGAAGTGGTGCATCTGGGCCAAGCTCGCGTCCCATGCCTGACTGTTTCATTCCCCCGAATGGGGTGTGGTACCTAAGAGATGAATGAGAGTTCACTGAAAGGTTGCCGCTTTGAACTTCCCTGGAGACCCGAATTCCCCGACCTAAATCACGAGTCCAAATCGATCCAGAAAGACCGTACTCTGTTCCATTTGCCAGCTCAATAGCGTCCTGTTCTGTTTCGAAAGGGTACACAGTAACCACCGGCCCAAAAATCTCTTCCGCCATGCATTTATCCGTTGGGCTCTTAGCGAGCACGACTGTTGGAGCAAACCAAAAACCTTTGCCAGTTGGAGCGCTTCCTCGAAACGCAACATCAGCACCTTCTAAAAAACTGCTCACATTTTCGCGGTGTTGTTTACTCACCAAAGGACCAACTTCAGTCCCGATTAGGGAAGGGTCACCGACCTTGACCGCCTTTACTACTGGTTCTAAAGCTTCCATGAATTTTTCGAATACAGTTTTTTGCACCAAAATTCTTGAACGTGCACAGCAGTCCTGACCGGCATTTTCAAAGACCGCGTAGGGGGCACTTCTTGCTGCCTTCTCGATATCGGCATCTTCAAAGATAATGTTGGCGCTTTTGCCGCCGAGTTCGAGAGTTACACGTTTGATTTGATCGGCGGCACCGCGCATGATGTGTTTTCCAACTGCCGTGGAACCAGTGAAAACAATTTTCCCTACTTTTTCGTTGGTGACTAGGCGATCTCCAACAACAGTTCCTTTTCCGTTGAGCACCTGAAATAAGTTCTCGGGTAATCCTGCTTCTAGTGCTAGCTCGGCTAAGCGGATTGAAGTAAGTGGTGTCCACTCAGCAGGTTTTAGAACAACAGCATTTCCAGCAGCCAAAGCAGGTGCCATCCCCCAGCCTGCAATGGGCATTGGATAGTTCCAAGGGGTAATCATTCCCACAACGCCTATTGGCTCATGGAATGTGACTGCGATCCCACCTGCGACCGGGATTTGCTTACCCATGAGCCGCTCAGGGGCTCCGGCGTAATAATGCAAAACGTCTCGAACGTTCTTTGCCTCGTACCGAGCTTGGTCGATTGGGTGCCCAGAATTTCTAACTTCTAGCTGGGCTAAGTTTTCGTTGTCGACATCAACTGCCAGAGCAAATCTTCTGAGCAACGTGGCACGATCGCTTGGCGCAAGAGCCGCCCACTTCTCCTGAGCTTTTACCGCTTTGTTGATGGCTTCGTCCGTTTGGCCAACGTCGAGGTGCTCAATGGTTTCCATTGACTCTTCGGTTGATGGGTTTATTAGCGTGTAACTCAAGCTCTATTTATCTCCAGAAATAATCAACTTGGCACGATGTATGGCGCGCACCAGTTCAGGCTGACGAATTCCTAGCGCTTGTGAGACATCTGAATAAGTTCTCTTATCCACCAAAATTGCCGTTGCCGCTTCAACCAATTCATGCGGTAAGGAGTCACATTTTTTCTTTAGGTCCGCTTTACTGAGACTGCCAATGAGGCTTTCATTAGCGCTCTCTTCGAAGGTCACATCAATATCGAAGTCTTGATCCATGATCATCGCCTTATTCCCAGGGGGAGGTGGCCAAGGATATTCCTTGGCCACCTAACCCAATGAGTGCTTTTCTAAGAAGCGAAGTCCCTGACTAGGGCATCGTTCTTGTTCTTTCTAGTTCCTGCAACAACATACCCAACGATCATCGCTAGGAATGGAAGCAGTACAAAGAACCAACCAAGGCCAGAAAGAGCCCAGGCTGATTCAGGTAGCGATGGGTCTACCCCATCAGCAGTCGTTCCGGCTAGCAAGTTGAACCTAGACATTAGTAGGTACAAACCAGCAAGCATCAAAACAACTGATGCGGCAGGAGCAATCTTTGAATTCCAAAGAGTTCCTCCGCCTGCTTTGTTGAAGTAAGCAATTACCGCAATCGAGACCAATACCTCAACCGCTACAACCGCAATCACGGCAATTCCGCTCATCCAGCTGAACAAGTTAAGGAATGGGTCTAGTCCTGCAGCTGCAAAGATCACAATTACTGCACCGGCAATTATGGAGGTTAGAAGTGCGCCGTTTTGTGGAGCACCTGCTTTGTTGGTCTCGCCTAGCATCGACGGCATTACGCCGCCTCTACCCATGGCAAAGAAGTAACGAGCTGCTGCGTTCTGGAATGCAAGCAATCCAGCAAACAAGCTGGTGATCACCAGAATGGCCATTACTAGCACTAGCTCAGGAGATACATACTCAGCAGCAAGGCTAAATAGCACAGCTGCTGGATCTGCCAGACCTGTAGAACGCTCAATTACCTGATCTATGAGCTGGGTGCTACCCATTCCAACAACCATCGCAAATGAAACAAGAGCAAACAAACCAGAGATGATTCCAATTGCCCAGTATGTGGCTCTTGGAACATCGCGCTTTGGATTCTTTGATTCCTCACCGTAAATAGCAGTTGCTTCAAAACCAATAAAGGAAGCAAAAGCGAAAGCTAGTGCGATACCCGCAGTTCCTGCAAACCCACCGGCGAATACCAGAGCTGGGTTGAACGAAGCGTTGAAATCAATTGGCTCAGGTCCACCGTTGCCCAAAATAGCTAGCGCGGTGATGATGAGTGCAAGTAGCTCGACGCTCAGAAGAACACCAAGAACTTTTGCTCCAATATCAACACTTAGTAGCGAAAGTAGCGTTACGACAACCCATGAGATTAACGCCCATGCCCACCAAGGAAGGCTAAGTCCAAACCCGGCTGCGGTGAGTGAAATCACCAAACCAAAGAAGCCATAAATAGCTAATTGAATTGTGACGTACCCAATAATCGATGCATAGGCAGATGCAACTCCGGCTTTAGGCCCGAGTCCTTTTCCAACAAAAGCAAAGAATGCTCCGGCATTAGTTACTTTGCTGCTCATAGCTGCATAACCGACTGAGAAGACTAAAAGTGTTAGTCCTACTGCAAGATAGGCACCCGGTGTTGCAGAGCCGTTTCCTAGAAGCATCGCTACTGGCACAGCACCGGTCATACCGACCAGTGGGGCACTAGCTGCGACTACAAAAAACACGATGCCGACGACACCGAGTCGCCCCTTGCTGAGGGACTTGTTTGATCCTTTGGCCATTTGTTATGGCCCCCTTCCTCATTGAATGGTGAATCGTTCGTATCTAAACGATATGACTAATCTTGCCCTAATCGGGACTTTGGTCAAGTTCTTAGTCCTACAAACTTTGTCGAAAAATTGTAAAAAAGGCTCGTTTGTGCCCGAATGACTCTGTACCCTAGTGTCCATGAGTGAACTAAAAGGCTTTCTAGCCCCCAAAACCCCAAGTGGAAAAAGTGCCATTATTCCTGAGATGCCTTGGCTGTACTCAGGCACCCTACTTACCGTCGAGTACCTAACCGACCCGAAAAATGTTGCTGCTCTTCTTCCAGAAGGTGTCGAGATAGCAGACGAGCAACCCGGTGCAGTTGCAATCATTTGGGCTGATTGGCAGTCCTGTTCAACTTCCAAGGCTGAACTGTTAGATCCAGTGCGATCACAGTATCTAGAAACATTTGTTGTAATTCGTTGCAAGTACCAGGAGGTTACTTATTCTCGTTGTGTTGCAATCTGGGTCACTAAAGACTTTGCGATTGCCAGAGGTTGGTTCCAGGGTTACCCTAAAAAACTTGGAAACATCGCTGTCACTAGAGTTTTCAATAACGGACAGGCAACACCAAAACTTGAGCCTGGCGCAAAACTTGGAGCTAGCGTTGCTGCCTACGACCACAGACTAGCGAGCGCGATTGTTACTTTGAGACAGGAGTCTGACAGCAACGGTTTTGTCAACGGTCACAAGATGCTTCATAGCCGCTGGATGCCGTCAATTACTCCTGGAAAAGGAAACTCTTTGGATCAACTAGTTTCTCTTGGTTCAAGCGATGCTGAGATTGGTGCCACTTGGAGTGGCGATGCTGAACTTATCCTCGGAGATTCACAATGGGATGAACTAGGTTCAATTCTTCCAGTTCAGAAAATCCTTGGTGGTTACTACCGCGAACTTGGAGTCACTTTCGCAGGCGGAAACTTAGTAGCAGACTTTTCTGATCCAACCGTATAAAGCTTTTGCTTTAGAAATCAGACATGTACTCTTTGACTTCCCAATCGGTAGTCTCTCGGGTTTTTGGGTCTGATACGGCCTCTTTATAGCGACGAACTTCGTCTCGCTTTAGAACATCAAACACTTCGACAATTGGCCCTTGAAGTATGTCTCTTAGGACAGTATCTTTCTGCAAAGCATCAAGCGCTTCTTCCAGGCTCATCGGAAGAACTGGTGCTGACTCGTTATCGTAAGACATACCTACAACTGGCTCAGGTGCTTCTAGCTTGTTCAGAATTCCATCAAGACCAGCAGCCAGAATTGCAGCTGTCATCAAATAGGGATTTGCGGCACCATCGGCAACTCTTACTTCAAGCCTGGTTCCAGATCCTCGCTCAGGCGGGATTCGAATCATTGCCGAACGATTGTCGAGTCCCCAGTTGGCCCGATAGGGAGCCAATGTGTCTGGACCCAGGCGCTTGAACGCATTGATTGTTGGGTTGCAAATTGCAGTCAGGGCGTGAGCGTGTTTTAAGATACCCGCAATCATGTTCTTGCCAACAGCGCTCAAGTGCTCACCGCCATCGTGCATGACGTTCTTGCCCTTTAGGTCTTCGACTGAGAAGTGCAGGTGGAATCCGCTGCCACCTTCATCGCTCCAAGGCTTACCGCAGAAGGTCGCATGCTGACCGGCTCGAGCAACGACTTCTTTGATTGTGGTCTTCATCAGAAGTGTTCTATCTGCTGCGTCAAGAGCTGGGCCGTGCCAGAAGTTAATTTCATATTGGCTTGGACTGAATTCGTGATTACCAGCAAAGATTCCGATGTTCATCTGGTCAAGCATTCTCAGTAGGTGAAGGAAGGTCCCCTTAGGATCAGTCACAGAACCTGTGGTGTAAGCCTGACCTGTTCGCTCAATAGCTCTTTTGTATTTGCCGTTTTCATCCTTCTCCGCGATGTAGAACTCCAGTTCCGGACCGACGATGGGGTTGAGCCCGAGATCTTTATATTTCTGGACCATGAGTTCGAGGATGTTTCTCGGTGACAAAAGGTTCTTTGATCCGTCTGGATTATTTGCTCCCGCGACCACATAAGCCACGCCTGGTTCCCAAGGAAGCTCTCGCCAAGATTCTGGAACAATCTGAGAAATGAAGTCTTGCAGTCCGTCAGTAATTATGTTTTGCGCATCTAAAACATCACCACCTGTTGTGGTAACCCAGATACCCTGACAGAAAGCTGGGCCACCGTGGGAAATCTGGTCCAGTTGGGAAACCAATATGTCCTTGGCTCGGACTAATCCGATGATGTCCAGGTACACAACCCTCAGTACATCGATGTTGGCGACTTTGAGTTCTTTCTGAAGCTGCTCCAGTGACTTACTCATTTGATACTCCTTTGTGGCAATGACTATTTGATTGAATCGTTAGGTATCTAATGAGATACTAGAGCCATCCAGCATAAAGTCGGAAGCATTTAATTCAACGTTGTTTTTGGGAGTCTGATTTTGAAGGCGCTATTCATTCAGCACGATCACGTCAGCCCTATTGGACCTGTTGGTGAGAGACTGGCCCAACATGGCTTTGAGATAGAGACTCAGCTTGTAGTGCCTGAGGACAGCTTTGAAAACCCCAACGTTGCCTTCGAGTTTCCAGACATAGATAATTACGACCTGATAATTCCCCTTGGGGCGCCCTGGGGCGCTTGGGATGACGCCTGTATTGGTAACTGGCTGCAACCAGAGTTGGCGTGGATCAAAAATGCCGTTGAGTCGAACAAGCCTGTTCTAGGGATTTGCTTTGGTGGACAGCTGGTTGCAAGAGCACTTGGCGGCTCCGTTACTAGGGCACCTAAGCCAGAAATCGGCTGGACCTACATTTGGTCTGAAGAACCCGGGCTTGTTTCAAACGGTCCATGGTTCCAATTTCACTACGACCAATGGTTGCTGCCAGCCGGCGTCAAAGAAATTGCACGCAACCCTGTTTCCTCACAAGCTTTTGTTGTGAATAAAACTTTAGGCGTCCAATTTCACCCGGAACTCGATTCCGCTGGCCTAAAAGGTTGGCTTGACTGGGGTGGAGCAAAAAAAGTCGAAGAGGATGGCCAAGACCCAAGTGTCATGATGAGGCAGACAATCGCCGAAAACGAGGCTGCTAAACAAAGGACATTTGAATTAGTTGATAACTTTCTTTCGAAAGTTGCCAAGCTTATCTGAGATGTACCTTGACCGGCATTCTCTTTATGCCGTGCACAAAGTTTGATCTCAGGTAGTCAATTTGTCCAGTTAACTCCACGCGGTCAATTCTGGAAATTAAGTCTTCAAACATAATCCGCATTTCGATTCGTGCCAGAGCATTGCCAAGGCACATGTGAGGTCCGCCACGACCAAAGGTCATGTGCTCATTTGGGTTTCTGGTGACATCCATCTTGTTAGGGTCAGAGAATATCTCTGAGTCTCTGTTTCCCGATGCAAACCAAGGTAGTACCTTCTGGCCCTCCTTGATTTTCACACCGTTGATCTCAACATCCTTGGTGGTTGTTCTTCGGAAGTGATAAACTGGAGACGCAAACCTGAGGAATTCTTCAACTGCCCAAGGAATCAATTCTGGTTTCTCCTGAAGTAATGCAAGCTGATCTGGATTCTTTATCAGATTGTTCATTGTGTGAGAAATCGTGTGGCGAGTGGTTTCGTTTCCAGCAACAACCAAGAGTAAGAAGTTTGTGTTGAAGTCTCGTTCAGACATTGGAATGCCATCTGATGGAACTCCATCTGCCAAAACTGAAACCAGATCTTTTCGACCCTTGCCTCTACGCTCAGCGGCTAGCGCCTGGCCGTATGCGAAAACCTCTAGTGCGGCAGGTGACCTAAATGGAACGAGTCGATACTTTTCCGACTCTGGATCCTCCATTAATACGTCTGCGTGCTCAGGGTCGGTGTTACCAATCATTCGGTTTCCCCAGTCAATTAGTTGACCAGTGTCTTCATCCGGAACGTCTAGTATTCGAGCCAGGACTCGGATTGGGAAGTCTGCGCTGACATCTTCCACGAAATCAAATTCGCCTTTGGCAAATGCATTATCGAGTGTTGTTGCAGTTAGTCCCCTTAGAAATGACTCGTACTTACTTACCGCTTGTGGAGTGAATTCACCTTGGAGCATTCTTCTTAGAGCACGGTGGCGAAGTCCATCGGTTTCAAGAAGTGATCGTCGAGCTTGTTCTTGTTCAGCGTCAACTTCTTCAAGGTTTGTGAATCGCTCTGAAGTAAATGTTTCGGAGTCACGCAAAACTTTGACAATGTCGTTGTATCGCATGATTGACCAAAACCCATGGTTGGGAGCAGCCTCTTCAGAAAAGTGTGGCTTTCCGGTAGCCCTCACATCAGCAAACGCATCCCATGGGGCACCTTTGGAGAAAAGATCAAGGTCGGCAAAGTTATAACTCATCGTTGAGCTCACTCTCAGTAGAGATTGTTTGGACGCTAATAATCTACACATTGCGCTGAGCTTTTGAAACAAATTACCCAAAAGTAACGAGCAAAACTTTCTCTTGCTCGGCTATTGTCGTAGCTAGATAGCTAATAACGATGCGGAGAATTTGATGTCTGGAGCTCACACCCTCAATGAGACGGAGCGGCAGGTCGAAAACAAGCTCTCGGGCATGACCTTGGACTTTGACTCCATGGCTGCAGTAAGTAACATCTTCCGCGCTGCCAATGCCACTAGGAACTACTTGGAGAGGACTGTACTTGCTCCTCATGGGCTTTCCTGGACTGGCTTTGTTGTGCTTTGGGTGTCATGGATTTGGGAGCCCATAGAAACAAGGGTTATCGCTCAAGAAGGTGGCTTTTCGAAGGCTACCCTTACGGGTGTATTGCAAACCCTTGAAGGCAAGGGTTACCTCAAGAGAGACCCTGGTTCTGGGGATAAACGATTGGTGATTGTTACCTTGACCCCAAAGGGTAGAAATCTCATGAAGAAGCTTTTTCCCGATTTCAACGCCCACGAGCAGAAGGTTCTGAGTGGGTTTAACAAGGCTGAAAAAAGGGAATTGACAATAGCGCTCAGGAAAATAACTTCCTTTACCGAGTCCCAGGACTAGAGTCACCGGATCGTTACAAATTGCTGTTGGCCTAAGGGCTGCGGGTAGTTTATTGTATTGTTAGTATCCGAACGAATTGCAAAGGGGCAATTGTGACTGAAACTGTTCAGCTGGCGGGCCTTACGGTAGACACCCGTCACTTCATCGGTGGCAAGCGAATAGCTTCTTCCGATACGCTGGACGATTTTTCTCCAATCGATGGCACTTTGCTTGCGAAGATTTCTAGAGGTGGGCAGCACGAGGCTGACTTAGCGGTAGCGGCAGCTCGCGGTGCTTTCCCCGAGTGGTCAAAAATGGGGCCTAAAAAACGCGGTGAACTACTACACCGATTAGCTGATTTGGTGGAAGAAAACCTTGAACCACTAGCGAATCTCGAAACTCTAGACAACGGATCATTGCTTAGATCTCACATTCGTGGAGTTATGCCGAGAGTTGCTCTAAACCTTCGATTCTTTGCCGACTGGGCAATTAATGATCTGCATCATGACAGTTGGGAAACACGGGGACATACCAACAATATTTCCTGGGACCCTTCAGGTGTTGCGGTGTTGATCACACCCTGGAATGCACCGCTCATGCTTGCCACCTGGAAAATTGGTCCTGCATTGGCTGCTGGAGACACAGTTGTTCTAAAGCCAGCGGAGTGGACACCACTGTCTGCTTCATTCTTCGCAGACCTAACAGTAAAAGCTGGTTTTCCAGCTGGGGTGTTCAATGTAGTGCAAGGTCTTGGAGCTGAGGTAGGTAACGCACTGGTTTCCCACCCGGGTATCTCAAGAATCTCCTTTACCGGCTCTGTTCCAACTGCCAAAAAGATTGCTCACGCGGCTGCTGATAACCTGACACCTGTTTCTTTCGAGCTTGGGGGTAAGTCACCAACAATTGTGATGCATGATGCAGATCTTGATCTTGCCGCGACGCTAGCGATTGAGCAATACGATAACGCAGGCCAAGTTTGTCTGTCTGGAACCAGATTGCTGGTGCATGAATCGGTTGCCGAGGAGTTCTCTAAGAAATTTCAGGAAAAAGCCTCAGCTCTCAAACAAGGTGACCCCAGAGACCCTGCTACCGACATCGGACCCCAGATTCACCCTGTTCATTTTGAGAGAATCAAGGGGTTCGTAGACCGCGCCAAGAAGGAAGGGTTTAAGGTCGTTATGGGTGGGGAGCCAAACAGTGAATTAGGTGGGTTGTTTTTCCGACCAACACTGATTTCTAACCCTCCACTAGGCTCTGAAATCGTGACTTCCGAAATATTTGGACCAGTCCTCACGATGCAGACTTTCAAAACAGACGAGCAGTTGATTGAGATGGCAAACAACACCGAGTTTGGCTTGGCCGCTGTTATTGTTTCCGGTAATCGCGAGCACGCAAAACGAATTGCTGATGAAGTTGTTGCTGGGACCATTTGGGTGAACTGCTTCTTTGTTCGAGACCTAAAGGCTCCTTTCGGTGGCTCCAAGAAATCCGGAATCGGCCGCGAGGGCGGCAATTGGTCCTTTGATTTTTATGCAGATGTAAAGAACACAGTAATTTCACCTAATGGATGGAAGGAATAGATCATGGGAAAAGTAGTTGGGGCTGCAATTTTGGCTCACGTACCAACAATCATGCTGCCCGAAAAAGTTCGCTATGACCTAAATGATGGCAAAGAGATTAGCTTGGTGCCAGGTCTAAAGAAATTTCGCAAAGAAGTAATGGAGACCTTGGATTACGACACAGTAGTTGTGCTCGATAGCCATTGGGCTACCACTGTTGAATTTGTGATCACCGCACAAGCGGAGCGTTCAGGACTGTTCACTTCCGAAGAGCTACCTAGAGGTATGTCTCAGGTTCCCTATGCGTTCAAAGGTGATCCGGAGCTTGCCATGGCCGCTGCGAAATACGATGAAAAGAACGGAACCTGGATTACACCAATTAGTGATCCGCATCTTCCAATTTTTTACGCAACCGTAAACCTGTGGCACTACCTGGGTCGTGGTCTCGACAAGAAGTGGGTGTCTATTTCTGTCTGCCAGACCGCAACAGCTGAGGATTTCCTGCGTGCCGGTCGGGCACTTGGGGAAGCAATTCGCGACACCGATCGCAAGGTTCTGCTTCTAGCTTCCGGTGCGCTTTCCCACACTTTCTACAAACTTCGCGAGCTTCGTAAGCACGAGTCATCCGACCCTAGCCACATCTATTCGGAAGGTGCGCGTCTTGCCGATCTTGAGCGTATTGAATGGATGAAGCAGGGTGACCATGCTCGAATCTTGGATACCATGGATGATTTCAAGAAGTTCAAGCCTGAGGCAAACTTCAGCCATTGGTTGACTATGGCTGGCGCAACCGGTGAGGGCGATAACACCGCTAAGGGCGTTATGTACTCCGAATACGAAAACTCCATTGGCACAGGACAGGTTCACGTTTACTTCCCTGAGCCTGAAGGCGGTTTCCCGAGACCTAAGGACCTGGTTCTATCCCGTGACTGAATATAGAAGGATTCTGCTCGAGGGGGCAGCCGTTCAAGTAATTCGCGAAGGCGAGGAGCTTGTGGCTGCCGATGGCCGCAGAGTAAAGATCGCTGAAGCGATTCACTTAGCGCCTTCTGAGCCAACCAAAATTCTTGCGGTGCACCTAAATTACCGGTCTCGAAGTGACGAGTTTATGACCAAGCTGCCGGATGCTCCGACTTACTTCCA
>NZ_JBIILG010000042.1:0-9173 GCF_044232805.1 Rhodoluna sp.
GCTTGGTTTGTACCTGCCCGTCGCGGTTAATAATGAACTCCACCTTCAGGGGAAGCTCCCCCAGAATCTCGCTCATCGATTCGATGCTCGGTAAGACATTGGGATCCTGTGGTCCGCCAAAGCCATCTTTGAGATTTTCGAGTGCATGCCAAACACCAAAGAATGTCCCGCCAGCGACGAGGGTTGCTACCAATCTGGTAATCCCCGCTTTTAGGTCTTCGTGATTGATTTGCATGTATGCAATAACCCCAAGATCAACTGGAGCTAGTTTTGACTCAAAATCTAAAGCGGACGCTTGGGTTGTAAAGACCTGCTCTGAAACGCCTCTTTCGGCAGCAAGCTTTTCGCACTTGACTAAACCAACAGAAGATAGGTCTATGTTTTCTGCCTGCCAGCCCTTTTCAGCGAAGAAGACGGTGTTGCGACCCTCACCCCCGGCAAGATCAATCATCTTGCCTGGGGTGAGATCCGCTAAGTGTTCTTTGACAAAGCGATTTACTTCGGTTGTGTAGATGTATTCGTCAACCGAATACTTCTGATCCCAGAAGAGCTTGTCCATATTCAAAGTATGCCAATAGTTGGACTATTACTTGACTACAGCAAGACCGGTTTCAGCTGCAGCGTTACCCAAAGCTCCACCGTTACGAAGCTCGCCTGTAAAGCCATTAGCCTTCATGGTCTCTATGGCTGCCGCTGAGCGGTTACCGCTTCGGCAGTAAATGTAGTAGTCGGCTGACTTATCTAAAGTCTCAAGATTTGCCATGAACCCAGCATCTTGAACGTCAAATAACAGTGCGCCTTCTAGGTGACCGGCTGAGGTTTCTTCAGGGGTTCGAACGTCGATAACTGCTGCATATGTGCTCATATCCATTGGCTCCTCAGCGCTGCAACCAGTTAGACCAGTAACAGCGAACGCTGCGATAAAGCTAGCAGCAATAAATTTGTAAAACTTCTTCAATTGGTGTTCCTTTCGTATACCCCCTAGGGTATACTGAAAAACACAGAACCGCAACTTCTCAAGGAGTCAAAATGCAAATAGAACCCCAGGACCTCAAGAAAGCCAGAGACCGTCTGGTTCGAGCCCAAGGCCAAATAGCAGGAGTCGTAAAGATGCTCGATGAGGGCAGAGACTGCACCGAGATATTGACCCAGCTCTCAGCTGCTAACTCAGCGGTAACCAAGGCAGGCTTCGCCATTATTGCCACCGGCATGGCGCAGTGTGGCAATGATGCCGCAGGAACCAAAGATCGAGCCACGCTCGAAAAAGCCTTTATGTCTTTGGCCTAAATCCCATACCTCATTTTGTTTGCTGTGGATTTCATAGAAACAAACTAAACCTCTTGATCCGATGCAAGAGGTGCGCGCTAGAAACTGTGGATAAGTCTTCAGGTAAGAATCTGGTTATCTAGCCAACAGAGATAGTAATTGCCTTCATAGTGGAGGCATCAATGTCTTTTTTGAGCTTTTCTAGCACCTTTGGGTCAATCGGTGAGTCAACCGTAACAACAGATAGAGCTTTCCCGCCTTTTTGCTGACGTGCAATTTGCATGGCAGCAATGTTGACATTGGCGTCAGCAAAGGCCTTTCCATAAACCGCAACAATACCTGGGCGGTCGGTATAAACCATGAGCACCATGTGCTCGGCAAAGGCTAGCTCAACTTCGTAGCCATTGATACCGGTTATCTTCTCGTGACGCTTTGGGCCAATGACAGTTCCAGATACCGAAATCACGTTGCCATCAGATAACACCGCACGAATGGTGGTCATGTTGCGATACTCTTCCGAAACCCGATCTGTACTTAGCTTCACACTAACCCCGCGGGCTTCAGCCAATAGCGGCGCATTGACGTAGCTAACCTGATCAGTAACAGCGTTCTGGAAGATACCCTTCAATGCAGCCAGCTTCAAAACCGAGACATCGTGCACCACAATCTCGCCCCGAACCTCAACTTCCACAGAAACCAAAGAAGCATCAGCCATGCCAAACAAGACCTGACCCAACTTCTCGGCCATGGAAATACCTGGCTTTACCGAGTCGTCAATGTTGCCACCTGCAACATTGACCGCATCTGGAACTAGATCCCCCGCCAAAGCAAGACGCACCGACTTAGCTACCGAGATTCCTGCTTTTTCCTGAGCTTCATCAGTTGAAGCTCCAAGGTGTGGGGTAACAAGAATATTTGGCAGAGACAATAAAGGCGAGCCCTTAGGGGGCTCATTGTTGAAAACATCTAGGCCGGCGCCAGCAATCCGGCCGGTAGTTAGAGCCTCAAGTAAAGCGTTCTCATCGATGATTCCACCGCGCGAGCAATTAACGATTCTGAGCTCTTTTTTGGCCATGGCGAATTGGGCATTACTGATTAGCCCCGTAGTTTCTGGAGTCTTAGGAATGTGAATCGTTATGAAATCAGATTGCTGCATAAGCTCTTCAAGGGTTGCAAGGCTCACACCCATCTGCTCAGCCCTAGCTGGCGTCACATAAGGGTCATACCCAATCAATCTGGCTCCAAAGCCAGCAAGCCGCTCTGCAACCAGTGATCCGATTCTTCCAAGACCGACAATTCCGATTGTCTTGTCGTAGAGCTCAACACCGGTGAACTTACTTCTTTCCCACTTGTCCTGCTTGAGCGAAGCATTAGCATCTGGAATGTGACGAGCTAGAGAAAGAATGTGTCCAATAGCTAACTCAGCAGCTGAAATGACGTTAGAGGTAGGCGCATTAACAACCATCACCCCAGCACTGGTAGCTGCCTTGATATCCACATTGTCTAGCCCAACACCCGCTCTTGCAATAACCTTCAGCTGCTTAGCAGCAGCAATTGCCTCCGCATCCAACTGGGTAGCAGAACGAACCAAGATAGCCGAAGCGGTTGCGATAGCAGATAGCAAGGCGGCACGATCAGTGCCGTCAATGTTCTTGATCTCAAAATCAGGACCCAAAGCCGAAACCGTGGCAGGCGAAAGCTCTTCAGCGATAAGAACAATTGGCTTAGGCACTTTAGGCTCCAGTGGGTTTGCGATGAGACCGCCTCACCGAAACACTAAGTCTAGCCAAAAGTCCCAAATACGCCGGGTCCCCAGGGGAATCTAAGATCTGCCTTTGTTTCTGCGCCTTACATTCCAGATACCAAATAGCCCAAGCGAGATTGGCACCAAAGCAATGGGGATGCCATTGCCCTCGATCAAAACCCAGCCCACCCAAAGACCTGCAGCTACCGATAGTGCTGCAAAGACATAGGTAAGAACTTTGGTAACCGGAGATCTAAACCAAGAAAACACGAATGCTCCCAAGCCAAAGCTCAATATTGCAAGCAGTATTAGAACAACCATTTGCGCGAGACTTTCCATTTCTTTCCCTTCTTTGCCGGCTACGCCTTAGGTTTTCTCCCTGAAACTACAATCCAAAAAACTAGTCCGACCATAGAAACCAGGAACCCAATTGGCAGCGTAGCCAGCAGCCCCCACAAAGCCACAGCGCCCGCGCAGGAGCTCTCATCAAACGGATTCTGGCAACCGATTGAAAATAGAACCGAAAGAAGAAGTGGGAATAGGGCAATAACTAACCCAGCGAGCATGATCCTAAAAGCCCAAACCCTAGCTCTAGGTTCTTTTCTCACAGCCACAATCCAAACAACTAGTCCAACCATAGAAACCAGAAACCCAAGTGGCAGCGTCAGAGTCGAGAACGAATAAGCTACAGCTCCAGCACAGGAGCTTTCATTAGACGGGTCCTGGCAACCAATTGAAAGAGGGAGCGCAAGAACAAGTGGGAATATTCCAATAACCAACCCAGCGAGCATGGCCCTAAAGCCCCACACCCTAGCTCCAGGCCTTGTCATACTTCTTAGTATCCAACCATCCAACCCAATGAGAGTAATCACCTATCAAACCGAAGTGCACCAATAAAGAGGTATGACTTCCACTAGAGCAACCTTCTCGGCGCTAGAGCACCATAACCCTCAGGGGGAGAATGAAGGCCAGTCTCTCATGATCTGCGATGTCCCAGAGCGACTAGCTGCATTTTCGTTCGGTATGAAGAGTCAGGAAGTCATCAGAAATATAGATATAGGCTCCCAAATTGCTAAAAATACGAGCGAAACAGCCAAAAAATTGACATTCTTGCAATTTAAATGAAAGATTATGCAATTAATATATTACAAGCTTTGCCTCGTTTGACTGTATTTAACGCGAGTATGATGCTAGCCAGAGAAAGAAATTGATAAATATATAAATACATTTCTTTTTCTTACTACGGCACAAATCAAACTAAGGAGCGAAGTGTGAATCTAGAAAAAAGAGGACTAAGGTCATTGAAGCCCCGTTGGGGTTCTCGAGCATTGCTAAGTACGGTTTTGGCAATGTCGGCAACGCTAGCACTGACCGCATGTGCAGCAACTACAACACCTGCGGCGCCGACTGACGAGACGATCGTAATCGGAGTAGCAATGAAGACCCAGCTTCAGGAAAGATGGGCTTTCGATGTTGCTTCAATGCAGGCGGAAGCCGATGCTCAGGGGGCAACGCTTATTGTCCAGTACGCAGATGACGATGCAACGTTGCAGGCAAGTCAGGTCGAGAACCTTCTAAGCCAGGGAATCGATGTACTAATAATGGTTCCAGTGGATGACAAGGCGGCGGCTGCATCAGCAAACGCTGCGAAAGCCGCTGGAGTTCCAGTTATCTCTTATGACATCGGAGTCCAGGGTGTGGCCGTCGATGCTTTCGTCATAAGAAATAATCCACAAGTTGGAGTTCTTCAGGCTGAGACCTGTTTAGCTGCAACTGGGGGAACCGGTAATTATGTTCAGATTTGGGGTGACGCGGCAAATGATGTTGCTCAGGCAATTTCAATTGGTCAAACTGCAACTCTAGAAGGAACAGAAGCTAAAGTTCTTTACGCTGACTTCAACAAGAACTGGGACCCAGCGACAGCTCAGGCAACTGCTGAGAATTTGTTGACCTCAAATAACGACGACATCAAAGCGTTCTTGACAGCAAACGACGGAATGGCTGGCGGTGTAATCCAGGCTCTTCAGGGGCGTGGACTCGGCGGAAAGGTCTGTGTTACAGGCCTAGATGCAACCCCTACAGCTCTAAAGTTCATCCTGCAGGATTTGATGACAATGTCGGTTTGGACTCCTATCGATAAGCAAGCACAGTTGGCTGTGCAGGCTGCTCTGGCGCTTGCCAAGGGCGAAGCGATAGCTGCCACCACAACAACAGACAATGGATCTGGAGCTGAAATTCCAACAATCCAAGTGCCTGTTGAAGCAATCACGAAGGACAAGGTTTGTGATTTTGTCCGAAAGATTGCCCCAGAAGGTTGGGTAAAAGCTGAAGATGTCTTCGAAAACATCGCAGATTGCCCTGCTAACTAAAAACTATCTTTGAAGGAACATTTTGAATTCAAAGTTGGAATCTGAATCTCTTGGGATGGAGCCACGCTCCGTCCCAAGAGAAGCAGTTGGTGTTGCTCTAATCGAGGCAACAGACATTACAAAAGCTTTCGCGGGGATTAATGCCCTACATTCTGCAAGCTTCAAGCTCTCGCACGGTCAGATTCTTGGAATTGTCGGAGAAAATGGCGCTGGAAAATCAACCCTAATGAAGGTCTTAGCGGGAATACACCCGAGAGGAACTTATGCAGGAGACTTCAACCTCGAGGGTCAGGAATGCCAGTTTGCCAGCGTCAAAGAAGCGCGAAACGCCGGAATAGTGCTTATCCCTCAGGAACTGAGCATTGCGCCAAACCTTTCAATTGCCGAAAACATGTTTGCGGGAGACCTGCCCCAAACAGGTGGCTTTGTTAATGAGCCTGAGCTTGCCGCTCGTGCAGCAAAGTGGCTTGAGTTCTTCGAGATTGAGGTCAGCGGCTTCGAACCGGCTTCAGTTCTCTCGCCTTCCCAACAGAGGCTGGCAATGATGGCAGGGGCGCTGTCTCGAAATGCGAAAGTTCTGATCCTGGATGAACCCACGGCCTCGCTGTCAGAAGGCGAGACTGTAATTCTTTTCCAGCACCTTAGGAGATTATCTAAAGACAAAATTGGAATTGTATTTATTTCCCATCGTCTCGATGACATTGAACAGGTTTGCGACGAAGTAATAATCATGCGAAATGGAAAAATTATAAAGTCGCTTTCTCGTGAGAGTTTCAATAGGGAAGAAATTGTTTCTTACATGATTGGCAGGTCTCTGACTACACGTCAAAAGAAATCGATTCCCAAAATTAGCTCACATATGATTTTTAGTGCTGAAAGGGTAATGGTTCACGACCCAATCGATGAAGCTAGGTACAGAGTTGAGAATTTTTCCATCACAGCTATGAAGGGAGAAATAGTTGGACTGTTTGGGCTTGTTGGGGCCGGCCGAACAGAATTTGCGCGTGCAGTCTTTGGAACATGGCCTGGGAAAGTAACTGGCGAATTCAAAATTGCAGGAAAGAAGTTTGTTCCAAACTCACCCAAGCATGCCGTAAAAAATGGAATTGGATTTCTAACCGAAGACAGAAAGCAAACAGGAATATTCACTGGGCTCAGCCTCACCTGGAATTTAGATTCCGCTTCTTTGGAATTGGTCTCAAAGCTCGGTTTCATCTCTGAGGTTCCAGATAAAGTCAGAACTCGGAACCTAATGGAGCAGCTTGATGTCAGGGCCCAGTCGTCCGACCAGAACATTGAAACCTTGAGTGGCGGAAACCAACAGAAGGTTCTCCTGGGCAGGTGGCTGGCAACGAGTCCAAAACTCTTACTCCTTGACGAGCCAACTGCCGGAGTTGACGTTGGTGCACGGGAGGAAATCTACCAAAGGGTGGAGGCACTCGCCTGGTCTGGGTGTTCAATACTGGTCATCTCGAGTGATTTGGATGAAATATCAAGACTCTGCAATCGAACCTATGTGCTTTCAGGGGGACGTCTAACAGGCGAATTTGATCACAACGTGAGTCGTCAAGATTTGATGGCAGCTGCAACAAAGAGTCTAAGGGTGGCCACAAATTGAAAGAAAATTTCAAATTCAACAAGATGTCTAATTTGGGTGCTGTGTTTGCCAAATTTGATGAGCATGTTCGAAGAGAACTGTCTACTTTGTTCGGGAGAAGGGCACTTATCTTTATCTTGGTCTTCCTAGTTCTAGCAGCAATCTTTCACATGACTTCAAATGGCATTTTCCTGACCCCTCGCAATCTGTCCCTACTTCTAAGGCAAGGGGCCATTTTGGCAATCATTGCTGGTGGAGTGGCCCTGCTAATGATTAATTCTGAGATTGATCTATCCATAGGCAGCGCAGTATTTTTATGTGGGGTATTGGCTGCACAATTAACCGTGACGTGGAACGTGCCAGTTCTACTAGCCATAGTCGCAACGATTGTGTTTGGGATGCTTCTTGGGTTAATTCAAGCATTCTGGGTTGTGGTGCTGGGAATTCCTTCCTTTATTGCTACTCTCGCGGGGCTTTTAGCGTTTAGAGGGATAGGACTTTCCTGGACTAACGCTGGAACTGTCGGGCCGGTTCCTCCAGAGTTCATTGCCCTAAGTGAGGGTTTTATTCCACTTCCAATTTCATACTCACTACTCGTGGCAGTGCTTGTTGCTGGAGTGATTTTTGTTTACTTACAGCAGAGATCGACAAGGAATTCTAGAGCGATCAGCAAACAAGTGCAGATTCCCAAGAATCAAGCAATTCTTTTGTTTGGAGCCAAGATTCTTGTGATTGCCACTCCACTTATAGTGCTGGCATGGATTGTTGGTGGTTTTCAGGGCATTCCAATGGCAATCCTTTGGGTGGGAATTGTTGTTACGCTCCTGACGATTTTGATGTCAAAAACAGCTTTTGGAAGAAATGCCTACCTAGTTGGTTCAAGTCGGGATGCTGCGCAATACTCTGGCATCGGAATTCGCAAAACAGTCTTCAGTGGATTCATTATCATGGGTGCTCTTTATGGTGTCGCAGGAGTCCTGCTCACTGCAAGGCTTGGCTCTTCGACTCCTGGGGCCGGTCAATTCATGGAACTTGATGCGATAGCCGCCGCAGTAATTGGTGGAGTATCTCTTCGAGGTGGTACTGGTTCGGTAGTGGGGGCCGTAATGGGGGCATTTTTGCTGACAGTAATAAACAACGGAATGAGCATCCTGAACGTCTCGTCATTTACGCAACTTATCGTCAAGGCGGTCATTCTTATAATCGCCTTGGCCTTCGACGCCCACATACTGAGAAAAGCTAGCCGATAAAAATCTAAAAGAAATAAACAAAACCACTATTCAGCAAAAAAGGAAATGGAGTCAGGTAATCAAATGAAATCACTAAATTTCGCTGTAATTGGCGGTGGCTTTATGGGCAAGGCCCATAGCATCGCTCTAGCATCCTTCGCAATGTATGCATGGCCAGCACCGGCAATGCTGAATAGAGAACTTATTGTCGAAGCCAATGACCAGTTGGCCGAGGAGTCGCAAGTTAGATTCGGCTACAACAGAAAAAGTACCTCTTGGATGGAAGCGATAGAGGATCCGACTATTGATGTAATCGATGTCCTGCTGCCCAATAGCATGCATTACGACGTTGTACTAGCTGCTGTGGCAGCGGGCAAGCACGTCATTTGTGAGAAACCCCTGGCACTGGATGCCATTACAGCTAGGGCAATGGCCGATGCCGCTGAAAAAGCTGGTGTGGTAAACCAGGTGGGCTTCAACTGGAGACTCACCCCAGCAGTACAGCTCGCAAAGAAGCTAATAAGCGAGGGTGCGATTGGTGAAATTCGAGAGTTCCGAGGTAAATGGCTTGGTGAGTTCTTCAACGACCCAAGCGTCCCTTTAGTTTGGCGATTCAAGAAAGATCAAGCTGGTTCCGGTGCGCTAGGTGACATCGGCAGTCACGTGATTGACTTTGCACACTTTTTGGTGGGCGACATCAAAGAAGTTCTTGCAATTCAGCACACCTACGTGGACAAGCGTCCACTTTTGTCTGGTTCGGGAATGGGAGACGTAGATGTCGATGACTCGACCTCCTTCATGTTGAAATTCAATTCGGGAGCAACGGGATACATTGACGCTTCTTGGTCGGCTCCTGGCCACAAGTCTGACGCTGGTTTTGAGATTCGCGGAAGTGAAGGAGCTATCTCGTTCACTTGGGAGAAAATGTCCGAGCTTCAGTATTACAGTGGCAAGGACTCTTCGGACCG
>NZ_JBIILG010000061.1:0-3574 GCF_044232805.1 Rhodoluna sp.
TAACCCTCGCTCAATGCTCAGGTGTCGAAGGTAATCATCAACTAGCTGCGCGAGGGTTTTCATGAGCTTCTTTGTGAACCGTCTTTACTCAGCTGATAGGCCATGATCCCAACAACCGCGCTCGGGCTCATGATCTTTCCCGAGAGAACGAGCTTCACCGCCTCCGAAATTGGAACCCATGATTGTGGCATGTCAACTTCCTCGCCAGTAGCTTCAAAAACCAAATTGGTTTCTGAAAGCTGCTTGGCAACAAAGATCGTAATCACCTCGTTGTTACCGCCCGGGGTGGTGTGAAAACTAATCAACTCCGACCAATTAGCGGCATCTAAACCCGCCTCTTCGGCAAGCTCGCGCTTGGCGCAATCAATTAGTGACTCCCCTGGCACATCCAGTATTCCTGCAGGAAGTTCAATTAGGAACTTTCCAACCGGCCTTCGATACTGCTTCATTAGAAGCAGCTCCTCTTTTTCGTTAAATGCCAATACGGCAACTGCGCCGGTATGATCTACATACTCACGGGTAAGACGCTGCCCATTGAATTCAAACGTGTCTGAAACTAAATCCCAGACCATACCTTTGTGAATCAGTGTCTTTTTGATAGACGCAATATCGACGCTCTGGTCGTTAGGCATCCTTGACCTCGAAGAGTCGGTTGGACTCTTGACGCTCCAAGCTTGCCTTCACTAGTCCAATAAACAGCGGGTGTGCTCTATTTGGTCTGGATTTGAATTCTGGATGCGCTTGAGTGGCAACAAAGTAGGGGTGATCAGCTTTTGATAGCTCAACAAACTCAACGAGCGAACCATCAGGTGAGGTTCCAGAAATCACCATTCCGCCAGCTGTTAACTGCTCACGATAGGAGTTATTAACTTCATAACGATGACGGTGTCGCTCGGTAACTTCGTTGCTGCCATAAACCTCGGCAACGATAGACCCCTTAGAAAGTTTTGCTTCAAAAGACCCAAGACGCATGGTGCCGCCCATTTCACCGGCTGCAAGGATGTCAATTTGTTCGGCCATGGTTGCAATTACAGGGTGCTTGGCTTTCGGATCAAACTCTGTGGAAGATGCGTCTTCTAGTCCAAGTACATTTCTAGCAAACTCGATAACCATGCACTGAAGTCCTAGACACAAACCAAGGGTTGGAATCTTGTTCTCGCGAGCAAACTTGAGAGCACCTAGCTTGCCTTCAATACCTCGAACTCCAAAGCCACCTGGGATACAAATTCCATCAACATCTGCAAGCTGGCTAGCAGCGCCTTCTTCTGATTCACAAAGATCAGAGGCCACCCAGCGAATGTTCACCTTGGCCTGATGAGCAAAACCGCCAGCACGAAGTGCTTCGGTTACCGACAGGTAGGCATCTGGTAGCTCGATGTATTTGCCTACAAGGGCAATAGTTACCTCGTGCTTTGGTTCGTTTACTGCGCTAAGTACCGAACTCCACCTACTCCAGTCGATTTCTCCTGCTTTGAGGCTCAGGGCGTTAATGATATAGCTATCGAGTCCCTCGTTGTCTAGCACTGTAGGAATCGCATAGATACTTGGGGCATCTGCAGCGTTGACAACAGCCCTGATATCCACGTCACACATCAAGGCAATCTTTTTCTTTATTGAATCAGGAAGAGCCCGATCTGAACGGCAAACAATGGCATCTGGCTGGATACCAATGGATCTAAGCATGGCAACCGAATGCTGAGTGGGCTTGGTTTTTAGCTCCCCCGACGGGCCTAGGTATGGAACCAGTGATACGTGAACAAAGAACACATTGTCACGCCCGACATCGTGCCGGATTTGTCTGGCGGCTTCCAAAAATGGCTGAGATTCGATGTCGCCTACTGTGCCACCAATTTCAGTGATGATTACATCCGGAATTGGTTCTTCATTTGCCTGCAGCCTCATGCGACGCTTAATCTCGTCGGTGATGTGTGGGATAACTTGGACGGTGTCGCCTAAGTATTCTCCCCTGCGCTCCTTGGCAATTACGGTCGAGTAAATCTGACCGGTTGTGACGTTGGCAGCTTTGGACAAGTTGACGTCAAGAAATCGCTCGTAGTGACCGATGTCTAGGTCGGTTTCGGTACCGTCTTCGGTAACAAAAACCTCACCGTGCTGAAACGGGTTCATGGTTCCCGGGTCAACGTTTAGATAGGGGTCTAGTTTTTGCATCACAACGCGAAGACCGCGTGCCCTAAGGAGATTTCCGAGACTGGCTGCTGTGAGGCCTTTTCCTAATGAGGAGGCAACTCCGCCGGAGACGAATATATGTCTTGTACGCCCCGGATCCACAGTTTCTACCATGGAATTTTAGTTTACTCACTTTTGCTTGCTAGTTTCAACCCCAGCAAAACGACACGCAAAAAAAAATTAGATTGAAGCTTTTGCCAACTCCAAAAGCTCCTTGGCGTGAGTTTTTCCGCTTTCGGATTCGCTCAATCCAGAGAGCATACGAGCAAGCTCCTCGACCACCGCTTCGCCTTCGAGGCGAACTACGTCGGTCGAAGTGTATTGATCACTGACGCTTTTTAGAACCCGCAGGTGCCTGGTGGCAAAGGCTGCCACTTGTGGCAAGTGGGTAACCACGATTACCTGTGCGTTTTGAGCCAAGGTGGCAAGTCTTTTACCTACCTCGGTGGCCGCAGCACCGCCAACTCCGGCATCCACTTCGTCGAATATAAAGGTAGGGGCCAGCTCACTCTTGGCTAGCACGACCTCAATGGCCAACATGATTCTGGAAAGCTCTCCTCCAGAGGCTCCTTTTCCAAGGGCTCTGGGCTCCGCCCCCGGGTAGGCGCTTAGCAGTATGGCCACTTGATCTGCTCCGTGAGATCCAAGCTCCAAAGCAGGCGTGATTGTTACCTCAAGTGAGGCACCTGTCATGGCAAGGGCAGCTAGCTCCCCCGTTACTGACTTAGCCAAAGAACTGGCTGCCTTAGTTCGAAGCTCTGTAATTGTTTTGGCTAGAGAAATGGTCTGCGTGCCAAGAGATTGCTCGAGAGCAGTCAGCTCTTGGATTTCCTTATCTGAAGAGTCCAGCTCCAAGAGCCTGGCCCCTGAGTTTTCGAAAAAAGAGACTACTTCTTCTAGAGTTGGGCCATACTTTCGCATCGCGGAAGTTAGATCGGCCCTTCTTTGTTGAACCCGCTCTAATTCCTGGCCACCCTCGCTATCCAAGGAGGCCAAGTAACCCGAGATGCTGGCACTGGTTTCGTTTAGCGAGTAGCCGATTTGCTTTAGCTGCTCGGCAAGAGAAGCAAGCTCTGGGTCATGTTCGCTCACTGCCTCAAGGGCTCTTCTGGCTTTGCCAATCAAAGTTATGGCATCCGATGAGTCGTCGAAGCCCTCGCTACTTAGCTGGTTGTGCGATTCCGTTGCTGCAATGCGAAGCTCCTCAAGGTGAGTAAGCTTTGATGCTTTCTCGGCAAGCTCAATGTCTTCCCCCGGCTTTGGATCGAGACTCGTGAGCTCTTCAACAGCCGATCTAATCTGATCGGCTTCACGAGATCTAGCTTCTAGCTGGGTAGTGATTTCGGCAAGTCTGGTCGCGGCCTGCTTCCAGTTTGCATAAACAGCT
>NZ_JBIILG010000040.1:0-9856 GCF_044232805.1 Rhodoluna sp.
AAGTTTTGCACGGCGCGAGTCAATGATCGCCTTTTTGTGCTTGGTGGTGGCCCACTTGGAATGACCGGACATTTTTCTCCTTGAATACTTTCGCTATGAATTCTAAATCAGAACTATTGGGGTGAATTTGCCATCTTCAAAAAGTACTCGTGGACAAAGGTTTCGCCAGTGATCTCGGGGTGAAACGATGTTGCCAACATGTTCTGCTGCCTAACTGCAACCACTCTCCCATCGCTTAGCTTCGAGAGTACCTTTACAGCCTCCCCCACTCTTTCAACGATTGGGGCTCTGATGAACGCAACATTCAGATTCGTACCATCAAAATCGATGACCTGCTCGAACGAATCAAGCTGTGAGCCAAAGGCATTTCTACGGACAGAAATGTCCATCAAGCCCAAACTTTGCTGACCAGAAGCGCTATCCAAAACATCCTTTGCCAAAGTGATCATCCCGGCACAGGTGCCCAGTGTGGCCTTGCCCGATTTGATGAATTCCAGAATTGGTTCCCTTAGCGAAAAGATGTCTATGAGCTTCGAAATTGTCGTTGACTCTCCACCAGGCAGAATCAGTCCCGAGATATCATTTAGGTCTTCGCTCTTTCGAACCTCGACTGTTTCACAAGCTAGTTTGGTGAGCGTTTCAATGTGCTCTCTAACGTCACCTTGTAGAGCTAGTACTCCGATACGCAATTACCAACCGCGCTCCGAGAGTCGATGAGGTGCTGGAAGATCTTTCACGTTGATGCCAACCATGGCTTCACCAAGACCCCTTGAAGCCTCTGCAATAACCGAAGCATCGTTGAATGCGGCAACTGCTTTAACAATCGCGGCGGCGCGCTTAGCAGGTTCTCCCGACTTGAAAACGCCAGAACCAACAAAGACCCCGTCAGCACCAAGTTGCATCATCATTGCAGCGTCAGCTGGAGTAGCAACCCCACCGGCGACAAACAAAACAACAGGAAGCTTCTTAGTTCTTGCTACCTCACGCACGAGATCGTATGGAGCCTGAAGTTCTTTTGCCGCAACGTAGAGTTCGTCCTCTGTCTTTGATGCCAGAACATTAATCTCACCCAAAATGGTTCGGATGTGCTTGGTGGCTTCGGAGACATCTCCGGTACCCGCCTCGCCCTTAGAGCGAATCATTGCGGCACCTTCAGTAATTCTTCGAAGGGCTTCTCCCAAGTTGGTTGCTCCGCAAACAAATGGAACGTCGAATTTCCATTTGTCAATGTGGTTTACATAGTCCGCCGGGGAAAGCACCTCAGACTCATCGATGTAGTCAACCTTCAAAGACTCAAGAACCTGGGCTTCAACAAAATGACCGATACGAGCCTTCGCCATAACTGGAATTGAAACAGTTGCAATAATCTGCTCGATTAGCTCTGGATCGCTCATTCTTGCAACACCACCCTGCGCGCGGATGTCTGCGGGAACACGCTCTAGCGCCATAACTGCTACCGCACCAGCGTCTTCAGCAATCTTGGCTTGTTCTGCGTTCACAACATCCATGATCACGCCACCTTTTAACATCTCTGCCAGGCCGCGCTTAACTAGGGGTGTTGACTCGTTTTTTGAAGGGTTCATTCGGATATTCTAACCCGCCAAAACGGCCATTTAGTTATCCAGCCAGGCCTTTTGAATCTCGGCTCGAACTTCCCCCAGCAGCCTTGGCATTGCTTTGGTTTGGGCGATTATTGGAAAGAAGTTTGAGTCATTACTCCAGCGTGGGACGATGTGCTGGTGCAGGTGCTCTGCAATCCCAGCCCCAGCCAGCTCCCCCTGGTTCATACCAAGATTGAAGCCCTGAGCCTTAGAAACTTTTCGAAGGACCTCCATGCCACGCTTACTAAGGGCAGCCATCTCTGCTGCTTCTTCAAGGGTTGTGTCCTCATAAGAGGCCACGTGGCGATAGGTGCATACGAGCATGTGACCTGAGTTATAGGGAAACAAGTTCATAAGAACGAAGCAGGTTTCTCCTCTGAAAACAATTAGTCCGTCCTCGTCAGAACCCTGGGGTGCCAGGCAAAAAGGACACTCATCTTTCTTAGGGTGCTGGCCATTTTGTATGTAGACCAAGCGATGCGGAGTCCAGAGCCTTTGATAGTTATCTGGCACCCCCGGCAGAAACTCTGGACCGTTCAACTAAACCTGCTTCTTCGATTCAATGGCTTCAATAATAAGAGCAACCGCATCATCAACAGCCACGCCGTTCACCTGTTCGCCCGATCGGTAGCGGAAGCTAACTGAGTTGGATTGCTGATCTTCAGCACCGGCAATTAATTGGAATGGAATCTTGTCCTTGGTGTGATTGCGAATCTTCTTTTGCATCCGATCATCGCCTAGGTCAATCTCTGCTCTAACACCGTGAGATTTTAGTTTTGCGATAACGCCCGAAAGGTATGGAGCAAACTCATCGGCAACTGGAATTCCCATAACCTGGACCGGAGCAAGCCATGGTGGGAAATGTCCGGCGTAGTGCTCGGTAAGCACAGCAAAGAATCTCTCAATCGAACCAAACAGGGCTCGATGAATCATTACCGGTCTCTTTTTTAGACCGTCACTTGCGGTGTATTCGATCTCAAATCTGTCTGGCAAATTGAAGTCCAACTGTATTGTTGACATTTGCCAGGTTCTGCCAATCGCATCACGTGCCTGTACGGAAATCTTTGGTCCGTAAAATGCAGCCCCTCCTGGATCTGGAACTAGTTCTAAACCTGAATCGGTCGCGACCTTGGCCAGAGTGGAAGTTGCTTTATCCCAAAGCTCATCATTACCAACGAATTTCTCGTTGTCTGGATCACGCGTGGATAACTCAAGATAGAAATCGGTAAGGCCATAGTCGCGAAGGAGATCCAGCACAAAACTCAATACCGATGTTAGCTCTGACTCCATATCCTCTAAAGTCACAAACAGGTGAGCATCGTCTTGGGTCATGCCGCGCACTCTGGTTAGACCGTGAACAACGCCAGATTTCTCGTATCTGTAGACCGAACCAAATTCAAACATTCGAAGCGGCAGGTCGCGGTATGAGCGAGCCTGGGACTTGTAAATCAATATGTGAAAAGGACAGTTCATCGGCTTCAAGTAATAGTCCTGGCCTTGCTTGCGAATTACCCCGTTCTCATCGAGTTCTTCATCAAGCTTCATTGGCGGGAACATGCCCTCTGAATACCAGGCCAAGTGGCCGGAAGTTTCGAAGAGGTTGGATTTTGTGATGTGAGGCGAATAGACGAAGTCATATCCGGCTTGCTCGTGACGCTGTCTCGAGTAATCCTCCATCACGCGACGAATAGTTCCACCCTTGGGATGAAAAACTGCTAGGCCCGAACCAATTTCCTCGGGGAAAGAGAATAGATCCAGCTCTTGACCCAATCGTCGGTGATCTCTTTTCGCGGCCTCTTCCATTCGCTCTAAGTGGGCCTTTAATTCATCTTTAGAGGCCCAAGCGGTTCCATAGATTCTTTGCAGCTGCTTGTTCTTCTCATTGCCACGCCAATAAGCCGCGGCAAGCCTAGTGAGGCTAAAACCATTGCCAATCATGCGAGTATTCGGCAAGTGCGGACCGCGGCATAGATCCTTCCAAATAGTTTCACCCGATTTTGCATCGGTGTTGTGGTAAATCGTAAGCTCGCCTGCGCCTACTTCGGCCGAACCTTCTGCTAAGTCGCTTGATCCTTTGAGCGAAACAAGTTCCAGCTTGTAAGGTTCGGTGGACAACTGGTTGCGGGCCTCGTCTTCAGAAATCACTTTTCTCACGAAGCGCTGACCCGAGCGAATAATCCGCTCCATCTCTTTTTCGATACTCTTTAGATCCTCCGGAGTAAAAGGCTCAGCAACATCAAAGTCATAGTAAAAGCCGTCAACAATCGGTGGGCCAATACCTAATTTGGCCTGAGAGTTTATGTTCTGAACAGCTTGTGCAAGTACGTGAGCGGTTGAGTGCCTAAGAATGCTCAATCCGTCTGGGGACGAGATGGTTACTGCCTCGACCGAATCGCCGTCCAAAACAATGTGCGCGAGATCCCTGAGCTCACCCGAAACGCGCATTGCAACAACAGTCTTGTCGGCAAACAGTTCGAAGCCTGTAGTGCCAAGCTTTACCTGCTGTTTGACGCCATCTACAACGACGGATAACTGCTTTTCCAATTGAATCTTCCAATCTGGCCTGCGACTATGGTCAATCCTAACCAGCTGAGAGCTTTCGCCTTGGTATCATTGCGAGTCAGATAAGCCTTGGAAGAAGCAAAATGGAAACCTCCCAACCTCACGTAATCAGCAAAGAGCTTGCCAAAAAGCTCAATTGGCTAAGAGCGGCGGTGCTTGGCGCAAACGATGGAATCGTCTCCACAGCAGGACTCGTGATGGGTGTGGCAGGAGCCACAACAGACAATGGTGCGATTCTGATCGCTGGTATCGCAGCTCTAGTTGCTGGCTCAATCTCGATGGCTGGCGGTGAGTATGCCTCAGTAAGTGCCCAGCGCGATAGCGAGATTGCATCTCGCTTGAAGCGCGAAGGACGCAAGCGAAAGTTTGCAAAGGATGATCATGTATCTCCGATGGCTGCGGCTGTAGCGTCCTTTTTCTCATTTGCACTTGGATCAGTGCTACCAATCGTTGCCATCACTGGACCCTGGACTGAATATCGGGAAGCAGCGACGATTGTTTCAGTGGTGATCTCTCTTGCAATCACAGGCTACGTTGCTGCGATTATCGGAGGAGCAAAGCCGCTTCGCCCGGTGCTTCGAAACGTTGCCGTTTCATTGGTAACAATGGCTGCCGCTTACTGGGTCGGATCACTTCTTGGCGTAGCGGTGGCCTAAGCCTTCAGCTTTAGAGTCTTGGCTGTCGTGCTCAATGATTCACGAGCCTTTGATGGGTCATCATTTAGCTTGAAACCATAGCTCGGCACCGAGTTTGCAATAGCTTTCATCCAAGTGTTCTGGCTTTCTGGGAACATCCTCGTGGCAACATCAAGCATTACCCGAGTCGCTACCGATGCCCCAGGAGATGCTCCTAGTAGGCCAGCGATCGATCCATCGGCCGAACTTATTACCTCTGTTCCAAACTGAAGAACACCCAAGCCGTTGACTGGCTTGATAACTTGTGCTCTTTGTCCGGCTTCATACAGTTCCCAGTCTTCAGCTCTGGCGTTCGGGACAAATTCTCTTAGGCTCTCAAGTTTTTGTTTTGAAGATTTGAAAATCTCTTTGATCAAGTAGATGACCAAAGGGAAGTTCTGGAGCGCAACAGATAGGTAAGACGCTATGTTTCCCAACCGAAGTGAAGCTGGAAGATCAAGCCAAGAGCCGTTTTTCAGGAACTTGAGGTTTAAACCAGCGAAGGGTCCAAACAGTAAAGAGGTCTTTCCATCTATCACTCTGGTGTCAAGGTGAGGAACAGACATGGGTGGCGCGCCAACTGCTGCTTGTGAATAAACCTTTGCCTGATGCCTTGCAACCAGTTCAGGATTTTCGGTCTTGAAGAAGTGACCACTGACTGGGAATGTTCCGTAGCCATTGATCTCCTTGATCTTTGCTTTTTGCAAAAGTTTCAAAGCCCATCCCCCGGCTCCCACAAACACCCGCGGCGAGCTGAATTCAAATTTGGACTCGGTGTTTGTCCCAGTAACTAGCCACGAGCCGTTTTTGCGATCAAGTGAGAGAACTTCGTGACTTGTTAGCACTTCGACATCTTTGGTTTTCAGCCAAGCAAAAAGCTGCTCGGTTAGCGCCCCGTAATCAACATCGGTTCCTTGTTCAATTCTGGTGGCTGCAACATCAGATAGGGGGCGACCTTCAATCATGATGGGCGCCCACTTGGAGATCTGTTCAAAGTCTTTAGAGAATTCAATCCCGGAAAATAGCGGTTGGTCTTTGAGGGCCTTGTACCGTCGCTCTAGGTAATCAACATCCTTAGCGCCTTGAACAAATGTCATGTGGGGAACGGAATGAATGAATGTTTCTGGATCTCCAAGGACACCATCATTAACCAAGCTTGACCAGAACTCCCTGGACTCCTGGAATTGCTGGTTTATGGATATTGCTTTTTCTGCAGATGGGAGATTTCCGTTTGGGTCATCTGGCATGTAGTTGAGTTCGCAAAGTGCTGCGTGTCCTGTGCCAGCGTTGTTCCAAGCGTTTGATGATTCGAGAGAGACGGCATCGAGACGCTCCAGAACAATCATTTTCAGATCTGGATTTGCCTGACGAAGCAACACGGCCAAAGTGGCGCTCATAATTCCGCCACCCACGAGGATCAAGTCGCACTGCCTAGTTGTTGGCACTTACTTTCCTTCTTTGAAGCCTCGATACATTCTCGTGGGCGATACTGGGTTCGAACCAGTGACCTCTTCCGTGTCAGGGAAGCGCGCTACCACTGCGCCAATCGCCCGGGTAATTCGAGGTGAAGACGGGATTCGAACCCGTGTAGACGGCTTTGCAGGCCGCTGCCTAGCCTCTCGGCCACTCCACCGATGCGTAGCTCATGGCCACTGCGAGCGGATGACGAGATTCGAACTCGCGACCCTCACCTTGGCAAGGTGATGCTCTACCACTGAGCCACATCCGCGTGCAACCTAGGTTGCTTGGCTACTCTAACCCAAATCCAAGCTAGCTGCCAGTAGCCCAGATTCGAGCCTTGGTTCTGTAGGGCAAAAATCAACTACCTAGTTCTGGCGGTCGCTTCCGAACGAGTAAGCCTCTTCACCGTGCACTGAGGTATCAATGCCGGCTAGCTCAGCATCGGCTTGGACCCTGAAGCCCATCGTTTTCTCGATTGCAAATCCGATTGCAAGGGCCATCACGAAACTATAGCCAAAGACTGCGGCTGCACCTATGGTCTGAGCTATTAGTTGATCAAATCCGAATCCAAAGAACAATCCCACGTCAACGCCAACCAAACCAATAAACAGTGTTCCAATAACACCACCGACAAGGTGGATTCCCACGACGTCGAGCGAATCATCGAAGCCGAATCTAAACTTTAAATCAATTGCCAGGGCACAGAGAGACCCAGCAACCAAGCCCAGCACTATTGCCCAGACCGGGTCAATCGAAGCACAAGCCGGGGTGATTGCAACCAAACCAGAAATCGCACCAGAGGCAGCACCAATCGATGTTCCTTTGCCGCGCCGAAATTTCTCTATTGAAATCCAACCGAGCATCGCGGCTGCAGGGGCAGCAATTGTATTGATAACAACTAATGAAGCAATACCGTCTGCTGCCAACTGCGATCCGGCATTGAAGCCAAACCAACCGAACCAAAGTAGTGACGCGCCAATCAGGGTTAGTGGAACGTTGTGAGGCTGTGTTATCCCCCTTGAAAAACCAAAGCGCTTTCCTAAAACAATGGCTAGCGCCAAAGCTGCGGCACCGGCGTTAATGTGAACAGCGGTTCCTCCAGCGAAATCAATGGCTCCGAGCTTGTCAACAATCCAGCCACCGTCGTCTTCGGGAGTGAAGTTGAATACCCAGCCAGCAACCGGGAAATAGACCAGTGTGGCCCAGAGTCCCGCGAACACCATCCAGGCTCCAAACTTTGCTCGGTCCGCAATTGCACCTGAAATAAGGGCAACCGTAATTATGGCAAATGTTGCCTGGAAACTAACGAATGCAAGTTCCGGAAAAGCTCCTACTGGAATTGCCGATTCTGCGACTTGAGCGCTTAAGCCAAGCGAGCTGGTGTCGATTCCTATGATGTGAGGAATCCCTATCCACCCTGTGTCGCCTACGTCCGCAAAGGTAATCGCGTAGCCATAGAGCACCCACAAAACAGCTATCAGGGCCAGCGAACCGAACGAAAGCATGATCATGCTCACCACTGATTTCGCCTTTACGAGCCCACCATAGAAGAAAGCAAGTCCTGGAGTCATTAGTAGAACTAATGCAGCAGAGAACAGAACGAACGCGGTGTTTCCTTGATCCATTGGATGCCTTTCGTTGAAAGAGACCTGGTGCTTACTGTTAGCACGATGTTGACGCCTAAAGGTTTCAAGTTGTTGCCAATTTGGTTTCCAAAATGTTTCGATTTTCCTTGCGAGATGAACATCTTGTTTCGTAAATGCGGTATTTTTGAACCATGAAATCCGAACGCAACGCCGCGATGATCATGATGACGGCCGCGATGATTGGGCTCGTGCTTGCAAACTCGCCTTTTGGGGGGCCTCTGCTTGACACACTTGCCATCAAACTAAATCTTGAACTGATCGGAATCCAGATCACCGTTGCCCACGTAGTTTCGGACTTGTTCCTTGCTGTGTTTTTCTTTGTGGCAGGACTAGAACTAAAGTACGAACTCAGGACCGGAACCCTTTCATCACCAAAGAAGGCAATGGTTCCGGTTATTGCAGCCCTTGCTGGAGTTATTGTTCCATCGGCGATCTACGCATATTTGAACTGGGGAACAGTGGGGATTGTGGGATGGCCTATTCCTTCAGCAACCGACATTGCGTTTGCGCTCGGAGTGCTTGCGATTTTTGGCAGAGGCATGCCGTCCGCAGCCCGTATTTTCCTCTTGGCCTTAGCAATTTTTGATGACCTTATTGCTATTAGCATCATTGCTGTTTTTTACACCACCAAGCTAGAGACATCCTGGCTAATCGCTAGCGCGTTGGTTGCGTTTGCATTCAGGTTTGCAGAAACGTCGAAATTTGCTAACAAGTGGCTTGTTAGAGCGATGTTTGGCCTAGTTCTTTGGTACACGATCTACCAAAGCGGTATCCACGCAACCGTGGCCGGCGTGATACTGGGAATCTTGATTCCCGCTGTCAGAGCACATTCCGTTATGAACAAGGTTCAACCAGCGACCAATTTCTTTATTCTTCCCATATTTGCATTCACAGCGGTTGCTGTTGTGATGCCCACAATGGTTGGAGATTCCCAGCAAGTATTCTCGGGAGTTTTCTTTGGACTAGCGATTGGTAAAGTCGTAGGAATTTCCATAGCTGCAGTTATCGCAAACAAGCTTTTATCGCCAAAAGATCGTCTTCCATTAACAGTGCTTGATTTCATCCCGCTAGGTTTGTTGGCGGGAATTGGATTCACGGTTTCGCTTCTTATCGCTCATCTTGCATTCATTGATGATCGTGAGCTCTATGCGCAAGCAACACTTGGTGTGCTACTTGGCTCGTTTGTTGCAACATTTTTGGGCGGAACGACATTATGGTTTAGAGGCAGATGGCACTTGTCTGAAAAGAAGAGAAAAACTAAGACAACTCGGTCAAAGACCCGATCCTCGAAATAGCCCGAAGGTACTTCTTTCGGTATCCACCTGCTAGATACTCATCCGAAAACACTTCTGTTAAACCAATACCCGTTGAAGCAATCGCAACCCTTGACTCATAAAGCCTGTCTACCAAAGAAACGAATCTAAGCGCTGCCGACTGGTCAGTCAGCTTTCGAGCCGATGTCAATATCAAAACATCTATTGACTCGATCAGCTTCAAGTATTTAGAAGGATGAACCTTGGCAAGGTGCTGAAGCAATGCAGAAAAGTCGTCGCGAGATACTTTTTTACCCTCGGAAAGTGAGTCCCTAACTAACTCCTCTGCAGTGGAATCAGATAAAGCAGCAGTGTGGCCATCTATTGGACGATGGCGATAATCATCGCCATCCACGCTTACTATTTGAAACCTATCGGCCATGGCCGATATCTCTCTGGCGAAATCTCGTGCGGCGAATCTTCCCTCCCCAAGTGCATTTGGAGGGGTATTCGATGTTGCAGCAAAACGAATACCTTTTGAGCCAAGCTCTGAAAGTAACCTGGACATCAACATGGTGTCGCCTGGATCATCAAGCTCAAACTCGTCTATGCAAATCAGTTGGTACTGACTCAAGTGTTTCAGGGCATCTGCAAAACCC
>NZ_JBIILG010000013.1:0-27013 GCF_044232805.1 Rhodoluna sp.
GCCAATGAGGCTGGTGTATGCAAGGAAACTTCCAAAGGCTTTCTTGCCGGCGTACTCATGCCAGATTGCGGCCAAGAGGTGAGTTTTTCCAACCCCGAAACCACCGTCTAGGTAGATCCCTGAATATGCGGGAGCTTTTCCCTTTGAAAAAAATGACTTGATGACGCCTGGCTTTACGAAAGCCCTGGATGAAGCAAGGGCCGAGGCTTGAGAAGGGAAGTCGGAATTTGGCAGATAGTTATCGAAGCGCGCCTTGGTAAACTCTCTAGGAGGAACCAGTTGATCCAAGACCTCCCCAAGGGTGGGGTGGGGTTGAATTTCAACCAGGGAACAAATTGTTCCTGAATTGGTTGACAATAGCACCGCCTACATGAGGATCAATTGAATTCCCAAGTCTACAAGGAGATAACTTTGCCAATCGACATTGACAGTTCCGAAAAGTTTGGTCAGTACGCTAACCCATCTGCTCTTGTGAGCACTAAATGGCTAGAAGAGAATCTGGGCAAGCCTGGTCTTGTCTTGCTTGAGTCCGATGAGGACGTTTTGCTTTACCAAACCGGACACATCCCGACTGCCCGGAAAATCGACTGGCACACCGACCTCAACGATCAAGTTACCCGTGACTACATCGACGGAGCAGGCTTTTCTAAGGTCTTTTCCAGACTGGGCATCAACCGCGAAGACACCATCGTTTTGTATGGAGACAAAAGTAACTGGTGGGCAGCTTACGCACTTTGGGTATTCAAGCTCTTTGGCCATGAAGACGTTCGACTGCTGGATGGCGGAAGAGACATGTGGATTTCCGAAGGTAGGGATTTAACTAAAGATGAGCTGAAGCCAACGCCTTCAATCTATCCGGTTATCGAAAGAGACGATAAGAAACTGCGTGCTTTTCGTGACGATGTTGTTTCACACTTTGGGAAACCGCTAATTGACGTTCGTTCCCCAGAGGAATATGCAGGTGATCGCCTCACAGCTCCTGGTTACCCTGATGAGGGGGCCACTCGAGCAGGACACATCCCTACAGCAGCATCGGTTCCCTGGTCAAAAGCATGCAACGAAGACCAGAGCTTTAAAGATCTAGCAGGGCTAGAAGAGGTATATCTGAAGGGCGCCAAGTTAGCGGGTCACTCAGATGTAATCGCCTATTGCAGAATCGGCGAACGTTCATCTCACACTTGGTTTGTGCTGAAGTACCTACTTGGCATTGAAACCGTTAGAAATTATGACGGTTCTTGGAGCGAGTGGGGTTCTCTTGTGAAGGCTCCCATAGCTTTGGGTAGCCAACCTGGCCCGGTACCTCAGCTGGTCTAATTGGCAACACTAGAGCTTCCGGAAACTCTAATTGGGGACTTCGCCTCAATCAGAGAGTCTGAGCGACTGGATTTGTTGCTGGAGTTCTCGGAAGCATTGCCTGAGTTACCTGATCGCTACGCTGATCACCCAGAGCTTCTTGAAAGAGTAGAAGAGTGTCAGTCCCCAATTTATCTATTTGTGGAGATTGATGAAAACAACCTAACAAGATTATTTTTCAGCGCTCCCCCGGAAGCGCCGACTACCAGAGGATTTGCTAGCCTGCTATTTAGTGTCATTGATGGGTTGAGTGTGCAAGAAGCACTTGATTTCGATATTGACTTCCCATCGAAGCTATCGCTTCAGAAGGTTGTGTCTCCACTGAGGCTTCGTGGAATGATCGGGATACTTTCGCGCATAAAGCGTCAACTGAGGGAAAAATCTAGTCAATGATTGCAGCGCTTTCCGGACTCGCGCTTTCTAATCAAGTCTCAACTGTAGAAGAGCTAGCAAAAAGCTACGGTAGCTGGGATGGCATACGCACTAATCATGTGATTAGTTCAGGCGGTAGCTTTTTCGACGAGTCCGGATCTTCCAGGGGTCTATCAAACAGGGAAGATCTCGAGCTCTTGTTGGCACTTCGAAAGCAATCCGATCTTGTGATTGTGGACGCGGCAACAGCGCGTAATGAGCAGTACAAAAAATTCTCTTCCTCACGCCTGGCAATTGTTTCGGCTACGGGAAACTTCCAGTCGATTCCAGCAGCTAGCGCCTCAACCGGGGTGACTCTTTTTAGCCCGAACGATCCAACTCGTGACGGTGATTCCAAGCTCGAACATGTTGCAATTGATCCAGCCGAGCCCTTTGTTGCGCTATTGGACTGGGCTAGGCGAATGCAGATGAAAACGCTGCTTCTTGAGGCGGGGCCAACGCTTACAAAAGTGTGCTTCGCAACCACTGAAGTAGCACAATCTGCCATCACCATCACTCCTAGGCTGTCGCCCGAATCACTTACGCCAAAATGGAATCCTTTTAGCGACTCAGGATCTCTGGTATCTCTTGCGGAATCCGAGGCTGCGACATTCACCCTCTGGAACTACTAACGGCGTGGCTAGAGCGTAAATTCAAGACCGGCTCTTAGGCTGGAAAAAATGCTTGAGATCGCGGATGTGACCAATACGGCTGCTGATTTTCAGCTAGCTGTCATGTCGTTGCGCCAAGCGGATATTCGATCTGATCTAAACGTTACAGAGATTCCTTCCCCCGACAAGCTTGCTAAGCACTCGCTTGCCTTAGCAGCCCACGTTGGAGCAGAATCGCATGCTGCTCAAGCTGATGCCGGCACTGGAAGATTTGTGTTGCTAAATTCGGACACCCCTCAAGAGGGGTGGGGTGGAAACTTTCGAATTATCTGCTTCGCAAAATCCCCTCTAGAAACCGACATAGGCCAGGATGAGCTAATCACCGACGTCTGCTGGGCCTGGTTAGAAGATTCCTTGAAAGCCCGCGGCGCGGGCTACACCCTGCAGGCAGGCACCATCACCAGAATTATTTCCCAAGGCTATGGTGCGATGTCCGGTCAAAGTGATCACGCCGAGCTCGAACTTCGTGCATCATGGTCGCCAACTGATTCGAATTTTTCGGCACATCTCGAAGCTTGGCAGGACCTTTTGTGCATGATGTCTGGATTGCCCCCAGAATCAGGAATAAGCAGAATCTAATTTGACTGAATCAGAGTCAAACTTGGTGGATGCGGAATCCGTAACACTTGAAACACTTGCGGCACCGAGGTCCAATTATCATCTAGTTGAAAACCCCAAAGACCTCGCTTTGGTTATTGAGCAGCTTGAAAACACAAAGGGACCGGTCGCTGTTGATGCAGAAAGAGCATCGGGTTTCAAGTATTCGCAGCGCGCCTACCTGGTTCAGCTAAAAACTGAGCACTCCGACATTTTCTTGATAGACCCAACAACAGATTCTTCATTGGTTGAGTCAATTGAATTTTCTCGACTTCGCGAGTTTCTTGCCGCCCGAGAGTGGATACTCCACGCAGCTACTCAGGACATACCTTGCCTCGAAGAGCTCGGCTTACGCCCCAAGGCAATTTTCGACACCGAGCTAGCAGGACGGCTTACTGGCCAACCACGGGTCGGTCTTGGCTCGTTAGTCGAAACGCTGCTGCATATCGGGCTTGCCAAGGAGCATTCTGCCGCTGATTGGAGCACCAGGCCGTTACCCGAGAGCTGGTTGAATTATGCAGCTCTGGATGTTGAGCTACTTCATGAACTTCGAACAAGTCTGAAACTACTGCTTGAAGCTCAAGGTAAGTCCGAATGGGCTAACCAGGAGTTTGAAAACCTGCTTTCATTTAAGCCAAAGCCAACCAAACAAGATCGCTGGCGTGGAATCTCCGGTCTAACCAAAGTTTCCGACCAGCTTTCTTTGGAGACAGCAAGGAGGCTTTGGCTGGCACGTGAAGAACTTGCCATCAAGATGGATGTCTCCCCTGGACGATTGATTCCTGACTCTTCGATCTTGGCGGTAGCAAATGCCAAACCAAGGACTAGACCAGAGCTAGCCTCGCTTAGAAGCTTTACTGGTCGAGCTTCCAGAAGCTACCTGGAGCTTTGGTGGGAAGCACTGCAAGCAGCACTCAAGGCCACGGTCCTTCCGTCTGTCAGAGCAGAGAAAACAGAAGGCATTCCAAATCACCGCAACTGGGCAGCTAAGTACCCAGAGGCTGATCGCCGTTTGCGTCACGCTAAGAATGCGTTGACTCTTATTAGTGAGAATGCAAATGTTCCCTTGGAGAACTTGCTCACTCCTGATTATTTGAGGCAAATATGTTTTGCGCCTCCAGAACCAGCAACGCTAGAGAACGTAAAGCAGTCTCTGATGGGAGTTGGTGCAAGAAGATGGCAGGTTGATCTAACCGCTGATGCGATTACGGATTCAATTAATCGGCTAGACGAGCCTGATCAGAAACCACAGAGTCCTCAGGAATAGCTCTAGCGTGTGGCACGCGTGAACCAAGAACCTGGGCGACAATCTCGCGTGAAATGTCTTGTGCGTTTAGGCCAACGCGATCTAGAATTTCATCCCTGGAAGCATGCTCCAGGAACTCATCCGGTAATCCAATTTCGCTCAGTGCGGTATCAACCTGAGCCGCGCGAAGGTCCTGACGAACACGGGTTCCGATTCCACCGACTCGAATTCCATCTTCGATTGTCACAACTAACCTGTGCTTGCTCGCAAGTAAGACAACAGATTCAGGAACTGGAATGACCCAACGAGGGTCAATAACAGTTGCACCAATTCCCTGATCGGCAAGCATCTTGGCTACTTGTAGCCCCATGTGAGCCATTGAACCTACAGTCAGAATTAGCACATCCTTCGCTGGGCTTTCCATAAGCACATCAACGCCGTCGTCTAGTCGTCTTACTGCTTCGATCTCTTGAGATACAGAGCCCTTAGGGAATCGAATAACGGTCGGTGCATCAGAAACCTCGATTGCTTCATTCAGTTCCTCGACAAGTCTTTTTCCATCTCGAGGTGAAGCAATTCTGATTCCCGGGACAATTTGTAGCATAGCCAGATCCCACATACCGTGATGGCTAGCGCCATCTGGTCCTGTTACACCGGCGCGGTCAAGTACGAAGGTTACCCCTGCTTTGTGAAGGGCAACATCCATCAAAACCTGGTCAAAAGCGCGCCCCATGAAGGTGGCATACACCGCCACAACTGGGTGAAGACCCCCAAAAGCCATACCTGCCGCTGAGGTCACCGCGTGCTGCTCGGCGATTCCAACATCGAACACGCGCTCTGGGAACTTATCGGCAAATTTGTGTAGCCCAACCGGGATAAGCATCGCTGCAGTGATACCAATTACATTTGGTTTGTTCTTGGCGATCTCGACCATTTCATCTGCGAAAACACCAGTCCAGCTCTGCTTGCCAGAATCTCCAACAGCCTTACCGGTGTCTGGATCAATTTGACCAACTGCGTGGAACTGATCCGCCTCATCGCTGACGGCTGGTTCGTAACCCTTACCCTTTTGGGTGATTGCGTGAACGATAACTGGATTGGCATACTTTTTTGCCTGCTTTAGAGCTTCTTCCATTGCATGCATGTCGTGGCCATTTACTGGACCGATGTATTTCAAGTCAAGATTTGGAAAGATTCCCTTTGGTGCAAATGTTCCAAGAAGACCTTTAGCAGCGCCACGCAAAGTTGAGTAAGCCATTTTTCCTGGCATACCGAATTTGTAAAACACCCTACGGCTCAGTCTGTAGAGTCTGCGATAGATGCGCTCGGTTCGGATCCCGTTTAAGTACCTCGCCAAACCACCGATAGTTGGCGCGTAAGATCTACCGTTGTCGTTAACAATAATCACCAGCTTGCGATCGTTATCATCGCTGATGTTGTTGAGAGCTTCCCAAGTCATTCCACCGGTCAGTGCACCATCTCCAACAACAACAATCACATAGCGGTCGTCTTGCTTGGTTAGGCGATAGGCCTTGGCAATGCCATCGCCCCAGGAAATAGAAGAAGATGCGTGCGAGCTCTCGACGATGTCGTGAACCGACTCAGTTCGTTGTGGGTAGCCGGCAAGACCTTCCTTGGAACGCAAGTTGTCAAAGTTTTTTCTTCCAGTAAGCAACTTGTGAACATAAGACTGATGACCAGTATCAAAGATGATGCTGTCTTTAGGAGAATCGAAAACACGATGAATGGCCAACGTTGTTTCCACTACGCCTAGGTTTGGACCTAGGTGTCCCCCGGTTTTTGCAACCTTGGAGATCAGAAATTCACGAATGTCCGAAGCAAGCTCGATTACCTCAGTTTCCTTTAGACCCTTTAGGTCCTCCGGTCCGTTGACTCTATCCAGGATGCTCATTCGAAGGCTGACTTCCTCTATGCCGTTACTAACGATCGAAGCACATACTGCAAGATTCCGCCATGGCGGAAGTAGTCCGCTTCTCCAGGGGTGTCGATTCTCAAAGTTGCCTCAAACTCAACAATCTGCTTGCCCGTCTTGGAGTGCTCGCTTGGCTTGGCAACGACCTTCAGGGTCTTGGGTGTAACTCCCTCGTTCAGCTTTTCAACACCGAAAATGTCAAAAATCTCTGTGCCATCAAGCCCCAAAGAGTCAGCCGATGCGCCAGCTGGGAACTCTAGAGGTAAAACACCCATGCCGATTAAGTTACTGCGGTGAATGCGCTCAAAGCTTTGGGTTATTACAGCACGAACTCCAAGCAAGCTGGTGCCCTTTGCGGCCCAGTCTCTTGAGGATCCAGATCCGTATTCTTTGCCGCCAAGAATTACTAGCGGTGTTCCAGCAGCTTGGTAGTTCTGTGAAGCGTCATAGATAAACGCTTGATCCCCTGCGGCTTGAGAGAAATCTCTGGTGTAGCCGCCTTCAACATCTTGCAGTAGCTGATTGCGCAAACGAATGTTGGCAAAGGTTCCACGAATCATTACCTCGTGATTACCACGACGAGATCCATAGCTGTTGAAATCAACCCTTGATACTCCGTGCTCGGTCAAATACTTGCCAGCTGGTGAATCAGCCTTTATGGAACCAGCTGGGCTGATGTGATCTGTTGTCACGGAGTCCCCTAGCTTGGCAAGCACGCGAGCTCCGTGGATATCTTTAACCGGCGTAGGCTCCATTTTCATATCGTCGAAGTAAGGCGGTTTGCGAACATAGGTGGACTTAGGATCCCACGAAAAAGTGTCGCCGGTTGGAGTGTCAAGAGATTGCCATCTCTTGTCACCATCGAAAACCCCCGCGTACTGGGTGGTGAACATCTCCGAGTTGATTGACGAATCGATAGTGCTCTGAACTTCTTCTGGCGTTGGCCAGATGTCTCTCAAGAACACGTCATTTCCAGAAGCATCGTCACCAAGAGAGTCTTTTTCGAAATCAAAGTCCATGGTCCCAGCTAGCGCGTAAGCAATAACTAGTGGGGGCGAAGCTAGATAGTTCATCTTCACATCTGGATTGATTCGGCCTTCAAAGTTTCTGTTTCCAGATAGCACCGCGGTAACGGCCAAATCATTTTCATTTACTACTGCCGAGATTTCCTCGTCAAGCGGTCCAGAGTTTCCAATACAGGTGGTGCAGCCATATCCAACTAGCTGGAAACCTAAAGCATCTAGGTCTTTAGTCAGCCCCGCTTTGTCGTAGTAGTCAGTTACAACTTTTGATCCAGGAGCCAAAGATGTCTTAACCCAAGGCTTGGCCTTGAGTCCCTTGGCAACAGCTTTTCTCGCAAGTAGCCCTGCCGCCATCATCACGGATGGGTTAGAGGTGTTGGTGCAAGAGGTTATCGAAGCAATGCTGACGTGCCCGTTATCCATCGAGAAATCTCTTCCAGAAACTTTTGCTGGTTTAGAAGCCTTTGAGGAATAAGTAAGAATGTCCTTCGCGAATTGGTTCTTTGATTTGGACAATTCGATTCGATCCTGTGGCCGCTTAGGACCGGCGATTGAAGGCACCACTGTCGCAAGATCCAGTTCTAGATACTCGCTGTATCGAGGTTCGATCGAAGGATCGTGCCACAGGCCTTGGGCTTTGCTGTACTGCTCAACGAGATCAATCTCAGCTTGCTTTCTTCCGGTGAAGCGAAGGTAGTCAAGGGTCACTTCATCGATTGGGAAAATCGCAACAGTCGAACCAAACTCTGGGCTCATATTTCCAATGGTTGCTCGATTTGCCAGTGGAACAGAAGCAACACCGGCTCCGTAGAACTCGACAAATTTGCCTACTACTCCATGCTGGCGAAGTTTCTCAGTAATGGTCAACACAACGTCAGTAGCAGTTGCACCCATCGGAATCTGTCCAGTGAGCTTGAAACCAACAACTTTTGGAATCAGCATGGAAACTGGCTGGCCCAGCATCGCTGCCTCGGCTTCGATTCCACCAACGCCCCAGCCCAAAACTCCAAGACCGTTGACCATTGTGGTGTGAGAATCTGTTCCAACGCAGGAATCTGGGTAGGCAAGTATCTGGCCACCAACATTTCTGGTCATGACTGTTCGAGCTAGGTACTCAATGTTGACCTGATGCACGATTCCGGTGCCAGGAGGCACCACTTTGAAATCGTCGAATGCCATTTGACCCCAGCGAAGGAATTGGTAACGCTCAGCGTTGCGCTGATATTCAAATTCGACGTTCTTCTCGAATGCATCCTTGGATCCCGCGACATCGATAACGACCGAGTGATCGATAACCAATTCAGCCGGAGCAAGCGGGTTGATTTTCTTTGGGTCTCCCCCGAGATCCACCATGGCCTCACGCATCGTTGCGAGGTCCACAACGCACGGCACACCAGTAAAGTCCTGCATGATTACTCGTGCTGGGGTGAACTGAATCTCAGTATCAGGCTCCGCCTTTGGGTCCCAGTCCAAGATGGATTGGATGTGAGAAGAAGTTACGTTTGCACCGTCTTCGGTTCTTAGAAGATTCTCAAGAAGAATCTTCAGGCTGTATGGCAAGGTCTTGGCATCAAGCGTGCTGATGTCAAAGATTCGATAAGAGTCGTTTCCAACTTTAAGCTCACGCCCTACGCCGAAACTGTCAATCTTGGACATCTAAAACTCCTACATTTTTGAGCAAATCAGCTCCAGCTACCAAATTTACCACTTACCTGGTCCGAAGCACCGTGGCTCGAAGTATTAGCCAGGTCACAAGAATAACTAGTGCATAAAGCGGTGGCCCCATGGCAACACGGGCTGTCGCCAAGAGTTCAGCACTACCGGCCAAATACAGCGGAACCTGGACGGCGAGGCGAAGACTGAAGAAACCTACCCACATCGCAGTAACTAGTGAGTAAATCGTAACTTTCTTGCGGTCCTTGCGCCAACTAGTGGCATTGCCGCGCAAAACTTCAACCAGAACCCCAATAATTGGCCAGCGAACCAAGATAGAAATCAAAAGCACGCTTCCGTAAACAGCATTGGCTATAAATCCTGGGACAAAGTAATCAACTGCTTCTCCGCCTTCGCGAAGAGCCAGCCAAGCTGCAAAGCCAACAGCGATCGCACCGATCAAAGCACTGCTGGCAGATTTGCGAGTAATTAAGCGATAAATAATAAAAAGTGCTGACGCTGACGCTGCCAAGGACACCGCAACAATCGCTTCTCCGGTTAGCGCAAAACTGATTCCAAACAGCAGGCTTGGAATAATCGTCTCCGCGATGCCTAACTTGCCACCCATGCCCTCAAGAAGTGATATGCTATCCAGGCTTAGTTGACCGTCTACCGAATTAACGCCAAGTTTTTTGGCCGCCGAGTCTCTAAACTTCTCGTCTGTCATTTGCTAACGCTCTTTTGAGCACCTGATGGTGCAACAAGTTCCAGGAGTTCCTTTGGTGGCATTGGCGAGCTACCTCGAACAACAACTGCTGATCTAAAGATTTCAATCACGTGCGACATCGAGAGAGTGTCGCCAAGAGCAAGGCCGGTTATAACTCCGCGCAAGAACCATTTGGGTCCATCGACGCCAATAAATTTCGCCAGCCTGGAGCCACCATCAGTGGTGGGAATCTGAGCATTTAGTTCTGGTCCTAGCGGCCCAACCACGCTTTCAGTTTTGCCCCCCTGCGCCAAAATTGATTGCTCTAACGAAGCGCGAATCTCATGCCATATCCCTTCAGCTCCGGGGGCGCTGAATGCTTGCAGTTGCAAGGTAGAACCTTTGTGTTCAACGGTGAGAGCCACGATTTTATTAGTTGATGATTCCACCTCGAGCTTGTAAGTTACGTCGTCACGCATTGGGAGTTGAATAGCGCCAAAATCAATGGTGGGCCGAACTTGCACAAGCTCCGTAATATCGAAGGGGCCAGCACTCAGCCGATCAATCGGTTGAGATTTTGCTTTGCCGTAGTTGTCCATCTACTTATTTCCCGTCGATCCAAAGCCAGCTTTACCCCGGTCAGTATCGGGAAGTTGGTCAACGGAGATGAAATTGGCTTGCTCAACGCTTTGAATCAAAAGCTGCGCTATGCGGTCGCCAACTTCAATCTCAAATTTCTCGGTGGACGAGTTATAGAGCGTAACCATTATTTCGCCACGATAACCGGCATCAATGGTGCCGGGGGAATTCAAAACAGTTATTCCGTGCTTTAGCGCCAGGCCCGAGCGAGGGTGCACTAAGCCAACAAAGCCAGCGGGTAAGGCAATAGCAACCCCAGTTGTAACTAGTTCACGAGCTCCAGGGCCAATCGTGATTTTCTTGGTAGATCGAAGATCGGCTCCGGCGTCACCGGCTCGGGCGTAGCGAGGCTCGAATCCAGGCGATGCCATTACTAATACGGGTACGTGAGTCATAGATTCCCAGCGTAATCTATTGAGTGTGAGTGAACCAGAGAAGCCCGAATCCCCTCTATACAAGGAACGGGTGTTGCCAAATTTCGGGACCTTTGCCGCCGTTTTCGCTCTGCTGCCATCGATTGCAATTATTTCCGAGCCATTTGATATAAGAATTGGTCTGGCTGTCGGAGTTGTGGTCGTGATAACTATTTGGACACTACTTATCTTGCGGGCCCCGACGATTGAGCTTTCCCAACTGGAGCTAAGAGTGGGCAGAGTAGGGATTTTTAGGAACCTGATTGGAGAAGCCGAGGTAATCTCCAAGGACCGAATCTTCTTGGAGCGCGGGCCAAACCTGGATCCGGGAGCTCACAAAGTGTTTCAAGGCTCGGTGAAAACGGCAATTAAGATTGCGATTTTAGACCCGGAAGATCCGACACCCTATTGGCTGATCTCCACCAGAAAACCTGACAAGCTGGCTGAACTTCTAGAAAAGAACTAGGAATCACACTCAGAGCAAATTGGACCATTCTTGGTCTTCCTCGCAACCAGCGAGCGGTGCTTGACAATAAAGCAGTTAGAGCAGGTGAACTCGTCATCTTGGGGCGGCAAAACGACCACGTCTAGGTCCTCGGAAACCACATCCGGGATTGAGAAGGAGTCACCGGCATCAATATCCTCGGTGTCCGAAGCAGCCTTGGCGGGGCCGCGCTCTTTGATAGCTTCTAGGGACTCGGTGTCGTCGTCGGCTTTTCTAGGAGCGTCGTAGTCGGTAGCCATGGGTGGCCCTTTCGTTAGTTCTTTAGGCGCTAGTAGTGTCTAACAAATACCCCCTAATAGCAAACTGACACAGCGTGAATTTCCTTGGAAAATGCCGTGTTTTTGCGCTCAGTCATGAACCTTGCTGGCAAACTCATAGGCAGGAGATAACCCGACATGAAAGACATCAAGTTTTTAGGTTCAGATGGTGACTTTCTATTGCTGGAAGACTCCGAGGGACAAAGGTTTCGCCTACTGCTGGATCAGTCCGTAAGAAGTGCGATCAGAAACGAAACCCCTCGAATGCTCGATGAGCCTCGGTTGAGCCCACGGGAAATCCAAGAAGAAATAAGGGTTGGCCGAAGCATTGAGGAAATTGTCCAAGCCAGCGGCGCTCCGGTTGACTACGTCATGAAATTCGCACAACCAGTTCTAGATGAGCTAAATCACGCAGTTTTGAACGCCTTGACCGTTCGGCTTGAGGTTCCTGGGAACCGCTTCAATAACCCGGCCACTAGAGAGTTCGGCGAAATCATCAAGGCAAGACTGGCAGCCAATGGTGCGGGCATAGAAAAGTGGTCAGCCATGAAAGCCCCCGAGCATGGCTTCTACATCTATTGCGAGTTCGAACTTGAGGGCAAGCAAAATAAGGCGACGTGGCTTTATGACCCGAAGCGGCTGGCGCTAATTCCAGAAAACGAATCCGCCATATCTTTATCCTCCGGTGACAAAATTGCTGAACCTGCTCCCAGATTGCGTCCTGTAAGCGCTCCGGTTTCCAATTTCACATCAAATCTTGCTGACACCTTAGAAATTGTCCGAGAACCTCCTAAGCCAACATCAAGCCAATACAGTGCACCAACTCCAACTGTTGCTCCAATTTCCGATACGGCAGATCTTTTGGAGGCACTTCGGAAAAAACGCAACGAGCGAGAGATGCTGGAAGTCCAGGAAGAAGCTCCGCACACCGAGTTCTTGTCAGTTGTACCTGACCTCGATGAGCAGCCGGGATTCGCTGACGAAGATGTAAGTCAGGAACCAGAAATTGTCGTTACGGATAATCCTCCGCCAACCAGAAAAGGCAGAGCGTCTATTCCGAGCTGGGACGAAATCGTCTTTGGAACAAAGACCGAAGACTAAAAAACAATAAGCGGAACTTCCCACTCGGCCTGAGTCATACCTCCATGCTGTCCGATCATCAACAATGATCGAGCCCTTGCAAACCCTCGGTGGTAGGCAACCCTATCGGCCTTGGGTAGTAGAACCAGATCCGGAGCCACACGTGTGGCTTGCTCAGATAATTTCGATAGCCAACCAGCGGTTATCAAATCAGATACGGTCACAACATCGCAAGTGTTTCCAATTGCCTCAGCAATTTCACCCAGTTTGATCTCTAAGTCAGTACCATCTTGAAAATACAGATAGCTAACTCTTGGATCTCCACCTATTTGCTCAAGGTCACTGAAACACTCATACTCATCCAGGTAAATATGCCTATCTGATTCAACATCAATTACTCCGTGGTCTGCCGTGAGAATAACTCCGGCAGTTGTTGGTATTAATCGAGCAAACTTGACCAATTCGGCATCCAACTCTTCAATAGCGTTTAGCCATTGCTTTGAGTCAGAACCATAGCGATGTGCGAGCTGATCGAGTTCGGGAAAGTAAAGATACGTCAAGCTGCTTGGAACACTAACTGCTTTTTTGGCGGCCATGAAACGATTTCGAAAACTTTGAGCGGGAATGTAGTTAGCGTTTGGCATGGTGGCCATAGTGAACCCAGACTTGTCATACTCGGCTGGGCCAATTGTTGACACCACCACGTTATTTTTCGCAGCTTTCTCAGAGATTGTCTCAAGGTTTTGATACTCGCGTGGATCAAGCTCTAATCCAAGGTCGTTTAGAAAATTTATGTTCTGCTGTATGCCTCGGTCGTAAACCCGGTGTCCGAGCACCGCGTGGCTACCATTAGCTACACCTGTTGCCAGTGATGTAAGGCTGGAACTTGTTGTGGCAGGAAACCCTGAGAACAAAGACTTAGCTGACATGAGTTTTTGATTGAGAAATCCTGCATGGCCAGCAGCGCCTCTAATGTTTGCGGTGCCAAGACCGTCTACCAGTATCACCAGGTAACTCTTTTTCTGAGCGAGTTTCAGGGGATTATCGGATGAGCTGAGCGCGAGATAGGCGCTTAGGTAGGCGTCGGAAAGCCTCCCGAGTGATTTGGGAACAGAAGGTAGCATCGAAGCTAAGTTTGCCACAGCAACAGGAAGACCATGGCCAAAGATCCTATTGAAGTAGTTCCAGAGCGTATCTTCGACATCGACCTATCTAAGGAGATGCAGGATTCTTTTCTTGAGTATTCGTATTCGGTTATCTACTCAAGAGCCCTACCCGACGCCAGGGATGGACTAAAGCCGGTTCACCGACGCATCGTTTACCAAATGGGAGAGATGGGGCTTCGCCCAGACAAGGGCCACGTCAAATCTGCTCGAGTCACCGGCGAGGTAATGGGTAAGCTCCACCCTCACGGTGACAGTGCTATTTACGATGCCCTAGTTCGAATGGCGCAGCCGTTTTCTCTTCGCGCACCGTTGATTGACGGACACGGAAACTTCGGAAGCTTGGACGATGGTCCCGCAGCCGCCAGGTATACCGAGGTAAGACTTTCAGCTGCTGCACTAATGATGAATGAGGGGTTGAACGAGGATGTCGTTGACTTCAAGCCCAACTATGACGCTCAGCTTTCCGAACCCGAGGTTTTACCCGCTGCTTTTCCAAACCTATTGGTGAACGGCGCATCCGGAATTGCAGTAGGTATGGCAACAAACATGCCGCCTCACAACATGCGTGAAGTGATAAAAGCGGCAATACACCTTCTGAAGAACCCGAAGAGCACACTCCAGGATCTAATGAAAATCGTTCCTGCGCCAGATTTCCCAAACGGTGGAATCATCATCGTAGGAGAGGGAATTGCCGAAGCTTACGAAACCGGCCGCGGCTCATTCAAGACGCGGGCGCGAGTTGCGGTTGAAAGCGTTGCTCCAAGAAGAATGGGGTTGGTCGTAACCGAACTTCCTTACCTGATTGGCCCAGAAAAAGTCATCGAGAAGATCAAAGAAGGTGTCAACAGCAAAAAATTGCAGGGCATTTCAGACGTAATCGACCTGACCGATCGAAGCAACGGACTCAAGCTGATCATAGAACTCAAAACAGGGTTCGACCCACAAGTAGTTCTTGATCTTCTGTTCCGCTACACCCCAATGGAAGACAGCTTCGGTATCAACAACGTGGCGCTAGTTGATGGCCAACCGCAGACCCTTGGACTTCGAGACCTGTTGGGTGTGTATCTAGCTCACCGGGTGGTAGTCACCAAGCGTCGCAGTCAAAACCGATTGGGTAAGCGCCAGGCCAGACTGCACCTAGTCGAGGGAATGCTCCTTGCAATAGTTGCGATCGACGAGGTCATCAAGATTATTAGGGCTTCCGAAGAAGTTCAAGAAGCCAAAACCAAGCTCATGAAAAAATTCAAGCTCTCGGATATTCAAGCCGAATACATTCTGGAGCTTCGACTAAGAAGGCTAACTAAGTTCTCGAAGCTTGAACTAGACAACGAGAAAAAGCAGCTCAAAAAGGAAATCGAAGAGCTAGAGAAAATTCTTTCCTCCGACAAGATCTTGAAAGAACTCGTTGCCTCTGAGCTGCAAGAGGTGGCTGACAACTACGGTGATGACCGCAGGACATCAATCCAAGCCGAAGAAACATCTGTACCGGTTTCAAGTGGAAAAGAACAAGTCTCCGCACAACTGACGGACTCCCCCACAGCCATCACCCTTACTTCAAATGGTCGTGTGTTTCGTTCTGAGTCATCCGAAGCCCCAGCATCGAGAAAAGTTGGCTATAGAAACTGGTTCTCATCGACCACGAGATCTGATGTTGTATTCATAACGGATTTGGGTCGTATGCTTCGAACTCACATCGGGGACATCCCGGTCGGTGACTACGGTGCGCAAAACCCCGGTCCGCTTGCCGCAGAGTTTCTTGGTCTGGGTAAGAAGGAGAAAGTCGTTGCCGTTATTCCAGTTGACGAAAAGAGTATCGTCGCGCTGGGAACCAAGAACGGAACCGTCAAGCGAGTACTTCCAGACTTCCCGCAAAAATCTGACTTTGAGTGCATAAACCTGAAGGCAGGAGACAAAGTTGTGGGGGCAGCGCTTTCGCAAGAAAATGATGAGCTGGTTTTCATTACTCAGGACGCGCAGCTGCTTCGATTCGATGCCAAGACCGTTCGCCCTCAGGGTAGAAATGGCGCCGGAATGGCTGGGATCAAAACCGAATCCGAGGTTGTCTTCTTTGGAGTTTTGAAGGCAAAAACTAAGAACATCATCCTCACGATTGCAAACAGCTCGAAATCACTTCCCGGTACTGACCCGGGAGCTCTAAAGGTGAGCAAGATTGACGAATTCCCCAAGAAAGGCCGGGCCACCGGAGGTATGAGAGCTCACAAGTTCACCAAGGCTAGAGACCAGATTGCTTTGGCTTATGCGGGCCCTGAAAGTTTCCAATTACTTGACGCCAAAGGTAAGGCAATCGGTATTGAGTACGAGATCCAGAAGCGTGACACATCGGGAGATGCCGCGCCAGCGATTAGTTTTATCGGTTTAGCCTAGGCGTCGATTCTTTCGCGCTCTAGTGTGTCTGCTGAGTCGATAATAAAGTCTCTTCTTGGACCAACCTCGTTGCCCATCAATAGCTCAAACATCTTTTCAGCCGCTGCAGCGTCTTTTACGGTCACCCGTCGAAGCGCACGCTTTGATCGGTCCATTGTTGTCTCCGCTAACTGCTCGGCGTCCATCTCTCCAAGTCCCTTATAGCGCTGAATTGGTTCTTGATAACTTTTCTTTGCGGTCTTTAGCTTTGCGAGTAACTTCTCAAGCTCAGCCTGCGAATAGGTGTAGATGTGCTCATTGGCTTTCGATCCAGCATTAGTTACCGTAACTCGATGAAGCGGTGGAACTGCTGCATAAACTCTTCCAGCTTCCACCAGGGGCCTCATGTATCTAAAGAAGAGAGTTAGCAACAAAGTTCTAATGTGGGCACCATCGACGTCAGCGTCGCTCATCAGAATCACTTTGCCATAGCGTGCGGAAGGCAGCTCAAAGCTCCGTCCAGACCCCGCTCCCAATACTTGAATAATTGAGGCGCACTCTGTATTTGAAAGCATGTCTGCAACAGATGCCTTTTGGACATTCAGAATCTTTCCACGAATAGGTAAAAGAGCTTGGTATTCGCTGTTGCGAGCAAGCTTTGCGGTTCCAAGAGCTGAGTCTCCCTCCACAATGAAAAGTTCTGAAACTTCAGTTTCAGAAGTTCTGCAATCGACTAGCTTGCTTGGCAACGAGGAGCTCTCGAGAGCATTCTTCCTGCGCTGAGTTTCCTTGTGAGTTCGTGCCGATACTCTCGATTTTGTTTCAGCAACAATCTTCTCCAAAACTAAAGCAGCCTGTGTCTTATCATCACGCTTGCCGGACGAGAATCGCTCGTTCAGCCGTTTAGCAACAATGGCGGAAACAATGTTTTTTACTGCTGGGGTTCCAAGAATCTCCTTGGTCTGTCCTTCGAACTGTGGTTCTGCAAGACGGACGGCGACAACAGCTGTGAGGCCTGCGAGAATGTCCTCTTTCTCGACCTTGTCGTTGCCAAGTTTTAGCTTTCTGGAATTTGCTTCAATTTCAGCACGAATCGCTTTTACAGCCCCCTGCTCGAATCCAGTCACGTGGGTTCCGCCCTTAGGCGTGGCAATAACGTTCACGAATGACCGGAAGCTAGTTTCATAGCCTGTTCCCCAACGAAGAGCTATATCCACCTCGCATTTTCTAGTGACTTCTGTGGAAACCATGTTGCCTTTTTTGTCTAGGACAGGAACGGTCTCGGTGAACTCAGTTTCTCCCCTGAGTCTCCAAATGGCCGTAAGGGCAGCATCGGGGGCAAGGTATTCGACGAACTCGGAAATACCGCCATCGAACTTGAATTGCTGCTTGGTTGCTTTGCCGCTTCTTTTGTCCACCACGGAAAGAACTAATCCAGGAACCAAAAAAGCTGTCTGCCTTGCTCTGTCCTCAAGGTCCTTGAGATCAAAGGCGGTCTCTTTTACAAAAATCTGAGGGTCAGGCCAATACCTGACCCTGGTGCCGGTTTTGTTCTTGGCAACTTTGCCAAGAATCATAAGTTCACTTTTCTTGGCGAATGCCTTGAAAGGGCTTTGCGGAGAAATGGATTTTTTGTCGTCGAAAACACCCGGTTCCCCGCGATGAAAAGACATGGCCCAAGTTTGACCGTTTCGATCAACTTCAACATCTAATCGCTCGGACAAAGCGTTTACAACTGAGGCTCCAACACCGTGCAAACCACCGGAGGCTGCATAGGATCCGCTGCCAAACTTTCCACCGGCGTGCAATTTTGTGAAGACAACTTCGACACCCGATAATCCAGTTTTTGGCTCGATGTCAACTGGCACTCCGCGGCCGTCATCTTCTACGGTGACACTGCCGTCTTTATTCAGTTCGATAGTTACGTGCTTGCCGTGACCAGCAAGCGCCTCATCCACGCTGTTGTCGATGATCTCCCACAGGCAGTGCATCAATCCGCGACCATCGGTGGAACCGATGTACATACCAGGGCGCTTCCGAACTGCCTCTAGTCCTTCTAGGACCGAGAGGTGTCTAGCTGAATAGTCATCGCTTGCCACTCTGAAATGCTAATCTCGGCGAAGCCCCTGAGCGCACCCAAACACCCGAAGTCGGGAAATAACTTCGCAGTTAGCGAAATATGGACCAATTTGAACAAAAGCGAGCGATTGGTGTGCTCAAATAGGAGCCAGAAGGGAAACAACACAAATGCAGCCATTAGAAACACAGGACCAGAACCCAAGTGAAGTGCTAAGTGCAGCTGATCGCTGCGACGTCTGCGGAGCTCAGGCTTACATTCGTGCGTCACTGGCTACTGGCGAGCTGCTATTTTGTGCCCATCACGGCAATGCAAATAAGGCAAAGCTAGAGCCAATTGCTAAAGGCTGGCTAGACGAAACCGCCAGACTGCTTATCAAGTAATTTCTAAAGACTCGAGCTACTGCTCTAAATAGTCTCGAAGCATCTGCGACCTAGACGGGTGCCTAAGTTTAGACATCGTCTTTGACTCAATCTGCCTGATGCGCTCACGGGTGACACCAAACTCTTCGCCAATCTGATCTAGGGTCTTTTGAACACCGTCGCCCAAACCAAACCTGCTCTTAATTACCCCAGCCTCGCGCGGGTGCAACGACCCAAGAATCCGCTCCAGCTCGCGCTGCAACATTGTGAAGCCAACCGCATCGGCTGGAACAACGGCTTCGGTGTCTTCAATCAGGTCGCCAAACTCGCTGTCGCCATCTTCACCCAGTGGTGTGGATAGGGATATAGGTTCGCGCCCATACTTTTGAACCTCGACGACTTTTTCAGGTGTCATGTCTAGCTCTCTGGCTAGCTCTTCTGGGGTCGGTTCGCGCCCAAGATCTTGAAGCAGCTGTCTTTGCACCCTAGCTAATTTGTTAATAACTTCAACCATGTGAACAGGGATACGAATCGTTCTTGCCTGGTCCGCCATGGCCCTTGTAATTGCCTGGCGAATCCACCAAGTTGCATAAGTAGAGAATTTGTAACCCTTGGTGTAGTCAAACTTCTCAACCGCACGGATAAGTCCGAGGTTCCCTTCTTGAATCAAATCCAAAAATTGCATACCGCGACCGGTGTAACGCTTCGCAAGCGAAACCACGAGCCTTAGGTTTGCTTCCAAAAGATGGCTCTTAGCTTTCTGTCCATCTTTTACTACCCAACGCAGATCGCGCTCTAGGTCTTTAGAGAGTTGACGTTTCCCTGCTAGCTTCTCTTCAGCAAACAATCCTGCTTCGATTCTCTTGGCCAACTCGACCTCAAGTTCAGCATTTAGAAGCGCAACTTTACCGATTTGCTTTAGGTAGTCCTTAACCGGGTCGGCTGTAGCACCTGTAATGGTGTTTGTTTGAGCCGGAATGTCATCGTCTTCATTGTTTTTTAGAACAAATCCACCGCCTGGAACAACTACTTCTTCGACTTCTTCAACTGCTGAGTCAATTTCGACCGCAGTAATGTCAACCGCTTCTGCGACGTCGGCAACTATGTCCTCTACAGACTCCAGGGCGTCGACATCGACATCGTCTAACTCATCTTCGGGAAGGTCGGATATTTTGGACTTTGCTGTCTTGGTTTTTAAATCAGATTTCTTAGCCTTAGTTGCCGGTCCGTTAGACCCCTTTTTAGACTTTGCCGCTGGCTTCAAAGCAACAGGCTTAGCAACTTTCTTTGAGGCAGACTTGGCAGGCTTTGCGTTCTTTGCCGATGCGGCCTTCAAAGAAGCCTTTGGCTTCGAGCTCTTGGGGGCTGCCTTGGTTTTACCGGAAGCCTTCTTGGTCTTCTGGTCGGCCTTCAAGGAGGCTTTGGGGGAAGCCTTCTTTGTAGCTAATGTTGCCTTTGCCAATCTAACCTCTGTCTGATGCCTTGATTTCGGGAATTACTAAGACCCATGTCAAGTCGAAAAGTTGCTTCGACGACTGGGTCTAATCCAATTATGGCACCTATTTACAGCAGTTCCTGTACACGGCACCTTGGAGTATCTAGAACCCTGGTTTGGCTGCAAGTATTCCTGATCTAGCCTTGGATACATGCCATTAGCGATAGTCACAGGGGCCAATACCGGGCTTGGATTCGAAACCGCGGTTGCCCTGGCCTCCAAGGGTTTCGAGGTTCTAATCACGAGTCGAAGCACTCTCAAAGGTAATGCGGCGGTTTCAAGAATCACTAGTGCCAACCCAATGGCCAAGGTTTCAATGATGGAGCTTGATCTGGCATCGATGGAATCAATCAACAAGTTTGTTTCTGCCTACAGCGCGAACTATAGAGCGTGGGATGTGCTGGTGAACAATGCCGGCGCCAAGATACTTTCTAACTACGCCGAAACAGATTTTGGAGTCGAGTACCATTACGGCGTTAACGCGGTAGGTCATTTTGCTCTCACGATGGATCTACTAAAACATCGCGCAGCTAATTCTCGAGTCGTGTCCGTGGCTTCGATCATTGCTCGATTTGCACCTAGCAAACTTGGGCCCGCAGGTTCAAAACATAGCTACCAAGCAGGGATGAGCTATAGCGCAAGCAAGCTTGCAAACCTTGCTTTTGCACTAGAGCTCGAGAACCTTCTTGGCTCAGAGAGTTTTTCGTCATTAGCTGCTCACCCAGGATTTGCAAGAGCAGAACCTTATGGACCAAAGACAACAAGATTCTTTGAGTCATTTCTTGCCCAGTCAGCAAGAGCTGGTGCGAGACCGATTGTTGAAGCTGCTACTAACCGTAAGATCCCGGGTGGGTCATACCTCGGTCCAAAATATCTGGAGCTGTGGGGAGATTCTGCCTCCGCAAAAATTCCAGCGAGGCTAACGCCTGACGAGCTCAGTCAGAATTGGAAAATTCTAGAGAATCTCTCCGGTAAAAAACTAGTCGTTTGATTCGTCCGGTTTGTTTCTTTGTCTCGAGGCAAGGTAGCCCTCAAGCTCTGCTGCGATTTCTTCCGCGTTTGGCAACTTAACTGCAGGTTTTCTAATGGGAGCTCTTGAGGGTCCAGTCACTTCGTTTTGATAACCCTGTTCCAAAGTTGCAATCATTTTCTGCAATTCTGCGTTTTCTGAAATCTGTTCCTTCAGTTTGGCAAGAAACTCTGTTCCGTCGTCTCGAAGGTCATCGGTTGGAAAGACCAGCCCGGTTGAGGAGGCAACCAGCTCAAAGGCAGAAACGGCAGCTTGCGGGAAGTCGTTATCGGCCAAGTAGTGCGGGCACAGCAAAACATAGCCAACAATCGGTAGGCCAGTTTTGGCAACTTTGAACTCCAGAAGATGTAAGACGTTGCCTGGAACCTGAGTTTGTGGCTTCCACTCGGAAAGTTGGTTCACAATGTCCATCCGGTTTCCAGAAACCGTAACACCGGTCTCTCTGGTGTGAGGGATTGGGAATGGAATTGAGTGAAGCCAAGTAACGTCTTTTACCTGCAAGCGTTTGATGAGCCTTAGAACTGCATCGGTGAACGCGTCCCAGCGAAAATCTGGTTCGTATCCATGCAGAAACAAAAAAGGCTGGTTTACTTCGTCATGGACTAGATATAGCGCCAAACTTGCCGGTTCGTAATCTTCGATATGGTCCTTTTCAAAAAACATCACAGGTCGCCTGGATCTGTAATCAAGCAACTCATCGTTATCAAAGTGCAGAACCTGCGATGAATCAAGATTTGCGAAGATGTGCTCTGAAAATTGATTTAGAACCCCGCCTGCATCAGTAAAGCCAGTCAATCCGGCAATCAAGTGCAGGCCAGCAGGAATCTCTTGGTGATCAGGCTCGAAGTGATAGATGGGCTCGGATGACATAAATCAATCCTAAGCATTGACTGGATTATCATGGTCAACATGACAAAACTTAAGCACGCCATTAGCGAAACTTTTCCAGCCGCCACTAAAGCAACCGCCTATGTAATAGGTGTAAAAGCAGATGGGTCAAAGTCAGCACTTGCCCACTCCGGCCTTGATGCCAAATTATTGGCATCAATCAACTTGGAATCCTTGGGAGTAAGTTCGGCGCTAGGCAAAACCACAAAGGTTTCTGGGCCAAGTTCCAGCGTCGTGCTTTTGATTGGGTTAGGCCCTTCTAAAGACCTTGACTCTTTCAGGTTTATCGGTGGAGTCGCAGCACGTGAGCTTGGCGGAGCCGAGAACGTGGTGATCGATATTCCTTTGAAATCAGCTACCGAAACATTGGCACTTTTTGAAGGCTTCTTGCTTGGTAACTACGATTTTCAGAACTATAAGTCAAAGCCGGTCAAGCGCAGCCTTGCCAAGTTAACCATCGTCTCCAAATCAAAGCCGAAGCCTGCGGAGCTCTCCGAAATGGAAACTGTTGTTGCAGCAGTGCATGCATGTCGCGACCTGGTTAATCAGCCAGCCAATGATCTATACCCGGAGGTCATGACCCAGCAAGCTAAAAAGGCATCCAAGAATCTTCCGATAAAAATAAAGGTCTGGGAAGAAAAGGACCTCGTCGCCGCAGGTCTTGGAGGAATCCACGCAGTTGGCAAGGGATCTTCTAGGCCCCCGCGACTAGTGAAGCTGGAATACAAGCCCGCTGGTGCCAAAGTTTCTCTTGCTCTAGTAGGAAAAGGAATCACCTTCGACACTGGAGGGCTTTCACTAAAACCTGCCGAGTCTATGGTTGGTATGAAATACGACATGACTGGAGCGGCAGCGGTAATGCAAGCGCTGGTTGCTATTGCAACTCTAGGTATAAAGGTAAAAGCCACTGCTTGGCTTTGCCTTGCAGAGAACATGCCTTCTGGCTCCGCAACCAGGCCAAACGACATCATCAAGATCCGAAACGGCAAAACCGTTGAGGTTCTAAACACTGATGCCGAAGGCCGCTTGGTTCTCGCCGATGGTTTGTCGATGGCTGTTGAGGAGTCCCCTGATTATTTGATTGACGTGGCGACCCTAACCGGCGCTGCCACCATCGCACTTGGTAATAGGTATGCCGGTTTGATGGGAGACGAAGCGGCAGTAAAGAAGGTAGAAAAAGCCTCCGATTCTGTTGGTGAGCTGGTTTGGCATATGCCACTTCCCGAAGAGCTAAGACCGCTTCTTGATTCTGACATTGCCGACATCGCAAACGTAAAAATCGGAAATAGGGCCGGTGGAATGCTTATCGGAGGTCTGTTTCTAAGGGAGTTTGTTGGCGCCGATCAGGCTAAAAAGCCAGCCTGGGCTCACATTGATATAGCGGGACCTGCCAACAACGACTCTGCTGCCTACGGCCACACACCTAAAGGTGCGACCGGGGTAACCGTAAGGACTCTTATTCAGCTGGCGCGTGACCTGGCCAACTAGGCAACAGTAGTAAACTCTTCTAGTTCCCATAAGAATCCAACAACTAGGAGAATTTGCCTTGTCTGATAACTCATTCGATGTTGTAATCCTTGGCGGTGGAAGTGGCGGTTACGCAGCCGCTCTTCGTTCAGCACAGCTGGGCAAAACCGTAGCTCTAATCGAAAAAGACAAACTTGGCGGAACCTGCCTACACCGCGGATGTATTCCAACCAAGGCCCTGCTTCACTCGGCAGAAATCGCAGATAACACCCGTGAGGCTGCCTCCTACGGGATAAACGCCACCTTCGGCTCAATTGACATGCCAAAAGTAAATGCCTACCGCGATTCAATTGTCGACAAACTTTTCAAGGGGCTTACCGGGTTGGTTGGTGCAGGTAAGAACATAACTATGGTTGCTGGCGAGGGTCGACTAACCGGTCCAAAAACTGTGACCGTGAATGGTGATACCTACACTGGCGCAAATCTTGTACTAGCAACCGGTTCATACTCCAAAACCCTGCCGGGCCTAGACATTGGCGGCCGAGTAATAACCTCAGACCACGCTCTAAAGCTCAACTTCGTCCCCAAAAGCGTCATCGTTCTTGGCGGTGGCGTTATTGGTGTTGAATTCGCATCCATCTGGCGCTCATTTGGTGCCGAGGTAACAATTATTGAAGGACTGCCTCACCTGGTTCCAAACGAAGAGGAATCAATTTCCAAGGCGCTTGAGCGCGCTTATCGCAAGCGTGGCATTGACTACAAACTTGGCGTTCGCTTCTCGGGTGTTGAGCAAACCGACTCTTCCGTCACCGCAGTTCTGGAAGATGGAACTCGCGTCGAAGCAGAACTAATGCTCGTTGCTGTTGGTCGTGGACCAAACACTGCAGGGTTGGGATATGAAGAGCAGGGTCTGAAGCTGGATCGCGGTTGGGTCATCACTAACGAGCGCCTACAAACAAACTTGCCAGGCGTATACGCAGCGGGAGACATTGTTCCAGGCGTTCAGCTAGCCCACCGCGGATTCCAGCAGGGAATCTTCATCGCTGAAGACATCGCAGGGTTAGCGCCAGCTGTTATCGATGAAGACGGAATCCCTAAGGTCACATACTGTGAGCCTGAGATTGCCTCGGTCGGATTATCTGAAGCCAAGGCTAAAGAGAAGTTTGGTGCCGAGAACGTTTCGACTTACGAGTACAACCTCGCCGGAAACGGAAAGTCAAACATTCTAGGAACAGCAGGCTTCATTAAATTGGTACGCCAAAACAACGGACCCGTTGTTGGTGTGCACATGATCGGTTCTCGAGTTGGAGAGCAAATTGGTGAAGCGCAGCTGATTGTCAACTGGGAAGCATATCCTGAAGATGTTGCCAGCCTGGTCCACGCTCACCCAACCATGAACGAGGCCATCGGAGAGGCTCACCTAGCCCTTGCCGGTAAGCCTCTGCACGCCCACGCTTAGAATTAGAAAATACCCACAAGGAGTTTAGAAAATGAGCGAATCCGTAGTTCTACCAGCCCTCGGTGAATCAGTGACCGAAGGCACGGTAACTAGATGGCTTAAAAAAGTAGGAGACAGCGTAGCTGTTGACGAACCACTTGTAGAGGTATCGACCGACAAGGTAGACACTGAGATTCCTTCACCAGTTGCCGGAGTCATCGAGCAGATCTTGGTTCAGGAAGACGAAACAGTCCAAGTGGGCGCAGTGCTAGTAATCATTTCCAGCGGATCTGGTGCCCCAGCAGCTGCACCAGTTGCCGCAGAGCCAGTAGCGCAAGCACCGGTAGCACCTCCGGTTGCGCCGCCTGCACCCGTTGCTCCACCAGTTGCAGCACCTGTGGCAGCGCCAGTTGCTCCCCCGGTTGCAGCTCCAGTTGCCACCCCAATGATCTACACACCAGCGGCTCCAGTTACTCCGGTTGTTCCTGTTGCACCAGTAGCGCCTGTTGCACCGGTTGCGATACCCGCAGCTACTGCATCCATGGACGCAGGTTATGTAACTCCTCTTGTTCGAAAGCTCGCCCAAGATTCTGGAGTGGACCTAACTCGAGTAGTTGGCAGCGGTGTTGGCGGAAGAATCCGCAAGGAAGATGTTTTGTCGGCAACAGCCGGAACAACGCACGCGATGTCTTCGCCAGCAGCCGCTCACGTACCAGCTCCAATTAGTGCCCAGCGTGGAACTTCCGAGCCAATGTCAAGACTGAGAAAAGTGCTTGCGGAACGCGCAGTTGCCTCCATGGTTTCCTCGGCACAACTCACAACCGTTGTTGAGGTTGATGTTTCAAGGATTGCCGAAATGCGCAAGTCAATCCAGCCTGCGTTCCAGGCAGCAACTGGAACCAAGCTAAACTTCATGCCGTTTTTCTTCCTGGCGGCCGCAGAAGCGCTTAGATCTCACCCGAAGCTAAACGCTTCTATTGAGGGCGAAATGATCAACTACCATCCAACCGAGAACATTAGCTTCGCGGTTGACACTGAGCGTGGACTTCTTACTCCAGTAATTAGAGACGCAGCGACCTTGAATCTTGCACAGATCGCTACTCAAATCGCAGACCTTGCCTCTCGCACTCGCGAGAACAAGCTAAAGCCGGATGAAATGATGGGTGGCACTTTCACTTTGACCAACACTGGTTCGCGTGGAGCTTTGTTTGACACCCCTGTAGTTTTCTTGCCACAGGTTGCAATTTTGGGAACCGGAATTGTTCAGAGAAGGCCCGTTGCAATCACAACTGCCGATAGTCAAGAATCCATCGCTATTCGTTCGATGGTGTATCTAGCCCTTAGCTACGATCACCGTCTAATTGATGGTGCGGATGCTTCCAGGTTCTTGGTGGATGTAAAGGCTCGACTTGAATCTGCTAACTTCCAACCAAACCTAGGCATCTAACTACTGCCCTAGCTCCAAAACTGATCCAAAACCAGAAATGTCAATGCGATGATTTACGACGCGCTCTCTGCCATCGGTGCACACAGCCACTCCCGAGACCTTCGCAGCTGAACCAATGTTGCTCTCAACAACAATGTTCAATTCACCTTTAGGTGTGATTGTTTGGATAACTTTTCCTAAGCCAAGTTCTGTCTGAGTACTCAAGGAATCGATAAGCCAACTCTCGAACTCAGCTGTATTCAAATCAACGATGCAAGATTCCGCAGCCGTGATTGCTTCTACGCCCACTTTTTGTTGCTGGTTGTTGCTCCAGAAGATCCCGATACCAACCACGAAAATGATAGAAATCAAGGGCAAAGCCAGAAATTTCAATTCAGGTTTTGCTTTGTTCTCAAGCTCAACAAACCCAATCCCCTCTAGGTGGACTTGCTTACTGCGTGACGCGTTGGCTCGTTCAAAAATGCTTGCGATCAGCTCTCTGTTACTTGCTGAGTCTGCAATCAGTGCGGCAGGAGTGTTCCCAGTCGTTATGAGACTTGGAGTTGGAATGAGATGCTCAAGTGATTTATAGATCTGGGCCCAACTTGGTCCATAGAAAACATTTGAAACAAGCAGCATTGACTGACCAAGTGGGTCTTGGACACATATAGCTTCAACGCCTGGAAGCTTTAGCCTCTTCCCAGTTGAGTATCCCAATGCTGTCAGTTTTCTAGCTACCGTGGCTCGCATCCCTAAACGCTAGTTTGAGCAGGCACATAAGTGAGAGCTTGATTCAAGGTTTGGGATAACTCTT
>NZ_JBIILG010000035.1:0-11493 GCF_044232805.1 Rhodoluna sp.
ACGTCGAGACCCTTAGCGGTTGCGAGCTCCATGGCAAATGCTTGAAGTGGGATAACGGTCAGGATTGGGGCCATCAACCACTCGGTTGCTGGCACGTACCAAACATTGGTCGCGTAGTTTGCAACCTCGGTGTCTCCCTGGACCGCAATAGCGATTACCTCTGCGCCACGAGCCTTGATCTCTTGAATGTTTGAAACAACCTTGGGGTGCAGTGGGTCTGCTGGCGCCGGAAGAATAACAATCACCGGTTGGCCCTTTTCAATAAGTGCAATGGGGCCGTGCTTTAGTTCACCGGCGGCAAAACCTTCAGCGTGAATATAGGCGAGCTCTTTGAGCTTGAGCGCTCCCTCCATCGCAACTGGGAACCCCACGTTTCTTCCAAGGAACAAAACGGTCTTTGCTTTTTCCATCTTCTTGGCAAGCTTTGCCACCTGACCAAGTGAAGCTAGTGTCTCTTCGACCTTGGCTGGAAGTTTCAAGAGTTCTTTTCCAAGAGTCATTAGCTCATTGCGATCAAGAATCGCTCTATTGGCTGCCAGGAAAAGCGCTAGCAAATACACCGCAGTCATCTGCGCTGTTAGGGCTTTGGTGGAAGCTACCGCAACCTCTGGACCGGCGTGAGTGTAAATAACTGCATCGCTTTCCCGGGCCAGGGTTGCTCCCTGAGTATTGCAAATAGCCAGGACCTTGGCGCCTTGCTCTTTAGCAAAGCGAGTTGCCATCAAAGTGTCCATGGTTTCACCAGACTGGCTAACGGCAACAATCATGGTCTTGGAAGTAAGTATTGGGTCGCGATATCTAAACTCGTGAGCTAGCTCAACTGAAACTGGGATCTTGGCCCACTTCTCAATAGCGTACTTAGCTATCTCGCCGGCGTAGCTTGCTGTTCCGCAGGCAACAACAATGATTCGTTCGATTTCATCGAAGTACTTCTTATCTAACGCATCTAAGTCTCTTAGGGTAACTAGACCGTCTGAGTTAATTCTTCCCATCATGGTGTCTGCTACCGCTTGCGGTTGGTCGGCAATTTCCTTAGCCATAAATGATGGCCAGCCGCCCTTGGAAGCCTGGGATGCATCCCAGTCAATTTTGAACTCTTTGCTAACTACCGGTGTCCCATCAAAGTTAGTGACGCTGACGCCAGTGGAGCTCAGGCTAACAATTTGGTCTTGTCCAACTGAGATTGCACGCTTGGTGTGTTCAACAAAGGCTGCCACGTCACTTCCTAAGAAGTTCTCGCCATCTCCCAGGCCAATTACCAACGGCGCATTTCTTCTGGCAGCCAAAATCAAATCTGGGAATTCTTCGTGGATGATCAATATGGTGAAGGCGCCGTGGAGGCGATTTACTACCTTGCCAAAAGCAAAAGCTAAGTCTCCGGATTTATCAAACTCTTTGGCAATCAAGTGTGCTGCTACCTCGGAGTCTGTCTCGCTCGCGAAGTTGGTGCCGGATGCTAAAAGCTCTTGCTTGAGTTCAGCAAAGTTCTCAATGATTCCGTTGTGAATTAGGGCAAGTTTCGAGTGGGATCCGCCTAGGTGCGGGTGGGCGTTTTGATCGGTTGGGGCACCGTGGGTTGCCCAACGGGTATGACCAATTCCAGTCTTGGAAGATTCCATCGGGTGAGCTTCTATATCTGCAACCAGGTTGTCTAGCTTTCCGGCTTTCTTCCTGGTCTCTAGGGTTCCAAGCGCGGTGATTACCGAAATACCTGCGGAGTCATATCCGCGATACTCAAGGCGCCGCAATCCCCCAAGAATTACATCTTTGGTTGATTTCGGTCCTACATATCCAACAATTCCGCACATACCTCTAATTTACGGCAGAATGACTTGTTGTGAGTGCTTCCAGTTCCCCTTCAACCCCTATAAACCAGGGCGAGCTGACCCCATTTGTTGAAATATTGCGATCGGACTGGTCTCAGCTCGGAAATTCAACAAAACAACCTTTGACCGAGTCAGAAATCTCTCAAATCCGAGGTCTCGGTGACTTTCTTGACCTAACGGAAGTATCAGAAGTCTACTTACCCCTTAGCCGTTTCCTTAATTTGTATGTGACAAAGCACGCTGACATCCATAAAGCAACCAGTGAGTTCTTGGGAGAGCGCGCCAAGCCAGTGCCATTCATTATTGGTGTTGCCGGTTCGGTAGCTGTTGGAAAGTCAACTGTTTCAAGATTGCTCAGAGAGCTTCTTAGTCGTTGGGAAGGAACCCCAAAGGTTGCACTTGTCACCACCGACGGATTCCTATATCCAAATAAGGAATTAGAAAAACGCTCAATTATGGAACGCAAAGGTTTTCCGGAATCCTATGACCGTTTGGCGCTTATCAAGTTTGTTTCAGACATCAAAAGCGGTAAGTCCCAAGTTTCAGCGCCGGTTTATTCGCACCTCACTTATGACATCCTCCCTGGTGAACAAGTAGTTGTTGACTCACCGGATGTTTTGATAATTGAGGGCCTCAATGTTTTGCAGGCGCCAGGACCAGATCAAGATATTACTTTGAGCGACTTTTTTGACTTCAAGATTTTCGTCGATGCAGAAACGCAAAACATCTCAAAGTGGTTCCTGGATCGCTTCTACGCGCTTCGTGAGTCTGCGTTCACGAACCCGGAAAGCTATTTTCACCGTTACGCCGAGATGCCAATAGAAAAGGCTCTGGCTCGAGCCACCGAGATTTGGGAAACCATCAACTTGCCAAACTTGAACGAAAACATCTTGCCTACTAGATCTAGGGCTACCCTGGTTTTGAAAAAAGGTAACAATCACCGGGTGGAAAGCGTGCTGCTAAGAAAGCTTTAGCTGCTTTTCAACAACCCTGGCGATTCGCTCGGCCCAGCTCTGGGCTGTTCCAACATCTTTTGCTTCAACCATCACACGAACCAGTGGCTCTGTCCCAGAGGCCCGAAGCAGCACTCGACCGGTTTCGCCAAGCTCGGTTTTTGCCTCTTGGACTACTTTTTGTAGCTCTGGGTCTGAATCGACCTTGGACTTGTCCACTTCCGGAACGTTGATTAGCACCTGCGGATAGACGGTCATCGCACTTGCTAGCTCCTGCAGGCTCTTGCCGGTTGAGCTCATCTGGGCTAGTAGCTGAAGACCAGTAAGGATGCCATCGCCTGTGGTGGCATGTCTTGCAAATATAAGGTGGCCCGACTGCTCGCCTCCTAGGGTGTATCCACCCTCGCGGATAACTTCTAGCACGTAGCGGTCCCCGACCTTGGTTTCAATAATGTCAATGCCGGCTTGCTTCATGGCAATTTTTAGACCTAAGTTACTCATCACGGTTGCAACCAAAGTGTTGCGCGATAGATCTCCGCGTGCTTTTGCAGCAACAGCCAAGATAGCCATGATCTGATCGCCATCAACAATGGCTCCGGTTGCATCAACGGCCAAGGTTCTATCGGCATCACCATCGTGCGCGATTCCAACATCAGCCCCGTGGTCTAACACCGCTGCCTGCAAAGCGCTCAAGTGTGTCGAGCCACAACCTAAGTTGATGTTGTAACCATCAGGTTCGTTTCCAATTACAACTACTTCAGCTCCGGCATCTCTGAATGCCTTAGGGGCAATATCAGACGCGGCGCCATTGGCACAATCCACCACAACTTTGATGCCCTTCAAGCTGTTTGGAAGTGTTCCTTGAAGGTGAACAAGGTAGCGGCTCTTCGCATCGGCAAAAACTTTTACGTGGCCAATCTCGGCACCGATTGGAGTTAGCGGCTTTGCAGAAAGCGCTTTCTCAATTGCATCTTCGACTGCGTCATCTAACTTGTGTCCGCCGCGGGAAAAGAACTTTATTCCGTTATCCGGTGCTGGGTTGTGAGAAGCGGAGATCATGACGCCAAAGTCGGCGTCTAGATCTGCTGTCAAAAAAGAGGTGGCTGGGGTTGGAATAACACCGGCGTCAAATACGTCCACACCGCTACTTGCCAAACCTGCAGAAATTGCGGCAGCTAGAAACTCACCGGAAATTCTTGGGTCGCGTCCGATAACAGCAATTGGTTTTTGTCCTCGGGCTCTAGCCTGCTCGCCCAAAACGATTGCGGCAGCCTGAGCTAGCTTTAGGGCTGATTCTGATGTGATGTCTTTATTTGCAAGACCTCGAACACCGTCGGTACCGAATAACCGGGACATGATAGAAAGGTTAGCGAAATCTTGGAAAGATTAGCGCTTGCTGAACTGAGAAGCCTTTCTAGCCTTCTTCAGTCCTGCCTTCTTACGCTCCTTGATGCGGGAGTCGCGAGATAGGAAGCCCCTCTTTTTTAGAGTTGCGCGGTTGTTGTCTTTGTCGATCTCGTTTAGGGCACGAGAGATACCTAGGCGAAGTGCACCGGCTTGACCAGCAATTCCTCCACCTGAAATCTTTGCGATTACGTCGTAGCTACCGGAAAGTTCCAAAACTGTAAATGGGTCCTGCACTAGCTGCTGGTGCAACTTGTTTGGGAAGTACTCATCAAGAGCTCTTCCGTTTACTTTGATAACACCGGTTCCTGGAACCATACGAACACGAGCGATTGCTTCCTTGCGACGACCAAGACCTGCACCTGGAACAGTTAGCGGGGCACGTACTTTCTTGGTCTCGGCCTTCACTGCTTCTGCAGGAGTCTCGGTTGAGTAGTTAGTAGCTTCTACTTCAGTTTCGTTTGTTGGCAAGGTGATCCTCTAGTTTTCTTGTTTAGCCAGTTATTACTGGGCTACCTGGTTAATTACAAATTGAGTTGGCTTCTGTGCTGCGTGCGGGTGCTCGCTGCCCTTGTAAACCTTTAGCTTGGCTAGCTGGTCGCGACCAAGAGAGTTTTTAGGAATCATTCCGCGGATAGCTTTTTCAACTGCCTTCTCTGGAGTCTTTTCCAGCAATTCGGCATAGGTTGTAGCGGTTAGTCCACCTGGGTAACCAGAGTGACGGTAAGCCTTTTTCTGCAACAGCTTGGATCCGGTTAGTGCAACCTTCTCAGCGTTAATGATGATTACGAAATCGCCGTTGTCCATGTGCGGAGCAAAGGTTGGCTTGTGCTTACCGCGCAACAAAGTTGCCGCCTGGGTTGCCAAACGACCCAGCACAACATCAGTGGCGTCAATAATTAACCACTTGTTGTCTAGCTCATGAGCCTTTGGAGAATAGGTACGCACGCTAATTTGCCTTACTTTTCTTAGTCGATTTCATGTATCCAGCCTTGGGGCTTGGATTCACTGTGCAAAGTTCCTTACGAACCGCAACAAGTCCCTAGTTTAGCCCCTGCCAAGTGGCTTGGTCAAACCCTAATTTTCCTCTAGAACCCTTCTTTTACGGGTGTTTTGGGCCTGCAAACCCATCCTGGAGTCCTTGGGGTAACCCACCTCAATCAGGCTCAAACCCTTGGCCGCAACCACCTTTAGCGACCCAGCTCTGGATCCTGATTTCAGTCGTTTTTGAACGTCTGAAACGGATGCTCGACCCCTGGCCACTGCAACCAGCGCGCCAACAATAGATCGAACCATGTTGTGACAGAAGGCGTCGCCAGTAAGTTCGATCTCAATAATGCGACCCTTGCTTTGGTTGCGAGCAATCTTGATTGATCGAAGCCTCCGAATCGTCGTCGCGCCAAGTCGCGGCTTACAAAAGCCCCCGAAATCATGCAGGCCAACCAAAACCTTGGCTGTTTGCTTCATTAGCTTCAGATCAAGCTCTGGCTTGACCTCCAAAACGTATCTAACGTCCAGTGGATCAACGAAGCAGTTCTTGTCGGCGACCCGATAGCGATATCTTCTAAAGGTCGCTGAGTATCTAGCGTCGAATCCTTCGGGTGCAACTTCAAAACTAAAAACCCGTATGTCTTTTGGTAGAGCAGTGTTTACTCGCCCGGCAACATCCGGGTTTCTACCGATGCGCTTTAGTTGAGAAGGAGTTAGATCAAGGTGAGCCACCTGGTGCTGAGCGTGCACACCGGCATCGGTTCTACCAGCGATGCGAAGCATAAAGTCATTGTCATCTTTTCCAAAGATGACCGCAACGGCTTTGACTAGTTCTGCTTGAACAGTTCGAAGGCCAGGCTGTTTGGCAAAGCCGCTAAAGTCGGTGCCGTCGTAGCCAAAGTCGATCCGGTAACGACAAAACCCGTCGACCGGCAGGTCAACGGGTTTAGTCATTTCTAAGAACTACTTGCTCTCTTCTTCAGAAGCTGGCGCTTCTTCAGCAGGAGCTTCGGCAGCTGGCTCTTCGGTAGCAGCCTCTGCAGCTGGAGCTTCTTCGGCAGGAGTTTCAACAACTGCTTCGGCGGCTGCGGTTTCAACCACTGCTTCTTCAACTGGAGTCTCTGATACTACTTCTTCGGCCACAACTTCTTCTGCAACAAACTCAGCTTTTGGGGCAGCCTTCACTGCATTTTCAAGCTTTGGCTTCTTGTTCAACTTCTTGGGTGACACTGGGTCAAGCACCAATTCGATTACTGCCATGGGAGCGTTGTCGCCCTTTCGGAAACCAAGCTTGGTGATACGGGTATATCCACCCTGACGCTCAGCTACCTGAGGTGCAATGTTTACAAACAGCTCGTGAACTACGTTTCTGTCAGTGATCGACTGCATAACGCGTCTACGGGAGTGTAGGTCGCCACGCTTTGCGAAGGTTACTAGTCGCTCAGCAACTGGGCGAAGACGTTTTGCCTTGACCTCGGTTGTGGTGACAGATTTGTTGATGAACAGCGAACGGGCCATGTTGGCAAGCAACATTCTCTCGTGAGCTGGTCCGCCACCTAGACGTGGGCCCTTGGTTGGGGTAGGCATTTTGTTTCTCCTCTAGTATTTCTGAAAAACCAGACCTAAGCCCGGTCGTCCTCTTCGTAAGTAGAGCTGAAGTAAGCAGCGTCAAAGCCAGGTGCTGACTCTTTCAGGCTCAGTCCCATGGATACCAACTTGTCGCGGACTTCGTCCACTGACTTGGATCCGAAGTTTCTGATGTTGATTAGCTGCTCTTCGGTAAGACCGATTAGCTCGCTAACGGTGTTGATTCCCTCGCGCTTTAGGCAGTTGTAAGAACGAACGGTTAGGTCCAGTTCCTCAATTGGCAAAGCTAGCTCTGGGGACAAAGTTGCCTCAACCGGAGCTGGGCCAATCTCGATACCTTCGGCAGCTTCGTTTAGCTCTCGAGCTAGACCGAATAGCTCAACCAGGGTTGAACCAGCCGATGCAACAGCGTCTCTAGGTGACATTGAGTTCTTGGTCTCAACATCAACAATTAGCTTGTCAAAGTTGGTGAACTCACCGGCACGAGTTGCCTCCACGCGGTAAGACACCTTTAGAACTGGAGAGTAAATCGAGTCGATTGGGATTACTCCAGGGTCAGAGTCTGGGTTGCGGTTCTGCGAAGCCTGAACGTAGCCACGGCCACGCTCAATGATTAGCTCAACCTCGAACTTGCCCTTGCCAGTCAATGTTGCAATTACTAGCTCTGGGTTGTGAATCTCAACACCGGCAGGAACCTGGATGTCGGCAGCTGTAACAGGACCAGTGGTCTGCTTCTTTAGGTGCGCAACAACTGGAGCGTCGTTCTCAGATGAGACAACTAGTTCCTTGATGTTCAAGATGATCTCAGTGACGTCTTCTTTAACCGAGTCAACAGTTGAGAACTCATGGCTAACGCCATCAATTCGGATGTTGGTCACGGCTGCTCCCGGAATTGAGGAGAGCAGGGTGCGACGCAGTGAGTTACCTAGGGTGTAACCGAAACCTGGCTCAAGTGGCTCAAGAGAAAACCTAGAGCGGTTCGGAGAAGTTACTTCTTCGTTTAGTGATGGGCGCTGTGCAATTAGCACTTTGGTTCCTTTCAGCTGAGCATCCGCTATTTGATACTCATTTGTTGGGGCTGCCAAGTGGCCACTTGGCAGTTTGTTGCTTGAAACTAAATCTTGTTGTTAGACGCGACGACGCTTTGGTGGGCGGCAACCGTTGTGAGCCTGTGGGGTCACATCAGAAATTGAACCAACTTCAAGTCCTGCTGCCTGAAGAGAACGGATTGCAGTCTCGCGACCAGATCCTGGACCCTTCACAAAAACATCGACTTTTTTCAGTCCGTGCTCTTGGGCCTTCTTCGCTGCTGACTCAGCTGCAAGCTGAGCGGCGAACGGAGTTGACTTACGAGAACCCTTGTAGCCAACATCGCCTGATGAAGACCAAGAAATAACGGCACCGGATGGATCGGTGATGGAAATGATTGTGTTGTTGAAGGTCGACTTGATGTGCGCCTGGCCAACTGCCACGTTCTTTTTTTCCTTACGACGAGGCTTACGTGCCGCACCCTTCGTAGCTGTCTTAGCTGCTGTTTTTGCTGCTGTTTTTGCTGCTGTCTTAGCTGCTGCCATGATTTTCTCCTAAATCCTTCGGAGCCCGCCTTAGCGAGCTACCTTCTTCTTGCCGGCTACGGTGCGCTTTGGTCCCTTGCGGGTACGAGCGTTGGTCTTAGTTCTCTGTCCGTGAACTGGAAGTCCCTTACGGTGACGCACTCCCTGGTAGCTACCAATCTCAACCTTGCGACGGATATCCGCTGCAACGTCACGACGTAGCTCTCCTTCAACTTTGAAGTTTCCTTCGATGTGGTCACGAAGTGCAACTAGCTGATCGTCAGAAAGATCCTTGACTCGGATGTTCTTATCAATCTTGGTCTCTTCGAGAGTTTTGACCGATCGGGTAGGACCGATTCCGTAGATGTAAGTTAGGGCGATTTCAACACGCTTGTCACGTGGAATATCAACACCGGCAATTCTTGCCATTTGGATTACTCCTGTTTGCTAGAAGGTCTGTAGCAATACCACCCCGATCAAATCGGGCTCCGGCCTTCTCCAGAGGTTAGGTGATAAATCACCTCGGTACTGCTATTGGATATTTAGTTGTAAGTGCTAGCCCTGACGCTGTTTGTGACGAGGGTTGTCGCAGATGATCATGACGCGACCGTGGCGACGAATAACCTTGCACTTGTCGCAGATCTTCTTGACGCTTGGGTTTACCTTCATGTCTCTGACTTCTTTTAGGGGTTTTGTTTAACCAAAACCGATTTACTTGTAGCGATAAATGATTCGACCTCTGGTGAGGTCGTAAGTGCTTAGCTCAACGATTACTTTGTCTTCAGGCAAAATGCGAATGTAATGCTGACGCATCTTTCCTGAAATGTGTGCCAAAACTTTGTGGCCGTTAGTCAACTCAACTCTGAACATTGCGTTCGGGAGTGCCTCAACAACAGACCCCTCGATCTCAATGACACCGTCTTTGTTGGCCATAGCCTCACTTATCTTCTTGTTTTTTAGGCATCAAAAAACCAATCCAAAAAACGGGATTTCGCCTTTTTGAGCGCCGAAGCTCTAGCCTAGGCTAAATCACTGGCAAATGGAAATTAAATTCCTAGCCCTCAAGGCCACCAAAGGGAACCCCGAGGCTCTCGAGCCTTGATTTTCCGCCATCTAGAGCGGTCAAAACCCAGACCCCGGTCTCAGTGACCGCGACCGAGTGCTCCCAGTGGGAAGCATCCGAGGAATCCTTGCTAACCACGGTCCAGCCATCGGCCAAAACCTTGGTTTTGTTGGACCCGGCGGTAACCATCGGCTCAATTGCAACAACTAGCCCTGGGGTCACTTTTGGACCCAGTAGCTTGGTGCGGAAGTTATAGACCGGAGGCTCTTCGTGCATCGATCGACCAATACCGTGACCAACGTAATCTTCCAAAATGCCATATTTGCCATGGGCTTCGATGTAATCCTCGATAGCAGCTCCCACTTCACCCAAGCGCTCGGCTTTAGCTAAAGAAGCAATACCTGCCCAAAGTGATCCATCGGTTGCTTTAGAAAGTGCAATTCTTGATCGAACCAGATCAGTATCAGGGATCTGACCTGATTGGTCAGGCACGATGATGGTGATGGCGCTATCGCCATTCCAACCGTCAATTTCTGCCCCGCAATCCACCGAAAGGATATCCCCTGCTTCGAGGATGCGCTCGGGAGTTGGAATGCCGTGCACCACTTCGTGATTCACCGACGCACAGATGGTGTGGTTGTAGCCAGCTACCAGCTGGAAATTTGAATGGGCCCCGAAGGACTCGATGGTTTCGTTTGCGATTCGATCAAGTTCCAGTGTCGATACTCCAGCGACACAAGCGCTCTTCACTGCCTCGAGCGCTTTTGCAGTAATGAGTCCTGCCTTGCGCATGGCAATTAGTTGCTCAGGATTTTTTAGTTCGAAATCGGAACGGGACATAACGTTCCCCTGTTAGTTCTGGTTTTTGGTATCGAGTGCTTCGGTGATTCTTCGAGTCACGTCAGCAATTTCTCCAAGGCCGTCAACTTTTACTAGTAGTCCGCGCGATGCGTAGACAGTAATTAGTGGCGCGGTTTGTTCTTCGTAAACATGCAGTCTGTTGCGCAAGACATCTTCGGTGTCATCTGATCTTCCCTGGTCAATTGCTCTTTTGGCAAGACGTCTAACCACCTCATCGGTATCTGCGGTTAACTGCACTACGGCATCGAGCTTGGAATTGGTTTCAGTCAGAATTGAGTCAAGTTCTTGAACTTGATCCGCGGTTCTTGGATATCCGTCAAGCAGAAAACCATTTACGCAGTCGGGGTTTTGTAGTCGGTCGCGAACCAGTTTGTTGGTTAGCTCGTCTGGAACATACTCGCCACTATCCATATAGGACTTAGCTTCAATACCAAGAGGTGTTTGGTTCTTTACGTTTTCACGAAAGATATCCCCAGTTGAAATAGCAGGGATGCCAAAGACTTCAGAGAGTTTTGAAGCCTGCGTTCCCTTGCCGGCTCCCGGGGGGCCGATCAAGAGAAGCTTCATCATTTCAGAAGACCTTCGTAGTTGCGCTGCTGCATCTGAGCGCTAATTTGCTTCACGGTCTCAAGACCAACACCAACGATGATCAAAATAGAAGTTCCACCGAATGGGAAGTTCTGGTTCGCTCCAACAAGTGAGAAAGCAACCAGTGGAATAAGTGCGATCAAACCTAGGTAAATCGAACCTGGGAAGGTAACCCTAGAAAGCACGTATTCAAGGAATTCGGTGGTTGGTCTTCCGGCGCGGATACCAGGAATAAAGCCACCGTACTTTTTCATGTTGTCGCTTACTTCTTCTGGGTTGAAAGTAATTGCAACATAGAAATAGGTAAAGCCAATGATGAGCAAGAAGTAAAGCGCCATGTATAGCGGGTGATCACCTTGAGTTAGGTAGTTTGAAACCCACTCAACCCATGGAGCAACTCTTCCTTCAGCATCTGGCTGGTTGAACTGTGCAATCAGGGCTGGAAGGTACAACAAGCTGGAAGCAAAGATAACTGGGATAACTCCAGCCATGTTTACCTTGATCGGGATATAAGTTGACTGGCCACCGTAGGTTCTTCTGCCAACCATGCGCTTCGCGTACTGAACAGGAATTCTTCGCTGCGACTGCTCAACGAGCACCACCAGTCCCACAATTCCTATACCCACCACGATAACTACCACCAAGGTCTCGATTGAACGAGTCTCGGC
>NZ_JBIILG010000010.1:0-34709 GCF_044232805.1 Rhodoluna sp.
CTCGAAGTGAACGCTCCACCTCAACGGTGAAGTCAACGTGGCCCGGGGTGTCAATGATGTTGATCTGGTTGTCGTTCCAGAAACAGGTTGTTGCAGCAGAGGTAATGGTGATGCCTCGCTCTTGCTCCTGCTCCATCCAGTCCATGGTCGCTGCACCATCGTGCACCTCACCAATTTTGTGAGTGATACCGGTGTAGTACAAGATGCGCTCAGTAGTCGTGGTTTTACCCGCGTCAATGTGAGCCATGATGCCGATGTTTCGAACCTTGCTCAGGTCGGTAAGCACGTCTTGTGCCACGGTTATCCTCCGAATTAGTTAGTGCAGCGCAGAATTATTTCTGCGCCAGTTTGCTGTAGTTTCTACCAGCGGTAGTGCGCGAACGCCTTGTTGGACTCTGCCATCTTGTGAGTGTCTTCGCGACGCTTCACAGCAGCTCCCAAACCATTAGATGCATCCAAGATCTCGTTCATTAGACGCTCGGTCATGGTCTTCTCGCGTCTTGCCTTGGCGTAAGTTACCAACCAGCGCATAGCCAAAGTGTTGGCACGGTGTGCCTTTACTTCGATTGGAACCTGGTAGGTAGATCCACCAACACGACGTGAGCGAACCTCAACGGTTGGACGCACGTTATCTAGAGCTTTTTTCAAAAGTGAAACAGCTTCGGTGCCACTCTTGGTCTTGGCTCCATCCAAAGCACCGTATACAATTGACTCCGCGATGGACTTTTTGCCATCAAGCAAAATCTTGTTTACAAGCTGAGAAACAACTGGAGAACCATAAACAGGATCTGCAACTACTGGCTTCTTGGTAACTGGACCTTTACGAGGCATTACTTGCCTCGCTTAGCGCCGTAGTGGCTTCTTGCTTGCTGGCGGCCCTTAACGGACTGAGTGTCTAGTGCTCCGCGAACAATCTTGTAGCGAACACCAGGAAGATCCTTAACACGACCACCGCGAACTAGCACCATGGAGTGCTCCTGCAGGTTGTGACCTTCACCCGGGATGTAGGCAGTTACTTCAATTCCGTTGGAGAGCTTCACACGAGCTACCTTACGTAGTGCCGAGTTTGGCTTTTTAGGTGTGGTTGTGTAAACACGAGTACACACACCGCGTCGCTGTGGGCTGGCCTTAAGAGCTGGCGTCTTGGTCTTTGAGGCCTTCGACGTACGTCCCTTACGGACCAACTGCTGAATTGTTGGCACTACATTTCTCCTTTAAGGTTTTTCCGCGGTCAAATACCGAGAAAAAAGTTTCTTTAGTTTGCTGCCAGCCAAATTATTGGCTGTTTTGGCAAGACAATGCGTCCCGTAGGACGCTTTGCCCAGCCTAGCTGATTAGGCTCCAAGCGGTCAAATGGTTATTCGACCGGCTCGGAGCTTGCCTCAACTGATTCTTCGTCCATCGAGAAGCTCAGCGCTGCCGCTGGCGATACCTCTTCGACTAGGGCTTCTTGACCCCAGATGCGGTTCGGGTAGCGATCTTCCTTGGCCTTTTCGGTTCCGTCTACCGAGATGTTGCGGTAGCCAGGTAGTCCGGTTCCAGCGGGAATTAGCTTTCCAATGATGACGTTTTCCTTTAGTCCTAGTAGCGGATCGCTTCTTCGATCCAGCGCCGCCTGGGTTAGCACCCTGGTGGTCTCCTGGAAGGAGGCGGCCGATAGCCATGACTGAGCAGCCAAGGATGCACGGGTCATACCCATTACTTCCTGACGAGCAGATGCAGGCTTCTTACCCTCAGAAACCGCCTGGCGGTTAATGCGGGTGAAGCGGTTACGGTCGATGATCTCACCTGGAAGCATTTCGGTGTCTCCAGAGTCGATAACGGTAACCTTGCCAAGCATCTGGCGAACGATAACCTCAAGGTGCTTGTCGTGCAGTGGCACACCCTGTGAACCATAGATCGCCTGAACACCACGGATGATTTCGGCAGCAGCTTCGCGGCTTCCCTTAACCATCAATACCTCGTGAGGAATTGGAGTTCCATCAACTAGGTAGTCTCCAGCCTTTACGGCATCGCCCTTTTCGATCAGTAGATCATCAGGTGAGCTCACCGAAGTAATAGGTGTGTATGGAGATAGCTTCTTGAAGGTCTTCGACGTGGTTCTGGAGAAGGAGTACTGAAGCGCAAGAGCTTCGGCTTCCTTCTCAGCAGCTTCACCTGTTGGACGAACGTAAACGTCATACTTCTTCGCTCCAGTTGCGCTAGCAACCTCAACGATGTCAACAGTTCCTGGCCAGAATGCCATTACGGCAACCTTTCCAGCCTGACGCCATCCAACACGAGCTTCTAGCAAGTCAGTCACACCATTTAGACCCTGGGTGATGTCGTAGGAAATCAATCGCTCAACGCGAACCTTACGACCACCAATGGACTTCAAAATAGTCTGCTTCTTCGCGCTCGATGCAGCACCACCGGTGTGGAAGGTACGCATTGTTAGCTGAGTACCAGGCTCACCAATTGACTGAGCGGCAATAATTCCAATTGCCTCTCCAAGCTCAACTGGGTCTCCGGTAGCCAAAGAGTTTCCGTAACACTTGGCACAAACACCGTGGACTGATTCACAAGTTAGAACCGAACGAACGGCAACGGATTCTAGACCTGCCTCTTTCATAATCGCTACTAGCTTGGAGTCAATTGCAGTGCCAGCCTTGGCAATTGTCTTGCCGTCAGCCTTGATGTCAACAGCTGCACAACGAGCCAAGATCGATAGTTCTACTTGGTCATCATCGAGTAGGTCCTTGTCTAGACCCTTGGTTGTGCCACAATCTGGTTCGCGAACGATAACGTCCTGAGCCACGTCCACTAGACGACGGGTTAGGTAACCCGCAGCAGCAGTTTTCATGGCGGTGTCAGCGTTACCCTTACGTGCACCAGTTGCGTTAATGAAGTACTCATTCGCAGTTAGTCCAAGCAGGTAGTTTCCCTTGACCGGCATAGGTGCGAAGTCACCAGATGAAGTTGCAACCGGTCCACGCATTCCCATGATCGAACGAATCTGTAGAAGGTTTCCACGAGCACCAGAGGTAACCATCTTGTAAATGGCGTTGTCCTTTGGAAGTGACTCTTCTAGCAAGGTACCGATTTCGTTAGTTCTCTTGAACCACAAAGCACCTAGCTCGTCACGACGCTCCAAGTCACTCTTTAGACCGTTGTCGAATGCCTCTTGAATCTTGGTGTGTTCTTTCTCACCATCAAGCAGGATCTTCGCGCGGGCCTTGTCAAAGTTTCCGGAGGTGTCGAAGTTTGCATCTGAGATGGACATCGAAACACCAGAACGAGTAGCCCAGTAGAAACCAACATCCTTGATGCGGTCTAGTGACTGGGCAACCTCAACACGGCTAACGGTGTCAACAAGGTCAGTCACAATGCGACCGATTTCCTTCTTGCCAACGCGTAGCTCCTGGTAAGGGAACTCAACTGGAAGAGTTTCGTTGAACAGCGCACGACCCAAGGTGGTTTCGCGAATTACTGGCTCACCCTTTAGAGGCAAACGAATCTTGATCTTGGCGTTTAGGTCCAAGAATCCAGCGTCGAATGCAAGCTGAGCTTCAGAGATTGATCCGTAAGCCGAACCTTCTCCCTTGACTGCTTCTTTCAAAGTGGTCATGTGGAATAGACCAATGATCATGTCCTGGGTTGGTGTTGCCACCGGACGACCATCAGAAGGCTTCAAGATGTTGTTTGATGCAAGCATCAAAACACGAGCTTCAGCCTGTGCCTCAACGGAAAGTGGAAGATGGACAGCCATCTGGTCACCATCGAAGTCAGCGTTGAAAGCTGCACAAACTAGCGGGTGAAGCTGGATGGCCTTACCTTCTACTAGCAGTGGCTCGAAGGCCTGGATACCTAGACGGTGAAGGGTCGGTGCACGGTTTAGTAGAACCGGACGCTCCTTGATTACCTCTTCTAGAACACCCCAAACCTGTGGGCGAGATCTTTCAACCATGCGCTTTGCAGACTTGATGTTCTGGGCAAGACCCAAATCAACCAGTCTCTTCATTACATATGGCTTGAATAGCTCTAGAGCCATGAGCTTTGGAAGTCCTGTCTGGTGCAACTTCAGCTGAGGACCGACAACAATTACGGAACGACCTGAGTAGTCAACACGCTTACCCAGAAGGTTCTGACGGAAACGACCCTGCTTACCCTTTAGAAGATCTGAAAGAGACTTCAGCGCACGGTTTCCAGTTCCGGTAACTGCGCGTCCACGACGACCGTTGTCGAATAGCGCGTCAACGGCTTCTTGAAGCATGCGCTTTTCGTTGTTCAAGATGGTCTTTGGAACAGCGCCTAGGTCGACGAATCTCTTTAGACGGTTGTTACGGTTGATCACCCTGCGGTATAGATCATTCAGGTCAGAGGTCGCAAAGCGTCCACCATCTAGCTGAACCATCGGACGAATTTCTGGAGGTAGCACAGGCAGAACATCCAAAACCATTGAGGTTGGAGGAGTGTTTGACTGCATGAAGCTGTTTACAACCTTTAGGCGCTTAATAGCCTGTGTCTGCTTTGAACCCTTGGTGGTTGCAATCTGCTCACGAAGCTCCAAAGCACAACCTGCTAGGTCGAACTCGGAAAGCACGCGCTGCACAGCCTCGGCACCAATAGAAGTGTCGAAGAACTCTCCATATGAGTAGTCGAAGTGATCAAAGATCACGTCGTTCTGGATTAGGTCTCCAGCCTTTACGGTCAGATACATCCTCCAAGCAAGCTGCTCTTTTTGAAGGTTTGCAGGACGCTCAACACGAGCAAACTCACGAACGATCTTGTCGGTCTTCTTCTTGAACTCAGAAATAAGCTGCTTGATCTGCTTTTCTTCAGCTGCTGGACGAACAACCGGTGAAACCTCTTCGTCGTCTGCTGCTTCTGCTTCAGCAAGAGCTTTCTTGTTCCAGAAACCTTCAGGGTTCTTTTCTTCCTGATTAATTAGCTGCTCAAGGCTCTTTGCGAACTGTGCGTCAACCCAGGTTGGGGTTTCCCACAACTTGATTGCGTGCTGCAGAGAAAGACCCATGCCAGTAAGAGCGTCGTACTCCCCCTGGGCAACAGACAGCATTTCCTGCAATCTCTCGTCAGAGATGGTGCGCATTCTTGCAACGTAGTCTTCTTTTGTAAGACCAGCGTCAAGGGTTTTGTCCTCGTGGTGAATGGACATGATTCTGTAGGCAGCGAAGTAAATGATCTTCTCTAGATCCTTCGGTGCCATGTTCAGTAGGTAACCCAGTCTTGAAGGAACACCCTTGAAGTACCAGATGTGAGTAACCGGGGCAGCAAGTTCGATGTGACCCATGCGCTCACGACGAACTGAAGACTTGGTTACCTCAACACCACAGCGCTCACAAACGATTCCCTTAAAGCGAACGCGCTTGTACTTACCGCAGGTGCACTCCCAGTCCTTGGTAGGACCAAAGATCTTCTCGCAGAACAGACCGTCCTTCTCAGGCTTGAGAGTTCGGTAGTTGATGGTCTCAGGCTTCTTAACCTCTCCATGAGACCAAGATCTGATGTCATCAGCGTTTGCTAGTCCCACTCTGAGGGCGTCGAATGATTCAACTTCCATGATTTTTTCCTAATCTCTCTCTAAAATCCGGTGTATTCGTTGTCTGCGGTTAGGTTCTCGTTGCGAGATAGGTTGATGCCCAGCTCTTCAGCTGCGCGATCAAACTCGAAGTCATCGTCCTTCATCTGAACTGCCTGACCTTCGGCGTTTAGAACCTCAACGTTTAGAGCAAGAGACTGCATCTCTTTTGCCAAAACGCGGAAGGACTCTGGAATACCAGGAGCTTGGATGTTGTCACCCTTCACGATCGCCTCGTAGGTGCGAACACGTCCGGTGATGTCATCTGACTTGATTGTGAGTAGCTCTTGAAGAGTGTGAGCTGCACCATATGCCTGCAGCGCCCAAACTTCCATCTCACCAAATCGCTGTCCACCGAACTGAGCCTTACCACCAAGTGGCTGCTGAGTAATCATGGAGTAAGGACCCGTAGAACGAGCGTGAATCTTGTCATCAACCAAGTGGTGAAGTTTCAACACGTACATGTATCCAACAGAAATTGGCTCTGGGAATGGCTCACCTGAACGGCCGTCAAACAAACGAGTCTTTCCGGTTTCGTTTACCAGTCTCTGACCATCCCTGTTAGGAAGAGTCGAGCCAAGCAATCCGATGATCTCGTCTTTAGAAGCACCGTCAAAGATTGGTGTTGCAACCTTGGTACCAGGCTTACCCTCGCGCATTTCTGCAACGATGGCGTCTGCCCACTTGGCAACTCCTTCAACTTTCCAACCCTGCTTGGCAATCCAACCAAGGTGAGTTTCTAGAACCTGACCGAAGTTCATTCGACCTGGGATACCCAGTGGGTTCAAGATGATGTCAACTGGTGTTCCATCATCCATGAACGGCATGTCTTCAACAGGAAGGATCTTAGAAATAACACCCTTGTTTCCGTGGCGACCAGCAAGCTTGTCACCCTCGGTGATCTTTCTGCGCTGCGCGATGTTAACAACAACTCTCTGGTTGATGCCAGCACCGAGCTCGTCGTCTCCAGCTTCGATGTCAAACACCTTTACTGCGATAACGGTTCCGCCTTCACCGTGAGGAACCTTCAAAGAAGTGTCACGAACTTCGCGGGACTTCTCGTTAAAGATCGCACGTAGCAAACGCTCTTCAGCTGAAAGCTCGGTTTCACCCTTAGGTGTTACCTTTCCAACCAAGATATCTCCCGGTCTTACCTCAGCACCGATGCGAATGATTCCATTCTCATCAAGCTGTGCAAGGGCTTCCATAGAAACGTTTGGAAGATCTGCGGTGATTTCTTCCTTACCCAACTTGGTGTCACGGGCGTCAACTTCGTACTCTTCGATGTGAATCGAAGACAAAGTGTCTTCCTTGACCAGGTTCTGGCTCAAGATAATGGCGTCCTCGAAGTTGTGACCTTCCCAAGGCATGAACGCTACAAGTAGGTTCTTTCCAAGAGCTAGCTCACCGTTATCGGTAGATGGACCATCGGCCAGTACTTCTCCGGCTTCGATCTTCTGACCAACCGAAACAAGTGGCTGCTGGTTGATGGCAGTTCCCTGGTTTGAGCGGTCAAACTTGCGAAGAAGGTATTCCTTCTTCCGGCCGTTTTCCTGCTTGATCACAATTACGTTGGCTGCAACTTCTTCAACAACACCGGCGGTCTCAGCAATAACCAAGGCTCCGGAGTCAAAAGCGGCGGTTCTTTCCATACCGGTTCCAACAAATGGAGCCTCGGAGCGAACTAGTGGAACAGCCTGACGCTGCATGTTTGCACCCATAAGAGCACGTGACGAGTCATCGTGCTCAAGGAATGGAATCAACGAAGTTGAAACGGAAGCTAGCTGACGAGGAGATACGTCAACGAAGTCAACATCTTCCTTGTCAAACTCAACAACGTCTCCGCGGAATCTTGCGAATACCTTCTTGTTAGCAAATGTCTTGTCTGCGTTCAAAGGAGTGTCAGCACCAGCAATTGCCTTGCCGTCTTCGGCTGCTGCATCTAGGTACTCGATCTTTCCAGAAACCTTGCCGTTGGTTACCTTCAGGTAAGGAGTCTCGATGAAACCAAACGCGTTGATTCTTGCGTAGGCGGTCAAAGATCCGATCAGACCAATGTTCGGTCCTTCTGGGGTTTCAACCGGACACATTCTTCCGTAATGGGAAGGGTGAACATCTCGAACTTCCATCTGAGCGCGCTCACGAGCAATACCGCCTGGACCAAGTGCGGACAAGCGACGCTTGTGCGCAAGACCTGCAAGTGGGTTGTTCTGATCCATAAACTGCGATAGCTGGCTAGCGCCAAAGAATTCCTTGATTGCGCTAACTACTGGACGCAAGTTAATAAGTGTCTGAGGAGTAATCGCCTCGATGTCCTGGGTGGACATACGCTCGCGAACAACACGCTCCATACGAGATAGACCGATACGAACCTGGTTCTGGATTAGCTCTCCAACGGAACGAATTCTTCGGTTTGAGAAATCGTCGATGTCGTCAGCAGAAACGGCAATCTTTACAGCCTTGCCATTCATCTTTACTGGGAACTCGATACGGGCGTTCGAAGCAGAAGCCTGGTTCGCGATTGACTGGTCGAATAGCAACAGGTACTTCAAAGCACCAATTACGTCGCTTCTGGTCAAGGTGTTTACCTCTAGAGGCTCGTCGATACCTAGCTTGCGGTTTAGCTTGTGACGGCCAACCTTGGCAAGGTTGTATCTCTTGGACTCAAAGTAAGTTGAGTTAAGCCAGGCAGCAGCAACTTCAGAACCGGCAGCTTCGCTGCGGACTTTTCGGTAAAGCTCACGAAGAGCGTCTTCCTTGGTCAAGATTGGGTTAACAAAGACCTTTGATTCGTCATAAGCCAAGGTGTTTGCAATTAGGTCAACATCGTATTTCCAAGTTGGAGCAGCGCTTCCAACTGCCTTTTCGATGTCAGAAAACTCTGCAATGATTTCTTCTTTACTAAATCCAAGTGCTTTCAAGAAGATAGTTGCAGAAACTTTAGTTTTGCGGTCTACCTGGACCTGAACAATAGGCTGACCAAAACGAGCGATTGGCTTACGGTCATCTCTAACCCACTCGGTTAGAAACTCTAGGTAAGAACCACGGGAAGGAATGATCTGCGCTTTGTTGTTTCGAACGTCTAGGTTTCCAGTGGTGTTAGTTGAAACCGAGAAGTAAACACCAGGAGAACGAACAAGCTGAGAAACAACAACACGCTCAGTTCCGTTTATAACGAAAGTTCCCTTTTCGGTCATAACTGGGAAATCTCCCATGAAAACAGTCTGTGACTTAATTTCACCGGTTAGGTAGTTGGTGAATTCAGCTTTGATATAAAGAGGTTGGGTGTAGCTCTTACCCTTGGTCTTGCACTCGTCTGGAGTGTAAGCAGGGTCGTACAAAACTGGGTCACCAAAAACTAGACCCATCTTCGGGTCTTGTGATGAGTTTGCTGAGTCTTCGATCGGAGAGATCTCTTCGAATACTTCGTCAAGACCAGTCTTGGCCTTGTTGCCTTCTTTGGCTCTCCATGATGGTCCGCCAATAAGCCACTCGAAGCTTTCGGTTTGCAAGGAGAGAAGATCTGGAAGATCAATCTGTTCTTGCACCTTCGCGAACGATGGTCGTGATGCTAGACGGGTGTTTTTTGCATTTTTCGAAGCAGCCAAGGCGGTCCCTCCAAGGGCACATAAGTTAGAAAGCGGTCAGATTTGGGGCTGTCCCGAAACCGATTGTCGCCACAATATGCGAACAGGGCACGCCAAAATATGCGCACTGGTTTTTTTGGGTCAAGTTGAGAGTCTATAACGATTTGGCAAACTTGTAAACACCCAGTTTAAATACCCATGAATAGCGTTTTTGGGTGTATCCGCAGGGTTTAGCCCTCGGCCCGCTTCTCGCTCAGATAGTTCATGATTTCGGCAGTTGCGGGAAAGGGCTTCGTGCCGTCAAGAACCAAAGTGGCCGCAAGCTTGGGGTGCTGGGCAACAAAGTAGGTTTCTTCCCCTTCGAGCCACTTATCCAGCCAGGATTTGCCCTCGATCTCCAAACTAAAGGCCCTTGCCATGAGAGCGTCCTTGGGGGCATCAACAAAAATCGTGAAGTCGTAGGAGTCACGGAAACTTAGCTCCAGTGAGTAAACGCCTTCGATGATTACCTTTTGTCCAGCTGGGACGTTGAACTTCTGGGTCGATAGTGTGCGGGTTGCTTGGTCCATAACTCGGTAGTTGATGTCCCTATGGTCAAGAAGTGGCTCTGTTACCTCTTCAAAGAAGCGATCTAGATCATAGTTTTTGGCGATGACGCTAAGGCGGTACTTGCTTTCAGGAAGGAGAAAAGAATCCATGGAGATTACGGTTGCGCCAAGGTCAGTTGCAAGCTGGGCAGCAAGAGTGGACTTACCCCCACCTCCAGGGCCATCAATGGCGCAGGCCTTCCAGTGCACTAAAACCTCCTCGACTTTTCCATGCTAACTACACCCCCAAATGCGCCCTCTGAAAACAGGAGGGTAGCCACTTGTTTTTAGACCCAAATTCGTGTCATGTCCGAATAATTCTTCAAAATTGGTCCTACTGGCTATCGAAAGTTATTGAAAACTCATTGAAACCAAGTCAGGAGTTAGCTCTTCCAACGCGCTGCAAGTAGGCCAAGTAGCCAAACAGTGGGAAAGCAAGCGCGAGAGACCCAAGGTATACCCAGAGCAAAATCAGGTTCTCTGGACCCGACTCAAAACCACCGAAGTTTTCCTCAGGGACCAAGAATCTGATTGCCACCGCAATTGCCACAAACACAAAGAAGATACCCCAGAGAACATAGCTAGGTTGGGTCGGGCCATCCGATTCAGCCTTGCGAGCGCCAAAGTAAGCACCAAGAGCCGGCAAGAAAATAGCCGCTCCAAGCTGAGGCATAAACCAGAACAGGATGAAACCTAGTAGGGCAATGACCCCAAATACGGTCATGTGTTTTCTGTAATTCATCTGAAACCTCTCTAGTTATCTGCTGTGGCGGTGACGGTGGGATTTGAACCCACGGTGCGCTTTCACGCACACAACTTTTCGAGAGTTGCACCTTCGGCCGCTCGGACACGTCACCAGAACAAAGCTTAGTGTTTAGCGCCGTTTCTCAAAAAAGTCTTTTAGTACCTTGGAGCACTGATCTTGCATTACACCGGTGATTACTTCAACTGGTGAGCCGAGTCTAGAATCGCGCACCAGGTCATACCTAGATCCAGCTCCCCCAACCCGATCATCAAAAGCCCCAAAAACTACCCTTGGGATACGAGCTGCAACTATCGCTCCCGCACACATCACACATGGTTCCAGAGTGACAACCATGGTGAGTTCATCCAAGCGCCACTTCGAAGATGCTTTACCGGCTCTTTGAATAGCCAAGAGCTCAGCGTGAGCGGTTGGATCTCCAGTTGCCTCGCGCTCGTTGTGTGCAGAGGAAACTACGTTTCCATCGGGGTCAACTAACACAGCACCAACCGGCACATCTTGGCCAGATTGGTTGGCTTCGGCCAAAGCCATTGTCATGGCCGAATCCCAAGTGTTAGTCATTCCTTATTTACTCCCTTACTCCAAGTATTCCAACACTTTGGCTCATCTTGGCACCGGCTTGCACCCACTAGATTTATTTACATGCGCACCCACATAGCCAATCACCCGCTGGTGACCCACAAGCTCACGGTCCTTCGCGACAAGAACACTCCTTCGACTACCTTTAGACAGCTTGTTGAGGAATTAGTCACACTACTTACCTATGAGGCCACCAAGGACATAAAAGTTGAGGAGATTTCTATTGAGACCCCTCTTGTGAAGACAACAGGTGTTCGCCTAAGTACCCCACTGCCCTTGATTGTTCCAATCCTTCGAGCAGGCCTTGGAATGCTAGAGGGAATCCTAAAGTTACTTCCAACCGCCGAAGTTGGATTCCTTGGTATCAAGCGCAATGAGAAAACTCTCGAGCCTTTCACCTACGCCGAAAGACTCCCAGACGATCTAACCGGTCGCCAGGTATACATAATCGATCCGATGCTTGCTACCGGTGGCACCTTAATTGACTCCATCAAGTACGTTTTTGACCGCGGTGCTTCAGAGGTAATTGCAATTTGCCTAATCGGATCACCCGAAGGTCTCAAGGCTGTTGAGAAAGCGGTTGGCGACCAGAAGGTCACAATCGTGCTGGGTGCTCTAGACGAAAAACTAAACGAAATCGGATACATCGTTCCTGGTCTTGGCGATGCTGGAGACCGTCTATACGGTCTTGCTGACTAGCAAGCAATAGGTTTTTCTTGCCTTCCAACACTGCAATCATTCAAGAAATCACCGACAAGGTTCTTGAGCAGATTGATCTTGGAAACATCACACCGATTGTTCTAATTGATGGCCGATCCAACTCCGGCAAGTCAACCTTTGCAAAGTCTTTGCAAGAGAGCCTCTTCAAGCAAGGCGAGTCATTACCGAGGGTTATCCATATGGACGATCTTTACCCCGGTTGGGAAGGGCTGAGTCTTGGCGCGGATTACCTAAACCGATTCATTCTTGAACCACTTACAAAAAAACAAACAGCATCTTGGCAACAGTGGGATTGGGTGCAAAACCAACGCGGCGCGTGGATGGAATTTTCCGGAGGAACTCCATTGATTATTGAAGGGTGTGGGGCACTTGGTGATCGCGCCTCTTCCGTTGCCTTTTTGAGGATTTGGCTGGAGGCTAAAGAACCAGTTCGTCAGGCTCGTTGGCTAGAGCGAGAAGGAAATCTCGACAAGTTTGATATGTGGGCCGCGCAGGAACTTGATTTCTATGCTCGGGAAAAATCTGCTTCGTTGGCAGACCTAGTAATCGCAACCGACAACTAGACCCTTAAGCAGTGGCTTTAGATTTGTTGTTTTTGTACCAAGACCTGATTCCTGCAACAAGTGATGCCGCGATTACCAGCACGGCAAGGATGTAAGTGGCATCTTTGACGAAAGGAATGCTCGCTGCAAAGTAGCCGGCAAGAGATAGCCCCATTCCCCAGACCACTGCGCCAACTAGGTTGGCTGAGAAGAACTTGTAGTAATTCATTTTTCCAATTCCCGCAATTACTGGGATTAGAACTCTTGCCATTGGTATGAATCTTGCGATAACTACGGCCCACCAACCCCAGGCCTGGTAGAACTTCTCTGCATTACTGATGGCGCTTTGAATAATCGCACCTTGTCGTTTGTCTAGGTATGGCCTGCCAAAGTGTCGGCCAAGTGTGTAACCAACTTGGTCACCTAACCATGCAAAGATTCCTATGCCGATGCTGAGAGCCCAGATATTGATACTCTCTGGAAAACTAGCCGCAACCAAGCCTGCAGCAAAAACAAGTGAGTCACCTGTAATAAAAGGTATGAAGGCCCCAATTAGTAGTCCGGTTCCTGCAAAAACCAGAGCCCAAACAGCCGCAACAAAGAGAATCGGGCCAATCTGGTCATACCAGAGCGCTATTTGTTCGGTGATGGGCACGTATTAACTCTAAGGCTTGCCGTGCAGAACAATTTCCTCGAGAGACAGCCTGGTTCGAGGAGCAATCTCTCTTTCGTAAGCAGCTCCCTCAAATACATCCGGCGAGGTGATCTTGCCAATTGCTACAACTACCGCAACTTCGAATTCTGCAGGAATAGCAAGGCTTTCCTGGATAAGTTCCGGAACAATTCCAGCCATCTGGTGAGAATGAAGATCTAGTGACTGCGCCTGCACGGTCATAAGCGCAACGGCTAAGCCTGCGTCATAGAAATTCTTTGCACTTGATGTGCCATCTTCATTTTTCTTAATTGAAATCACGATCATGGCTGAAGCAGTAGGTGCCCAAGCCTGGTTAAAGCCACCAAGTCCCGCCGTCACCTTGTCGTGAACATCAGTTCCTCGAACCGCTACCGAGAATCTCCACGGCTGGCCATTACTTGCAGAAGGGGCCCAGCGTCCAGCTTCCAAAATAGAAAGCAGGTCCTGATCTGCAATTAGATAGTTAGCGTCATAGGCTCTAGGGCTCCAACGCTTGTCCAATAGGTCGGTCAGTGGCGCGGAAGTTTCAGGTTTTTTATTCATTTGATTCCCAACTAATAAAAACTGTTTATTGTTCCCTGTTTTAGCTATTTGGTTTAGCTAACTGCAGCATCAAGGGCAGCAAGTAGGCCATCGACGTCTGATTCTTGGGTATCCCAAGCGCACATCCAGCGAACCTGGCCCGTCGCTTGATTCCAAACATAGAATCGATAAGTTTCAAGTAATTTGTTGGTGATCTTTTCAGGCAGGATCGGGAAGACAGCGTTTGCTTCAGTTGGGTTCGGAATTGTGACAAGCGAGCTCTTCGACGCAATCGCAACAACTCCCTCGTAGAGCTTTTTAGCCATCTGGTTCGCGTGTTTTGCGTTGGCTAGAGCTAGAGCTGCTTTGTTACCAAATAGGGCATTTAGCTGAGCCGAGACAAAGCGCATTTTTGAAGGTAGTTGCATAGAGGTCTTTCGAAGAAATGGCATAGCTTCTGCAAGTTGCTTTCCTCGAGGAGTGCTTGAGTCAACAACAACCACAGCTTCTGCGCCAAGGCCGCCAATCTTGGTTCCGCCAACAGATACAAGATCTACCCCGACATCGGTGGTGAACTCTTTGAAAGACAACCCCAGCGCCGCGGCGGCATTTGAAATTCTCGCGCCATCTAGGTGAAGCAAAAGCCCATGCTTATGGGTAAGCTCGGCGATCTTTTTGATTTCTGCCGCTTTATACAAAGTACCAAGCTCTGTGGTTTGGGTTATCGAAACGACTCCAGGCTGGGCCCTGTGAACAACACCGATGTCAAAAATCTGTGACTCAATTAGCTCCGGAGTTAGTTTTCCATCAGGAGTTGGAACCGTCCAAAGTTTTAAACCAGCCATCTTTTCTGGAGCGCCACCCTCATCAACATTGATGTGAGCAGTGTCCGCGCAGATAACTGCTTCCCACCTTTGGATAGCTGCCTGCAACGCAACTACGTTTGCACCGGTGCCATTGAACAGTGGAAAGCCAACAGCCTTAGGGCCGAAGTTTTCGACCACGACTTTGTTGAACTTTTCTGTTTCGGTGTCGTCACCATAGGCAATCTCATGACCCTCATTGACTTGGGTCATCGCCTCAAATACTGCTGGGTGAACACCGGCATAGTTATCGCTAGCAAATCCGCGCCAGATTTTTCTTGTGGTCATCTTCTGTTTCGCTTCTTTCTCTAGCTATCGTTCTGGTCTGATTCTGGAATTGCCGGTGGTCTGTTCTCAAAGGCGGTTGATAAAACAACAGTAGTTTGGGTCGAGCAATTTGTCTGGGCTCTAATCTTGCCCAGAAGTGCTTCCAAGTCCGCAGGCTCAGACACGTTCACCTTGACTATATAGCTTTCTTCTCCAGCAACACTCCAACAACCCTCGATCTCCGAAATAGATTCCAGCTGAGCTGGAATTGAATCTGGGGCTGCAGGATCAATAGGTGTCAGTGAAACAAATGAGGTCAGACTCAACCCCACTTTGCGAAGATCCAATTTGGCCTGGTAGCCCAAGATCAGGCCCCGGGTTTCTAGGCGCTTTATTCTTTGGTGCAGCGTCGATGTCGGTAATCCAACCTTCGCAGCAAGATCTTGTAGGGAACGCTCAGAGTCCTCAGCTAAGAGAGTGAGAATTTTTCGGTCTATAGCTTCCATAAAAACTTGCCGCCTTAGGCAGTAACACCTTTTGTTGAGAGAATCACATCTTGTAAGTTGCGATTTAGAGTATCGAAGAAAACATTTAATGGGAACTCATCGTCTAATACTGCGTTCACCATTTCCTTCAGTTCGCCCTCAACCGGCAAAGAGTCCGCACCCTTGGCCCAGGTTGAAGCAGGGTGAGGCTGAACTAGATCGCTAACGAATTCGTAAGATGCCATCCACTGAGACACTCTGGATCTATCGATGCCATCGTGATACAAACTCTCAACTTCACCACACAGTGCAACAATCTGCTCGTTGACCTTGTCCCAGTCAAAGCTAAGTTTGTTGTCAGTCCACTTCAAGCCGCCGTGGCGGTGCAGGTAACTGAAAATTATCTGTCCACCAAGTCCGTCATAATTTCTAACTCTTGGACCAGTGATTGGAAAACGGAACAAACGATCAAACAAGATTGCATAGCGGATGTACTTTCCAAGTCTTTCGCCTTGCTCATCCAACACAAATGTCTCTCTGAACGTTGACAGGTCGCAGCGCAATTCCTCTAATGCATACATCCAAAAAGGCATGCGCTGCTTGATCATGAATGGATCAAATGGCAAATCACCCTTGGAGTGAGTGCGGTCGTGAATCAAGTCCCAAAGCACATAAGTTTCTTGTGCAAGATATTGATCGTTGACAACTCTTTCTGCATCCGGAGGAAGCGGTAGGAAAAGCAGCTGCTGCGCAGCTCTCGTGACCATGCGGAATCTGGCAGCCTCACGGTCGCAGAAGATTCCTCCCCAGTAGAACTTGGCTAGCTCTCTGGTAGCAACGGTCTCTGGAAAGAACACTGCCGAGAAGGTGTCGTAGCCAGAAGTAAAGGCCACGAATTCAATCGGGACAAAGGCGCTGTTTTGGTAAACCTGCTCCTTTTCTGCAAGCCAGTCAGGCCAGAAGGTGTTGGTGATAACCGCCTCAAGGTTTCGGTTCGGGTTACCGTTTTGGGTATACATAGCAAAAACGGCAAGGTTCTCAACGTTGTTCTCGCGCTTAAGATCCGGACGGAATAGCTCCAGAGAGTCATAGAAGTCAGGCACTTTGAAGCCACCATCAGCCCATGCCTGGATGTCTTTTCTGACCTGAGTAAGGTAATCAATCTGGTGCTCAAATCTCGGAGTTAGCTCCGTAATTGCTTCCAACACAAGAGCGATCTGCTTGTTGGCTTCGACTAGATTGTGTGCAGTTGAATCTATTGACCCGTCCTTGATTTGCATCGGCTTTATGGTCTCCACTGCGGCAGCAAGTTTTAGCCAGCTTGGGTCGCTTGCGGCCCAGGATGGGTCTTTTCTAGTTTGCGCTAGCGCGGCAGCTTTTCCACCGGAGACCCAGGATGCGATGTTGATCCAAAAGTTTTTGTTATCTAATTCATCGATTGAGTCATCACCGAAAATGTCGCTGTCGGCAAGAACAACTACTCGCCCCTTTCCAAACTTAGTTGCTGCAACTAGAGCTGCCTCTGAAGGTGTCGCAGAAATTGAGCTGGTTGCAATCACGTGAGCATCCGAACCAGCTTTGATTTCTAAAACTCCGGAGCGATAGAAAGCGGTCTGCTCTACTTTGAAACCAAGATCAAATTCAAATGATTTCTTCAGATCAGCAAGCACCCAGGTTGCAACACCTTTGAAGTTGTGTTCAGAATCCTGAACAGTTGCGTTTGCAATCTTGATACCGAACTGCTCAGTGAGCTCCGAAAAATTGTTTCCGTACTTTGGCTGTTCAGATTCTCCTAGAACCACAAGTCCACCACCGGCTGATACGAAGTCTTTAACGGCTGAGATCTCATCGGAGGTTAATTTCGGTGAACCCTCACCTAAGGTTTTCTCCCAATCATCATCGGATGCGTGTGGGATAACTAATACATCAACTCCGCTCAAAGACTCTTTGGTGAAAGTTCCTGTTTGGTGTGAGCGAACTCCAAACCCCGATGCTTCAGCTGAGAGCACTAACTTTGAGTACCCAGAATCTTGAGGGTTGCCAGGGTTTAGCTCTTTGGCCTTCTCGGCATCAATGCTCCAAGCTTGACGGTGAGACTGGTCGATAAGAATTTGGGTCGTTTTTTGCATTCCTGGGGCTTTCTATGAATAAATTCCTGCTTTGAATCAAAATACCAGAATTTTTACTCAAATGGACTGGGATTTATGTCAAATAGACCGAAAACAAAGGATTTAACCGCCGATTAGCTGGCTGTGGGCTGTTTAGCCACGTATTTTTGACCAGCCAGCCAGCTTCCAACCAATACCAGAGGAAGCCCAATCAGAAGGCCTGGAGTAATTGGCTCACTCAGGAATACAACTCCTAGTAGCAGCGCCACCAAGGTATTGATGTAAACAATAAGTGTGGCTCTCGGGGCACCTATTTCTTTAATCAATGCAAAGAAGAGCACAAAAGCCAGGGCGGAACAAATGGCACCCAAGCCCAGAAGCGCCAACCAGGATTCAAAGCTTGGCGTATTGGCTATTTCCAGCGGCAACTGGGTAATTGCCGGAACTAAATAGGCAATAGCTACGAAAACCATAGACAGGCTTATAACTCCCGTGGTCGGCACAAACCCAATCTTGTAAGAAATAACAGCAGGTGCAATTGCGTAGCCAATGGATCCAAGGATTACAGCCCCAACCCAGATTGGATCCACAATTCCCTGGAATGAGTCGATACCGACCAGAGCAACAACTCCAGCGAATCCAACAACCATGCCAATTAAAGTCTTGGGGTTTCTGATCGACTTGTCACCTAGGAGGCTGGCTACAACAACCCCAAACATAGGAACTGTTGCAATCAGTAAGGCGGTAAGGCCAGAGGAGATGTGTCTACCGGCTTCAGTGATTAGCCACCAAGGAATAACCATTTCCATAACCGCGAAGAATAGAACCCATTGCCAGTGCTTGAGCGCAATCTTTAGAGCACCAGAGTTCAAGGCCAGTGGAACCATAATGGCCGCGCCAATTAGTACACGGATGAAGATGATTGAGTAGCTCGAAAAATCCTCAAGCGCTATTTGAATAAAGAAGTACGGGAGTCCCCAGGCTAACCCGGTCCCCAAAAACAACAAGAGGGCTTTGCGGGACATGCAATAAGCCTAGCTGTTTGATTACTGTTCGGAGCGCTTGATCATTCGCGTTAGGAACTCTTTAGTCCTTGGCTGCTTTGGGTTGTCAAAGAAATCTTTAGCTCCGCCCTGTTCAAGAATTTTTCCCTTTTCCAAGAAAATTACCCAGTCGGCAACTTCTCTTGCAAACGAGAGCTCGTGGGTGGCCATCAGGATGGTGGTTCCAGATGCCTTGAGGTCCTTAATCAATGAGAGCACTTCTCCAACCAGTTCTGGGTCTAGCGCGCTTGTTACCTCATCGAGCAGCAAAACCTTGGGCTCCATGGCAATTGCTCGAACAATTGCGGTGCGCTGTTGCTGTCCCCCGGAAAGTTTGTCTGGATAAGAATCGGCTTTATCGGCTAGGCCAATTCTCTCTAGCCAAGTAAGGGCTTTCTGCCTAGCTTCTACCTTTGACATCTTTTTGACATGTATCAAAGCCAAAGTAATGTTTTCCAAAATTGAAAGATGCCCAAACAAGTTGAAGGACTGAAAAACTAGTCCAATTTGTTCGCGAACTTTGTCTTGGTCAACATCGGGCTCGGAGATCTCAACGCCTTCTAGGAAGATCTGTCCATCGAGAATATCTTCCAGTAAATTCACACAGCGCAACACCGTTGACTTTCCAGACCCCGACGAGCCAATAACGGCAACAATCTGGCCTGGAAATACCTCAAGGTCCACCCCATCAAGAACCACCTTGGTGTCATAGTTCTTTTTGAGGTTGACTACCTTCAGACGTGGTTTAGTCCAATCGATCACAGTGCATTACCTGCCTGTTCACGTTCGGAATACTTTCTTTGAATTCGATCAGCTAGCCTCACGGTTGGAATTGCCAGCAAGACAAACAGTAAGCCGGCAACAACATACGGAGTAAAGTTGGCAAACTTTGCAACTTCAATTTGAGCACCACGAACGGCGTCAATTGCACCAAGCACGGAGATCAATCCAACGTCTTTTTGCAAGGCAACAAAGTCATTCATCAGTGGTGGGACGACTTTGCGAATAGCCTGCGGCAAAATAACTAACCTCATCGACTTTGGATAGCTAAGGCCAAGTGATCTTGCTGCCATGCGCTGCGATGGGTGAACGGCTTCGATACCGGCTCTGAAAACTTCGGACACGTAGGCGCTATATGTGAGTGTCAGTGCGATGATGCCGAGAACCTCAGAAGGAATCCGCCCAAGAAATTCCAACCTAAGCCCTGGAATTCCAAAGCCGACTAGGTACAAAACAATAATCAGTGGCAGGCCTCTGAATAGATCTACATACCCTTGGGCCAGAACTCTCAGTGGGAAAAACACTGGATTCTTGAGCGTTCTAAAGATTGCCAACAAGAGACCAAAAACCAACACCAAGATTGCCGCAGCCACTAGAACTCGAAGATTGAGCATCAGCCCATCAAAAACTCTTGGGAAGGCAGCAACCGCTACATCCCAATCGAAAAAGAAACCTTGGACTCTTTCCCAACCCGGTGTTGCCAAAAGCCCAAACCAAACCAGAGCTGCAAACGCCAGAGTCGAAAGAAGTGAAACCGCTATGGATTTCTGCTTGCGCTTGGCTCGCCAAACCCGGCGGCGGCGTTCCGCCTCTGATGGGTTCGAATCTGACATAGCTCCCCTATTAGAAAAGGGGGTGGTTTCCCACCCCCTTAACAATTTACTGCCTTACTTTAGAACTGGCGCACTGGTGTCAGTTAGCCACTTCTTCTCTATCTCTGCAAGTGTTCCGTTGTCGCGCAGTGCCTTGATGGCTGCGTTAACAGCTGCAGTTAGTGCTGAGCCCTTGTCTAGTACTAGACCAAAGCTGTCTCCACCTTCAGCGCCAGTAATCTGTCCAAGAATCTTTCCATCGGTTAGATCACAGCAGGTTAGGTACAGTGCGGTTGGAAGGTCAACTACAAGTGCGTCAAGCTGTCCGCTCTGAAGCGCTGCCTTGGCGTCGTCGTTGGAGTTGAATGCCTGAGCTCCAGCGGTTGGAGTAATGAATTCCTCAATCGCTGTGAAGCTGGTGGTAGCTGAAGCTGCACCAACAAGTAGGTCCTTTAGCTCTGCAAGTGAGGTGGCGTTCTCAGCGGCTGATCCAGCAACTGTGATAACTGTCTGTGTAGTTGTGTAGTAAGGGTCTGAGAAGTCAACGTTCGCCTTGCGCTCTTCAGTAATGGTGTACTGCTGCAAGTTGAAGTCAAAGTTCTTAGCTCCTGGAGCAATTGCCTCGTCGAATGTGGTGCGAACCCATACAACGTCCTCAGCTGCGAAGCCAAGCTCGGCTGCGATTGCGTAAGCAACTGCTGCCTCGAAGCCCTCGCCTGATTCAGGTGCATCTCCAACTACCCATGGCTCATAGGCTGGTAGGCCAGTTCCGATGGTTAGCTTTCCTGGTGTGATGGTGGTGATTGCTGATTCATCTGTTGCTGCGGTGTCTGCAGGTGCGCAACCAGTTAGGGCAAATGCCACAATGGCTGCTGCTGCAATTCCCGCCCTTATGCGGGATAGTGTGCTTTTTCTTGACATGGTTTGTATCTCTTTCTGTTTTTGCCGGAGGCCGACTTAGTTGGATATGAAGGTATTTACTTGATTTGTTGTGTTTGAAATTTGCGGAGCTTTACCCCCGCGGCTTAGTTCACCGTTGAAAAAACGCAGAAACCAAGCGTCTAGAGCATTCGCTCCATAGACGCCATTGACATACCCATTGCACAAACGAAAGATAGCGAAGGACGCAATTCTGTCATCTCGGGTACCTCTCTAGTTTGGTTAGTAATGAAAATCATAGTGGCATATTTCTTGGTCTACAAAATCCATTGCCGGGTCAGTTTGGCCTGCAATCAAGGCAGGAAAGGTGCCCTTTTGGGCGGCCTAGGGCGAATAAACGAGTTCCCTGACTGGCTGATCAGGACACGAGTTCACGAGAATCTAAACCCAGACCCCTGATTTCAGTGCTCATGCCGAATTGAGCAAAATTGTTGAGGATGTTATCCACTGGATAAAGGCTGCTTCTAAAGCGAGACTAGTCTGATTGGGAACACACAAAGACTATTTTCAGCTGCTTCAAGAAGAGATATTTCGGAGTTACGAACATGATTAGGTGGTTTAGTAAAGCTCCACGAGAAGCCACGCTTCTTCTTCCTTCGCTGGTGATTGCCGCTGTAATGCAAGTCTTTTTTGCAACTGGATATCCTCTAAATGCTGGAAGATCTGACAACACTTTTTACCTAGAAATGATTTTAAGTGGCTCATCAAATCTGATTTTGGCCCCAGGCTACAGTTTTGTTTTGAACAGAATTGTTATGCGAACAGCGGGAGTTCCAATACCTGAGGCATTCAGTGACATTGAATGGCTGCAAAGCGTCCAATGGGCACAGAACATCCTTCACTTGATTCTTTTTCTTATGGCTGTGTTCTTGTTGTGGCGCCTGACAAACGCAGTCGCAGCGTCTGTTTTTGTCCTTGGAAATTCCCTTTACGTTGGTTTCTGGGGCGGTCTGAATTCTGCTTCTCCCGAGTGGCTCCAAGGTGACCTTCTAATCCTCTCGTTGCTTCTAGCAGCCACCGCGGCCAGGCAGAGAACCGTACCCAGGGTCATTGTCTTATCGTCGATCACGGGATTAGTTTTTTCACTGGCCTATTTGGTGAAATTTAATTCCCTAGTTGTAATTATTGGCTTGATTACGATATTTGTGTTTAGTGGCCTGACTTTCAAAAGGATTGCTTTGGGGTTAACTGCGGCAACAATTAGCGCTCTTGCCTTTGTTTCTTTTTTTGCGAGCTCTTATCACGAGCCAAGAACAGGCACCGCAACTCTGAATTACGACAGCGCATGGATTCTCACGTCGTCGATGGATCACTACTACCTGAAAAAAGATAACGAGGATCTCGGTATAGAGGCTCTTCGCTGGAAGGCACTTATTCAGCAATTACCTACCGGTGAAGCGTTTGCCTACCGAACAATCGATAACAGTGCCGACGCCACAACTAAAAAACAAAGTATTTCGTTATGGAATGAAATCATGGCTATGGATCGAGATCAACTTATTGAAGTTACAAATGCTGGAAAGCTCCCACCGGGGTATAGCCACTTCAGTCAGCCAACCCCAATCTATTGGAACGTTGGACTTGCCGAAGGCGAGAAGCAAGGCCGAGCTGTGTATCTTGAATACCTCCGAAGTAATCCGGGCCACGTTTTCAACAAGGTAAGTTTCGGAGTATTGCATGATTGGGGTGTTTACCAGGATGGCTTCTTGCCTGTTGAGCAAGACCCAAAAAGCCTTGTTTTTACCAACGAAGGCCCGAATGCAAGCAACGATTTAACTTACGCCTTTGCGAATGGTTCGGTACTACCATTTCAAAGTTACTGGAGCCCATCAAGGTCCATCGATAAGTTTGCTTTTGATATAGCTTCGAACCTCGAAAAAATCCGTGTTACCGTTTGGGTTGAGTACCTCCTGACGCTACTAGTTCTCCCTGCCTGGTTTGTCTTGAGACGATCTGGACTTTCGCTTCTGTTGGTTTCTGCAGTGCTAAGCCAAGCTGCGTTTATGGGAGCTTCGTGGATGCTGGTCGGAATGAGAGACAAAGAAGAAGTTTCGATTCTTCCCATAACCGTGCTTGCTTACTCGTTGGTAATTTATGCAATGGCTAAGTACCTCAAGGAACTATTCGTTAGGGAACGAAACCGATTGATTAAGTGAGCACTTTTAGTCTTCGGGGATCATGTTTAGCCAAACTAGGCCAGCCGTATGGGCCTTATTGAAGATAGGCTTGAATCCAATGACGGGGAGTTGTTTTGAGTAATCAGGTTCGAGTTTCCTTTGAGGTCTACCCTCCCAGGGACCAAAACTCTGGCGAGAGCCTAGAAACCTCCATAATCGAGCTCGCCAAAATGGACCCCACCTTTATATCAGTGACCTTTGGGGCTGGTGGATCTTCGACCAAGAATTCCCTCGAGGTGCTGAAGTTCATCCTCAAAAACACCCAAGCGGCGGCTTTGGGTCACCTAACCTGCGTTGGCCATAGCTTTTTGGAAACCAAGGCATTAGTCAGTCAATTCATGGATGAGGGAATCACTGACTTTCTTGCCCTAAGAGGAGACCCCCAGCCTGGGATGCCTGTAGAACCAAAAGGTGAGCTAAAGACCTCTTCCGAGCTAGTCCAATTGATCTCCCAGGTTCACAAAGAACGAGGAAACAGCAGATCCGAGCTCAATGTCGCGGTAGCAACCTTTCCAAACGGTCATCCCGACTCTGACAGCATCAGTCAAGACATCCAAGCTCTGCTTGCTAAGCAAAATGCGGGAGCAGATTATGCCATCACACAAGTTTTCTTCTTCGCTGCCGATTACGTGAAGTTTGTGAAGCTAGCCAAAGATGCTGGTGTAACAATCCCGATTTTGCCTGGCATCATGCCGGTTACCTCGATGCAGAGACTTAATCGAGTAATTGAGCTAACCGGTGAGAAAAACCCAGAAGGCTTGGCCAAACTACTTGGTGTCACCTCTAAAGATGATGCCAAGCAGGCAGGAATTGACTGGGCCGCTAATCTTGTATCAGAACTAGTTGATGCAGGTGCACCAGGGGTGCACCTTTACGCATTCAACCAACACGAAAGTGTTACCCAAGTACTTCAAAGAGCAGGAATTCGTTAATGCACACCATTAAAGCCATGGCCTTTGCGCCAAGAGCTCAAGGGCTTATGGACGCACTTGCCACTCGCGTGGTGATTGCCGATGGTGCCATGGGTACTGAATTACAGGAGCGTAAACCTACTCTTGAAGACTTTCAAAACCTAGAAGGTTGTAATGAAATTCTCAATGTCACAAGACCCGACATTGTTAGAAGTGTCCACGACGCCTATTTTGAAGCCGGAATCGATTGCATTGAGTCCAACACCTTTGGAGCAAACTGGTCAAACCTTTCCGACTACGGAATAGAAGATCGAATTGAAGAGCTAGCTGAAGTCGGGGCAAGAATTGCTCGCCAGTCCGCCGATGGTTTTACTGAGAAAGATTCCAGGCCGCGCTGGGTTTTGGGTTCGATGGGGCCTGGAACAAAACTTCCAAGCCTGGGCCACGTTGACTACGCGTTTCTGAGAGATACCTTCAAGGAACAAGCTGTTGGCCTAATCAAGGGTGGCTCCGATGCTTTCCTGGTTGAAACCTCGCAGGACCTACTCCAAACCAAAGCAGCCATTAATGGCTGCCGGTTGGCGATTTTGGAAACTGGAACCAGGCTGCCCATCTTTGTTGAAGTAACTGTTGAAACAACCGGAACCATGCTTATGGGTTCAGAGATTGGCGCAGCACTTACCGCAATCGAACCACTTGGTGTTGACATGATCGGTTTGAACTGTGCAACAGGTCCAACCGAAATGAGCGAGCACCTTCGTCAGCTTTCGAAGCACTCAAGGGTTCCGGTCATGGTTATGCCAAACGCAGGTCTTCCAGTTCTAACCGCCAACGGTGCTAGCTACCCACTGGGACCAGAAGAATTGGCAACTGCTCACGAACAGTTTGTTAAAGAATTCGGCTTGGCAATGATTGGTGGTTGCTGTGGCACAACACCTGCTCACTTGAAGGCAGTTGTTGACAGACTCGGCCACTCAAGCATTCACAAAAGAACTATCGAAATTGAACCCGGTGTTGCAAGTTTGTACCAGCACGTGCCGCTTTCCCAGGACAATACCTATCTTGCAATTGGTGAAAGAACTAATGCCAATGGTTCCAGAGCCTTCAAGCAGGCAATGCTCGATGAAAGATGGGAAGACTGCGTCGACATCGCGCGCAAGCAAGTGCGCGATGGCGCCCATTTGTTGGACGTCTCTGTTGACTATGTCGGCCGAGACGGAGTCGCCGACATGCGAACCCTTGTCTCAAAACTAGCCAGTGCTTCAACGTTGCCACTTGTTATTGACTCAACTGAGCCCGCGGTTATTCAAGCTGGTCTTGAACTAATCGGTGGAAGACCTGTTGTGAACTCCGTCAACTTCGAAGACGGCGATGGTCCATCTTCGCGCTTTGCCAAGATCATGCCAATTGTTAAAGAACACGGTGCAGCCGTGATTGCGCTAACCATTGACGAACAGGGTCAGGCCAGAAACCAGGCTGACAAGGTTCGTATCGCTTCCCGATTGATTGATGACCTAGTTTCTAAGTGGGACATGAGGGTAGAAGACATCATCGTGGACGCCCTTACTTTCCCGATCGCAACCGGTCAAGAAGAAACCCGTCGTGACGGACTTGAAACCATTGGTGCCATCAAGGAAATCACAACCAAGTACCCAGGTATTCACACAACCCTAGGTGTTTCCAATGTTTCCTTCGGTTTGAACCCAGCGGCCAGATCTGTTCTGAACTCGGTGTTCCTGAACGAAGCTACCCAGGCAGGACTCGATTCCGCCATCATCGATGCGGCCAAGATTGTTCCACTGGCGGACATCCCAGAAGATCGACTAAAAGTTGCTCTCGATTTGATTTACGACCGCCGTGAATACGACGCGGATAGGAATCTCACTTACGACCCGCTATCTGCCATGTTGGATCTATTCGATGGCGTTGACTCCGCATCGATACGCGATGCTCGCGCAGCTGAGCTAGCGGCACTTCCAGTGAACCAAAGACTTGAAAGACGAATCATTGATGGCGAATCCAAGGGTCTAGAAGACGATCTTGAGCTTTCGAGATCTGAAGGAAACAAACCACTTGCAATCATCAACGACTACCTGCTCGCCGGAATGCAAATTGTGGGTCAGCGCTTTGGTGCCGGAGAGATGCAGTTACCTTTTGTTTTGCAATCTGCCGAAGTTATGAAATCAGCCGTCGCGCTTCTAGAGCCTTACATGGAAAAAAGTGAAGCTGCCGGCAAAGGAAAAATTGTTTTAGCCACCGTGCGAGGCGACGTTCACGACATTGGGAAAAACCTCGTAGACATTATCTTGACCAATAACGGCTACGACGTAGTAAACATCGGTATTAAACAACAGGTTGCTGACATCATCAAGGCTGCCGAAGAGCACAATGCAGATGTCATCGGTATGAGTGGTCTCTTGGTGAAATCAACCGTTGTTATGCGCGAGAACCTTTCAGAACTTGGGTCAAGAGGGCTTGCCAAGAAGTGGCCGATCATTCTGGGAGGCGCTGCCCTTACCAGGTCCTTTGTTGAAGACGACTTAGCTGGCGAGTTTGATGGAACAGTGCGTTATGCCAAAGATGCTTTTGAAGGACTTGATCTAATGGAGCCGCTGGTTGCAATTGCTCGAGGCGCCGATGCCGGATCAGTTGGATTGAAGCCACTGAAAAAGAGAATCCACGCACCTAGCAAATTAGTTCTAACTGAGCCAGAAAACATGCCGGCCCGCTCCGAGGTAGCAAGCAATAACCCCGTTCCAACCCCTCCTTTCTGGGGAACCAGAATTGTGAAGGGAATTGCCCTTGCTGACTTCTCTTCTTATTTGGACGAACGCGCCACCTTTATGGGTCAATGGGGACTAAAGCCCACCCGAGGAGACGGACCAGGTTACGAGGAATTGGTTCGAACCGAAGGAAGACCAAGACTTAGGTATTGGTTAGATCGCATTCTCTCTGAAGCAATTGCTGACGCATCGGTTGTTTACGGATACTTCCCTGCAGTTTCAGAAGGCGAAGACCTGATTGTTTTGCACCACAATAACGATTCATCGGGACTTGTTGGCAAAGCTGGCTTGCTTGCACCAGATGGCGGATCAGGTGGAGCTATCGGCACTGACCGAATGAGATTTAGCTTCCCAAGACAAAGAAGAGATGGCCACCTTTGCCTATCGGATTACATCCGTTCCAGAGCATCAGGTGAGATCGATGTGTTTGGGGTTCAGCTTGTGACTTTCGGTTCTGCGGTTGAGAAAGTTACCAAGGTACTTTTCGAAGAAAACAGCTACCGCGACTACATGGAGCTAAATGGTTTAGCGATGCAACTAACCGAAGCTTTGGCCGAGTACTGGCACTCCCGCATCAGAGCTGAGCTTGGTTTTGCAAATGAAGAGCCAGAAGACATGCAGGGATACTTTGACTTGAAGTATCGCGGTGCCAGATTCTCACTGGGTTACCCAGCTTGTCCTGAAATGGAAGATCGCAAGAAGGTAGTTGAGCTACTGATGCCGGAGCGAGTTGGAGTCAGCTTGTCTGAGGAATTACAGCTTCACCCAGAGCAGTCAACCGATGCTTTCGTATTCCATCACCCAGAGGCTAAATACTTCTCCGTATAGCTCGCCTCTAGTGAAGCTTCTTGTTCTCGATCTTGGTTCCCTCAACGTCGACGTCTGGCAAAGCCTTGTCTAGCCACCTTGGAATCCACCAAGCAGACTTGTCAAGAATTGTCATTGCCGCAGGAACCAGAATCAGCCTGACTAAGAAGGCGTCCATCAAAACTCCAATTGCTAGACCAAAGCCAATAGGACGGATTGTTGCCAGGTGAGAGAACGCGAATCCACCAAAGACTGTGACCATGATCAGCGCTGCCGCAACCACCACTCCCCTGCTTTGGTGAATTCCGTAGTTGATTGCATCCCTTGGTTTCTTGCCGTGAGTAAAGGCCTCTCTCATTCCTGAAACCAGGAAGAGCTGATAATCCATAGCCAGACCAAAAATTATTCCGATTAGGAATATCGGCAAGAAGCTAAGGATTGGACCAGGGCTTGTCACACCCAGCAGCTCTGATAGCCAACCCCATTGGTAGACCGCCACAACCGCTCCGAGAGTTGCAGTAACGGTAAGTAAGAATCCCACCGCCGCAAGAATCGGTATCAATATCGAGCGGAATACCAGCATCAAAAGCAGAAGCGATAGCACTATGACAGTTGACAAATAAAGCGGTAGCACATCAGAGATCTTGTCTGAAACGTCGATGTTGGTTGCAGTGATACCTATTGCACCAATCTTGCCATCGTACTTATCCTCGACCATCTGGTTCAGGTCACGAATCTCATAGACAACCTGCTCAGTTTCAACGCTCGAAGGCCCGCCGGTTGGCACAACCTGGAACAAGAAAGTCTTCTTGTCATCCGACACTGCAGCCGGAACGGCGGCAGTTACGTTTTCAAGACCGGCTAGCGCTGACGCCATCTCGGCCTGCAAAGTGAGAGTGTCTTGTTCGGCCACCGGTTCGTTTAATTCCAAAACAGTTGTGATTTGACCGTTGAAGCCTGGTCCAAAAGCATCGCTAACTAAGGTGTATGACTTGTATGCGCTCGAGTCTGTTGGCTCGGAACCACCATCTGGCAACCCAAGTCTCATTTCAGAAAGGGGGATTGCCATAATTACCAGAACAGAAATTGTTGCAGCTAGTGCAAGCCAAGGGTTCTTGGTAGCCCAAACTGGCGCCTTTGAAGTTTTGACCGTAGCGGCTTTTTTGCGCTTGGCGGCTGTTGAGATGCTGGCTCGTTCCTTCTTAGTGAGAATGCGGTCACCAATCAAGGACAGTGCAGCTGGTGTAACGGTGAGTGCAATAAGCACGGCAAAAACAATGGCAATTGCACCCATTGATCCCATCAGGCCAACAAAACCAATTCCAGTTAGGTTCAACGCAACAAGTGCGATGACAACTGTCACTCCAGCAAAGAGCACAGCGTTTCCGCTGGTTCCATTTGCAATAGCGATTGATTCTTTGAGCTTCGCGCCAGATTTAAGCTGCCTGCGGTGACGATTGACTATAAAGAGGCTGTAGTCAATACCTACCGCCAGACCCAGCATGACTCCAAGAACCGGAGTAGTTGAGGTCATTTCAATTTGAGAAGCCAAAGCCAAGGTAATTGTTGCCGAAATTCCAACTCCGACGATTGCAGAGAAGATTGGCAGCGAGACACCTATAAACGTGCCAAGCAAAATAAACAGCACAATTGCAGCGCTAATTAGGCCGACAATTTCTCCAACACCCAAAATGTCGCCAAAGGACTGAGTTAGCTCTTGTGAGAACTCCACTTCAATTCCATTTAGGTCGGCTTCTTGGAGATACTCAACAACTGACTCTCTAGTTCCAGCTTCTAGCTCGGTACCTCTTTTATCGAAACGAATTGTTGCTAACGCAACAGTTTCATCATTGGAAACGGTTGTGAAATTTGCGGAGGCATTGATTAGATTCTGGGCCGACTCGAGATCTCTTTTCGCTACTTCTAGTTCGAGTTTGCCAGCAGCGACTTCTTCTGCCCCAGCTGCGAGTTCTAGTTCAGCTTTTTCAAGCTCAGCGGTGGAAGCATTTGCAATTGCTTCCTGTTTAGCAAGTTCAGTTAATGCAGCATCTAGTTGAGCCTTGCTTCCAAGTAGTTGGGCAGTTGGCGCAGCACCCGCGTCGGTAAACTGCTTTATTCCTGCATTCACCAAGGTTAAGTTCGCGGTTAAATCTTCTCTGGTTGCCTGTATGACAGCTAGACCACCAGCGAGTTTCGTTTTGCCTGCGTCTATTTCTTGCTGGCCAGCGGCGAGCTCGAGTACTGCCTGATCGACTATTGCCTGGGCGTCAAGCAGTTTCTTTTTACCCTCAACCAAATCCGCATCACTTTGATCGATTTGTACTTGAACGTCGAAGGGGTTCAAAGCTTCAGCAATTCCCGGGAGTTTTTCTGTGCCAGTTAGCGCGGAGGTAATTGCATCTATGTCTTCTTGGTTAAACACACCACTTGGCTTATGAAAGACAACTTGCCCTGATCCTCGGGATGCGTCTGGAAAAGTCTTTTGAAGCTCGTCGACAACTTGTTGTGAGGGAACGCCATCGATTGAGATGCTGGTGGTTAGTTTTCCACCTAAGGAAAGCGCGAGCCCGGCGGTGATACCAAGGATGACAATCCAGGCGACAATTACTTGCCAGGCGCGACGAGCCGAAAACAATCCAAGTTTGTATAGCAAAGTAGCCAAGTGCAATTCCATTCGTTAGAAAGCCAACCCGGGGGCGTTATTGATTGCCTCTTGGCCAAGCAGAAGATTGATGTACTTCTATGTTATTTGGTGTCTGCTTACCTTTAGGACTCCTGTTAGTTTTCCCAGAACTTTCTAAGCTTTTGCTCTCAATTGCGTTTCTTGAAATGTAGCCTGGGGTTATTTTGCCCGAATCTATAGACAGATAGACTTCGCACATATGGCAAATGTCACCAAACTGAATTCAATGGAGGTCGCAAACAATGGCTAAAGCACCAGCGAGTAGTAAAGCAAAAAGCACCAAGACTTTCAGTGCAGCTGAGCGCCAGGCCATGAAGGACAGAGCTCAAGAGCTCAAAAACAAGGCAAAGGGTGTAAAGGGCGAGGCAGAGCTTATGGAAAAAGTGAAGCTTATGAACAAGGAAGACAAAGAACTTGCTTTGGCAATCCACAAACTGATCACATCTATCGCTCCAGAGCTTGAGCCAAAGACTTGGTATGGAATGCCTGCTTATTACAAGAACGGCAAAGTGTTGGTCTTTTTTCAAAATGCTGGCAAGTGGAAATCAAGGTACTCAACCCTTGGCTTTGATGAGTCAGCAAACCTAGATTCTGGTTCGATGTGGCCAACATCTTTCGCACTGACAAAACTCACTCCCGCCAACAAAAAGGCGATTACAGACTTGGTCTTGAAGGCAATTCGATAGAGGAAGATTTCAACCTCTTCTAAAGACTCAAAAATAGTCGGCCCTGACACGTGTGACGTCGTGATGTCTCGTTATGCTTTTTTCATGACTGCATTGCTACTCGACATTGGCGGAACTAAGTGCAGCATTGCCTCGGACAGCAACCTAGAGAGCTTCTTAGAGCTCGTGACGGCGGACTATATAACCCCCGAAAAAATCCTGGACCAGTTAGCGCTATACGCTGCCGAATTAGTCGCCAAGGATAAATCCATTGATCGAGTTGGAATTAGCTTTGGCGGGCCCTTTGATTTTGCTAATCAAAGAGTGAAAAGGTCAGTCCACGTTTCTGGTTGGGAAGAATTCGATTTCTCTGAGTGGTCAAAGCGTGTGCTTGGGCTACCAGCAGTTGCAGACAACGATGCCAATGTTGGAGCCCTCGGTGAGTTTGTTTCCCGAGGTTCCAGGCAATCAAACCTTGCTTATGTGACTGTCTCCACTGGAATTGGAGCTGGGTTGATTATCAACGGAAAGATTTATCGCGGCCACGGTGAACTTGCCGGAGAACTAGGTCACATCGTGATTGATCCATCCGGCCCGGCAGATGAATTGGGTAACCGTGGAACCCTTGAGAGATTCTGCAGCGGCTATTGGTTGCGAAAAGATTATGGAAAAGCTGCTCAAGAGCTCTTGCTTGACGATGGTTTCTTGTTGGAATACAGCGCGCGACTAGCCGCGGGGTTATCGACTCTGGTAAGACTTATCAATCCCGAGCTCTTGGTTTTGGGCGGTGGCATAACTAAGGCTGGTCCTAGGTTAGAGTCTGCTTTATTGAATCAGCTGGAGCCACTTTTGGACCAGACGCAAACCAAGCTGGAGTTTTCAACACTGGGTAATTCAAATGTATTAATTGGAGCAAGAGAGTTGGCACTAAATGAACTACGTGGCTAATTATTTGGCAAAGGTGAAAGAGGCCATCGACCTTGTCGAAGCCTCCAAAATCGAAACCTTGATTTCCTGGCTTTCAGAAACTCGTGCTGCCAATCAGACGATCTTCACAATGGGTAATGGCGGCAGCTCCTCCACCGCTTCGCACTGGGTCAACGATCTAGTCAAGGGTGCCTCATATGAAAAAACTGAGCGCTTCAAGGTTATGTGCCTAAATGACTCGGTTTCCACCCTCACCGCATACAGCAATGATGTTGACTACGACCAAGCACTGGTTGAGCCACTCAAGAACTTCCTAGAACCAAAAGATCTCGTAATTGCAATCTCGGGCTCTGGGAACTCAAACAATGTCATCAAGGCGGTTGAGTATGCAAAATCTATCGGCGCTCGGACTGTCGGACTGACCGGCAGGGATGGCGGGAAGTTAGGCTCTTTAGTCGAGCTTGAAATCAGAGTTCCAGAACCAAACATGGGTCGAATTGAAGATGTTCACATGATGATCACTCACGCGGTCTCATGGAGCTTTATTGAAAACGAAAGAAGTTAGGTATCAATTGTCAAAGCCGTCACTATTTGTTTGGTCCACCGCTTCCGCAGCTCTATTTTTTGCCAGAGCTTTCTTGTTCTCCACCTGGGTTAGTCGCGGTCCAGAGGTGCAGCAGCTGCTTGGGTTCAATGACCTCGAGTTTGGAATCTTCACCATGCTGTATGCAGTTGGTGGATTGCTTGGAATTTTCTTTGCGAGTTTTCTGGTAAATCGTTTTGGCTCGAGGCTTATTGCAGCTCTCGGATTCTCTATTGGAGCAGCCTCTCTCATGGGTATTGGTCTTTCGGTGGAACTAGGTTTGATTCTTGTTTCAAGCCTGTTGCTAGTTTCCATCGGAACCCCAATGGCGATAGAGGACTTCGTTGGAAACTACGAGGGTAATGCGGCGGATAAAAAGTCAAAGCATTCAATCTTCCCTGCCATTCACGGTGCATACGGTGTTGGCATGCTTGGTGGTGCGGCTATTTCTGGCTGGGCAATCGATCAAGGAATTGGGCTTGCCAGTCACTACTTTGTGACAGGTTTGTTTGTTGCCGCAATCTCGATTGCTGCCGGCGTTGTATTACCTGCTCGAAAGAAAATTGCCGAGAGCACAGCTAGCAAGGCGTCCAGAAAAGGTGAAACCAAGAAGGTATGGACTGAAAAGCGAAGTCTGTTGATTGCTGTGGTTGGTTTTTCTTTCATCATGGCCGAGATGTCGGCTGGAACCTGGGTACCAATCGCCCTAACTGGTTCTGGTTACTCGGGCTCGGAAGCTGCGATCATGTTCGGTATTTTCTGGATTGCCATTACCGCCGGACGGCTATTTGGTGGATTCATTGTTGACGCGATTGGACGGTCCAGAACCATTCTGTTTTCGGCACTGCTGGCCGTCAGCGGTATAGCAGTATTCATTGCTCAGGATCTAATCAATCTTCCATTACTGGGTCTGATCCTTTGGGGTCTAGGAATCGCAATGGGTTTTCCAATGTCAGTTGCCTCGATGGGAGACCAGGAAGCTTTGGCTCCTGCCCGAATCAACATGATTATTACCGTGGTTTCCATCTCCTCGATTACCGTGGGGCCTGCTTTAGGTGCTTTGGGCGAATTTGCTGGGTTGTATGTGGCGTTTGGAATCCCACTTGTGTTCATGTTGATCGCGGCAATCCTGAGCCCAATTACTAAGCCCATAGACAACGAAGGTAAGCGCATCTAGCTTCAAAAGTTCACTGGTTGGAAACAATGAATTTGGCTTGAACTTGCTGGAATGAAGTATTGTCATAACATACTTCAGATCAGGAGAATAAGCGGATGCGCAAGACCGAGGTAATCCTTCCGCTTTCGATTTTCTCCAAACTGAATCGAAAATCTACTGCTCCTCTTTATTTCCAACTCTCTGAGCTTTTAGAAAAATCAATTCTTTCGGGTCAACTAGCTGCCGGTGATCGGCTGGAAAATGAAATCTCCATTTGCGAGCGCCTTGGTCTATCTAGACCAACTGTTCGACGAGCCATTGAAGAACTTGTTGACAAAGGACTCTTAGTTCGACGTCGCGGTCTTGGAACTCAAGTTGTTCACGGCCAAGTTACTCGCGGGGTTGAACTCACATCACTATTTGATGATCTTGAGCGAGCTGGAAGAAAGCCCTCAACCAAAGTTATTGAATTCAAACTTGTTCCTGCTGATGCAGTTGTTGCTGCGCAACTTGGAGTTTCTGTTGGACAAAAAGTTGTGTTCCTACACCGGGTAAGAAGTGCGGGGAAAACACCGGTTGCTGTTTTGCAAAACTGGATACACCCAAGATTTGAGCACCTCACCGAAAACGATATGTCCAAGTCCGGTCTTTACGATTGGCTCCGAACCAATGGCGCCTCAATCCAAGTTGCTAAGCAAAAAATTGGTGCCCGTCGCGCTAGCGCAGAAGAATCGAACTTGTTAGAAATTGAAAAGAACTCACCGGTACTAACCATGAATCGGACCGCGTTTGATAACTCCGGGGTTGCGTTGGAGTATGGACAGCACTGCTATCGAACTGATCTGTACTCTTTTGAGTTCACTATCGTTGAGCGGTAAAACCCTTACATAGAGCTAACTTTGTAACCAACTGGGCTCCCGCTTAGATTAGGGGTTGGCTTGGAAAGGGCTGGGCTTTAGGCGGTTAGGTATCTTTTTTATAACGGGGAGATGAAATCTGGCTTAATTGTCCTTACAAACCGCGATAATTATCAGCAGTCGGGTCTTTCCGACCATTTAAATGAAAACGAGAGGTTATCTCTATGAACATCAAGAAGCTAGCTGCTCTTGTTGCCGTTTCCGCGTTAGTACTAACCGGATGTGCAACAA
>NZ_JBIILG010000036.1:0-10987 GCF_044232805.1 Rhodoluna sp.
CCAAGGCGTACTTGCCACTAGGCAACTTGATGGAACGAATGGAGGCAACGTGACCTTCAACAACCGGAGCCGAGAATCCAATGATGTCCTTAGCTGGAACGCTGGCAACTTCTTCACCGATAAGGTCAGCTGCCTTTGCCCAGCCAGAGCCAAGGGTCAGTGCGATGTCGTGAGTTTCGATTCCCGTTGCTTCACGAATTTGATCGGCAGCCTGTTTGGCAATTTCGAATGGGCTATTGCTATGTATTTCCAGTGGATTAGTCATGGTTTTCAGTCTAGCTGTCGAGCGCGAAGTTGAAATGAGGCCCCAAATAGATGGCATGAACAGCCCAAACTTCGATTAGTCCTCAAACTCGATCAAGACAGTTCCAGAGGGAACAGTTTCACCGACTGAAACCTTTACGGCCTTAATGACGCCATTGCGTGGCGAAGATATCGACTGCTCCATCTTCATGGCTTCTAGCACCAGAACTTGATCCCCCTCAACGACTTTGTCACCGGCTGCTACCGCAAGCTTCACAACGGTTGATTGCATAGGAGCTTTTATAGATTTGTTACCTGCCCCACTTGAGCTGTTGTGGGAAGAGATTTTTCGCTTTGGTGCGCGACCGCCAGTCGCGCTAGCACTGCCACCTTGAAGCATTCTGGCAGGAAGACTTACCTCAATGCGTTTGCCATCAACTTCAACAACCACATTCTTTCGAGAGTTGGATATCTCATCAATGGGATCTACTAGTCCACTCCAAGGCTGTAGGTCGTTTATCCACTCTGTTTCTATCCAGCGGGTGTAAACACCAAATTTTCCATCGCTTGCAACAAATGCTGGGTCATTAACAATCTTGCGATGGAAAGGAATCACGGTAGGCAAACCCAAAACCTGCAATTCGGCAAGAGCACGCCTTGATCGCTCAAGTGCTTGAGTGCGGTCCTTGCCGGTAACAATAAGTTTTGCAATCATGGAATCAAAGTTTCCAGAAATTGAATCTCCCGATTCAACACCGCTATCTACTCGAACCCCTGGCCCACCTGGCGCTCTAAAAACGTGCACTGATCCAGGAGCTGGCATAAAGTTTTGGCCTGGATCTTCACCGTTGATTCTGAATTCGAAACTGTGGCCCGAAACCTCAGGGTCTGGGTAATCAATCAATCCGCCCTCGGCAATGCGGAATTGCTCTCTGACTAGATCCAGCCCAGTTACCTCTTCGGAGACCGGGTGCTCAACCTGCAGCCTGGTGTTGACTTCCAGAAAAGATATGGTTCCGTCTTGAGCCACCAAGAACTCGCAGGTGCCGGCTCCGATGTAACCAACTTCTCTAAGAATTGCTTTGGAAGATTCGTACAGCTCTTTGGTTTGTTTGGCGGTTAGAAATGGTGCTGGCGCTTCTTCCACAAGTTTTTGGTGCCTTCGCTGCAAGGAGCAGTCTCTGGTGGAAACAACCACCACATTGCCAGCGCTGTCAGCGAGGCACTGCGTTTCAACGTGGCGAGGCTTCTCAAGATATTTTTCAACAAAGCACTCACCTCTTCCAAAAGCTGCAACTGCTTCTCGGGTAGCAGATTCAAACAGTTCGGCAACTTCTGATTCTTGATAGGCGACTTTGATTCCTCGGCCGCCTCCGCCATAGGCTGCCTTGATAGCAACCGGCAACCCGTGCTTGGAAACAAAATCCAAAACTTCTTTGGCGTTTTTAACTGGGTTCAAAGTTCCAGGAGCAAGTGGTGCACCCACTTTTTCGGCAACGTGCCTGGCCGAAACTTTATCGCCAAGGCGTTCAATTGCTTCTGGGGTTGGGCCAATCCAAATCAAACCCGCTTTGCTGACCGCCCGGGCAAACTCAGCATTTTCTGCGAGGAAACCATAGCCGGGGTGGACAGCATTACAGTTGGATCTTTTTGCAATTGAGAGAAGTTTTTCAATAACCAGGTAGGTTTCAGCGGAGGTCGTTCCGTTTAGGGCGTAGGCCTCATCGGATACCCTCACGTGCAAGCTATCGCGATCTTGATCTGCATAGACCGCAACTGATTTTCTGCCACTGTCTTTTGCAGCTCTAGCGATGCGAACGGCGATCTCGCCACGGTTGGCGATGAGTACTTTTGTGATCAATCCGCTCATAAGACAGAATCCTATTGGCTATTGATGGGTCAAAATTGGCCCTTGGCTACAAACAATCAGCGCAAACCCTGTGATTAGCGCCAAAGACTGGTGTATTCAACTCCCAGTTGGCCGCAAAGATCTCTAACGACACCTAGCGACAAGCCGACCACGGTGTGTGCGTCACCTTCTATACGGTCAATGAACGCACCACCAATGCCATCAATAGTGAAGGCCCCCGCGACTTTCAAGGGCTCAGTGGTAGCAACATAGGCTTCGATTTCTGCGTCCGTGATGTTGGCAAAGTAAACCTTGGTGGAGCTTGTTTTTGAAACCACCTTCGGTGCAGCTGGGTCTCGATTATCAATCAAGCAATGACCGCTGTGCAGGACACCATGGTTTCCACGTAGTTGCTTCCAGCGCTCAATGGCCACTTCGGCAATATGGGGTTTACCAAGGGTTGCTCCTTGAAACTCAAGAGCTGAGTCACCCCCGAGCACCAGGGCTCCAAAAGTCTCCTGCATAGTTACTACCGATTCCGCCTTGGCGTCTGCCAGGTATTGAACCAACTGGGAAGTTGTGTGATTGGAGTTACTGGCTTTGAACTGATCGGAAAGTGCTTGCTCATCCGCGGTTGGGATAAGAACCTCTGGGTCAATCCCTGCTGCTTTGAGCAGGGAGAACCTGGCGGGGGAGCTAGAGGCCAAGACTAAACGGGTCACGGATAAAGACTACTTGGAGTTGTGGAACACTTGTCCAATGAGCAAAACAGAGAATTGGCAAGACCGCGAGCTTGAGCTAGAAATTGAAAAGGTTGCCCACGGTGGCATCTTCGTAGCAAGGCACGAGGGCCGCGTGGTCTTTGTTTCCCACACCGCGCCAGGAGAAAAAGTCCGGGCGAAAGTTTTTGAAGACAAGGGTGGATCATTCTGCCGTGCAGAAACAACTGAAGTTCTTGCCCCCTCCGCCAAAAGAGTTGCTCACGTCTGGAAAGAAGCCGATCGACTAGGCGCCGGTGGCGCTGAGTTTGGACACCTAGCACTGGAATACCAACGTCAGCTAAAAACCGATGTCCTGGAAGAGTCGCTATCTCGAATGGCAGGAATCAACCAGCGCGTGCAAGTCATGGCGGTGCCTGGAGACGAGCTCACAAACGGACTCGGCTATCGAACCAGAATTCAATTGCATGTTTCTGAAGAGGGGGTAGCAGGTCCCTACCGGGAGAGAAGTCACGAAGTTGTTCCGGTGAAGTCCCTGCCACTGGCCGTCGCAGAGATAAACGAACTAGGAGTACATCTAAAGAACTGGCAAGACGTGAAGCGAATTGAAATCTCTAGTGCTTCAACTGGCGGTATTCAGTGGTTCATCGATAAGAAAATCAAAGGTGACAAAAGACTCACTGAGCGCGCGCTAGGAAGAAGTTTTAGAATCTCGAGCGGAGGTTTCTGGCAGGTACACAGGGGAGCAGCCGAACTGCTAGCCTCCCAAATTGTTGAGCTTTCTGAGGGGCTCGAGGTTGAAGCCAACAACTTGGATCTCTATGGAGGTGTTGGATTATTTTCTGGAGCGCTTGCGACCAAATACGGTAAAAAACTGAACATCACCACCGTCGAGTCATCAAAGGTGGCAACCAGCGATGCTTCTGCCAACCTGGTTGACCTAGCTAAACATAAAGCGGTAGCTGCGCCGGTGGAGGGCTTCTTGAAGCTGCAAATCAAGCAAGGCCTAGAACTATCTGGAGCAACTGTAATTCTTGATCCCCCAAGGGCCGGAGCCGGCAAACAAGTTGTTGAACAATTGACTTTTCTGAAGCCCAAGAAAATCATTTACGTTGCATGTGACCCGGTGTCTTTGGCTAGAGACCTAAAAACCTTCACGGCTTCGGGTTATCGCGTTGAAACTATTCGAGCCTTTGACTTGTTTCCTCACACTCACCATTTTGAAACCATAGTTAGTCTGGTTCTGGAATGACAAAACTTTCTACCGTTTCCTCAATCACGGGAATACAAGAAATTGGTGTGATCATTATTGATGATCACGAAGCAATTCGGCTGGCTCTTTCTACCGTTTGCGAGCAGAACAATTTCAAGCTACTGGCGTCAACTGATTCGGTGGCGGCTGCTCTTGGCTCGATTGCTGGAAAGAATCCCGACGTGGCGGTTTTAGACCTATCGCTTTCGGATGGTTCAAAAGTTGAAGAAAACGTAAAGCGCCTAGTTGAAAAAGGTATCTCAGTTCTAGTTTTTAGCATCGCCGACAAAGCCCAGCTAGTTCGAGCTGCGCTAAAAGCTGGAGCCGCAGCTCTTGTTCCCAAATCACACAGCATGAGTGAATTAGTGGACGCAATTCGGATGGCGGCAGCCGGCATGCTTGTAAACAATCTTCAAACCACGGCCGCGATTGATGCTGACCAAGATTTCACCAGCGCCAAGCTTTCCCCAAGAGAGCAGGAGGTGCTATCGCTTTACGCTTCTGGTTTAGCGCTAAAACAAGTTGCATACAGCCTCAACATCACGGTTTCTACCGCCAAAGAGCATATCGATCGAGTCCGAAACAAGTACGCGACTATCGGTCGGCCTGCCGTGAATAAGACCGAACTGTTGCTTCGGGCAATTGAGGATGGCTTGATTGAGGAAGGAAGTCTCTAATTGGCCCTCAAGAGACCCGTTTCCACAAAAAGCTATTCAGTAAATCGAGTAAACCAACTCATTGCAAGTATCTACTCCTTTTTGCTTGTCGCTGTAGTCACTGAGGCTTTGGTCAATGGCTTCAGGCAGCTGGAGTCTCTAAACACCTTGGTGTTTGTAGCTTCTGTGGCGCTGCTAGCTTTCCTCGTTGTTGGTTTCTTGATCAGTCACTTTTTCTTTCAGTCGCCACTGTTTTGGTTTAGAGCGATACCGGTTTTGACCCTGGTGCTGTTGGCAACTTGGCCGCTTCATTACGATGCATCAACGGTATTACCCGAGACCTTCAAACCATGGATTTGGTGGTTGCTTGGAATTTCTGCAGTTGCTGCAGGCATCTCTTTTCGCTTCTGGCTGGGAGTTCTTTACATTTTTATCGTTTCCTTGGGTTGGATACCCACACGAATATCACCGAGTGGCGGTTCCGGTGAACTAATTCTGGCAATCCAGGACTCCTTGCATTTATTTGTTTTGGCTTCAATCGCCACGACAATGGCAGCGGCTTTTAGATGGCAAGCAGCTAAAACAGACTTTGCTAATCAAAATTTGATTGCCAGTGGCGTAAAGAGTGCTCAGAGTCAGGCGATGGAGTTAGAGCAATCAAGATTGGACGCTTTGGTGCACGACAGCGTCCTAACAGCCCTGTTGGTTGCATCCAAAGCCCAAACCCCTGAAGAGATATCTTTAGCCAAAGAGTCGGCAGCTGAAGCACTTAGAAGGCTAGACGAAGATAACGCGTCACTCAAAACCGTTACCGCAATTACGCAAGTCAGTTTCTTTGAGGCTCTTCAAAACAGAATTCACGAGGTGCACCCAAGTTTTGAAGTCACTGTCCAGCAAACCAACAACGCACTGCTACCGGAGCTTATTTCTGAGGCTCTAACCGAAGCGACCCTTCAAGCCGTTGATAACTCAACTAAGCACGGAGGCAGTTCCGCCAAAAGAAGCGTTTTGCTTCAGAGTCAGGGCACAGGCTTAAAGATAGTTGTCAGCGATACCGGCAAGGGTTTTCGAGCTTCAAAAATTCCCAAAGACCGCCTTGGTATTCAGCTTTCAATTATTGGCCGTGTGAAGTCAGTAGGCGGTCGAGTCTTCATTAGATCGGAACCTGGAAAAGGCACGGACGTAGTGCTGGAGTGGAGCCCAAGTGTTTAGGCTTCCGCTTTGGTTAGTTCAGGTAGTTGGTGCCTTATTGGTTCTCAACCCACCAGTTACCGCGCTTATCGGATTTGATCGCTACGACAACTGGATTTTTGCCCTGGGAGCAATCCTCATGTACGTGTTTGTTGCATTGTTTTCAGTTTTTTACTACCGCACCCGAGAGATACCAGCGCTTTTGGCTTGGATCAATCTTTTAGTTGTTGTAATTGTTCCCCAACTAATCCAAGAGGCTATCGATGTGGCAACCGTGGACTCTCAAACAAGCTGGTACGTATCCGGGTTAGGTGCCCTATTGGCCGTTACTGCAATCAGGGGCCAACAAGCAGTTTCTTGGATCGGTGCTGCCGTTTTAACCCTAGAGGTCTTGGTTTGGGGCGGCACCGAAACGCTGTTTAACAGTGGGCTAGCCGGGGCCATGAGTTTAGTTGTCGCAGCCAATGTGCTTTCTTTTGCACTTACTCGCATTGAAATCGAAACTCAAACTTACCTAGATAAAGCAATCGAGATTGAAGCTGCGGCAGCAGTTGAGTCTTCAACTCGACTGGAGAGATCTCGAAGGCTTAGTGAGACTTTACGAGTCTCCTATCCACTACTTCAAAAAATCGCAGCCGGTCAATTAGATGAAGAATCCAAACAAGAAGCAAAGCTTTTGGAAGCCCAGTTGCGCGACGCTATTCGGGGTCGAGAACTCATCGATTCCAAAATGCAGGAAGCTATCCGATCCGCTCGCTTGCGAGGTATTGAAGTAGTTGTTTTGGATGAAGGCGGGCTGGCAGCTTTGGCTGAAAATTCCAAAACTGAGCTAAGGCAAAAACTAGCAGCGGAACTCGATCAGATTTCTAGTGGAAGAGTTACTATTCGTGCACCACGCGGTGGAGACATAAACGCAACCTTCGTTGCGTCTAGAGCAGGCACCGCAACACCAGATGTTTTCTTGAAGTTTTAAATGGAGAACCCGGGCTGTATACAGGCCCGGGTCTCAACCCCCAAACCATTCAAGCTTTCCCCTGATAGCTACTACCGAATGGTTCTTCTCTTAACTTAGTTAATGCCCGTCCTGGTGTTTGCAAAATACTCGGTCTGAGCTGTCCCCATTTTGGGGGACTAAATTTCACCCTTGAAATCTGATCGCCACTCTAGAGCTCCGGGGCCGCTGCTCTCGCGAAGCATCGGGCCGCCTTTTGCCCAATTGGGTTCTGGTTGTGCCGATTCAGTTGTGCTGACTGTCTCACGCAAAACGGCAACTACTGCTGCCAACTCCTGCTCGGTTGGATTTCCGGAAACGACTTCTAGCTCAGTGGCTAGATCTTTGTCTTCAGAGTTTGGCATTAGAGCGGAATGTTTCCATGCTTTTTGGGAGGTAGCGATGCGCGCTTGGTGCGCAGAGCTCTAAGAGCTTTGATGATTGAGACTCTGGTGGCTGCTGGTTCAATAACTCCATCGAGCTCACCTCGCTCAGCTGCTAAGAATGGTGAGGCCACGTTATAGGTGTATTCGGCAGCTAGCTCGGCACGAACTTTAGCTATGTCCTTACCGGCCTCTTCTGCTTCTTTGATCTTGTCGCGGAACAAAATGTTCACAGCTCCCTGACCGCCCATAACAGCGATTTCAGCGCTTGGCCAAGCTAAGTTGATATCGGCCCCAAGTTGTTTTGAGCCCATGACGATGTATGCGCCACCGTAAGCCTTGCGAGTAATCACAGTTACCAGTGGAACGGTTGCTTCTGCGTATGCGTACAACAGCTTTGCCCCGCGCCTGATAACTCCGGCCCACTCCTGATCGGTTCCAGGAAGATATCCTGGAACATCCACCAGGGTGAGAATAGGAATAGAAAACGCATCGCAGAAGCGAACAAATCGCGCCGCTTTCTCACCCGCGTCAATGTTTAGTGTTCCCGCCATAGCTGATGGCTGGTTAGCAATTATTCCAACACTTCGGCCATCAACTCGTGCAAAACCAATCAAGATGTTTGGTGCAAACAGTGGCTGAACTTCCAAAAAGTTTGCCTCGTCAACCAGGTGTTCAATTACGGTGCGCATGTCATAGGGCTGGTTTGGTGAGTCAGGAATCAGTGTGTTTAGTTTCTTGTCAAGCTCGGTGATTTCAAGCTCAGAGTGTGAGTCATAGACAACTGTTTCGCCTAAGTTGTTTTGCGGCAGAAAGCTAAGCATGTTACGTGCGTAGTCGAGAGCATCATCTTCGTCACTGGCTAGGTAGTGAGCCACCCCGGAAGTCTCGTTGTGTGCCCTGGCACCGCCGAGCTCTTCCATGCCAACTTCTTCACCCGTCACGGTCAAGATCACATCGGGGCCGGTAACAAACATGTTTGAAGTTTTATCAACCATGATTACAAAGTCGGTCAGTGCAGGGGAGTAAACAGCGCCACCTGCAGCGGGCCCCATGATGATTGAAATCTGAGGAATCACACCTGAAGCCATGGTGTTTTTTCTAAAAATCTCGCCGTATTTGCCAAGAGCCACAACACCTTCTTGGATTCTGGCTCCACCGGAATCCAAAATGCCAATTATCGGCACGCCTGTTGAAATGGCCAGATCCATAATCTTGATGATCTTGTTTCCAGCTGCTTCACCAAGCGATCCGCCAAATACTGTGAAGTCCTGGGAGTAAACGGCAACTTGCCTGCCGTGGATGGTTCCAAAGCCAGTCACTACGGAATCACCATAGGGACGATTGACGTCCATGCCAAAAGCATTAGATCGATGACGAACAAACTCGTCTACCTCAACAAAAGAGCCTTTATCCAAAAGGATGTCGATTCTTTCGCGAGCAGTCTTTTTTCCCTTAGCGTGCTGTTTTTTTACAGCGGCATCACCATTGGCGTGGACCGCCTCGTGGTAGCGGTTTCTAAGGTCTTCGATTTTGCCGGCAGTGGTGGAAAGGTCTGCCTCCGAGCGCTTTTCAGTCAATGTCTCTCCATTTGCTTTTTGGCAGTATCGGACCAACTTTATAGGAGGTCATAGGTGATGTTATTGCAGCTTTACGCAGAGAATATTTCCATATTGGTGAGGATTCCTACAAACCAGCCCTGGCCTAGGCTTTACCCATGGAATACCCAAAGACCTCTCTAGTAGCTAACGGCCTGTTGGCGGTTGCGGAAACTGGATCCACCAACCAAGACTTACTTGCCCTAGCCGCCTCGAATCAACATCCAGAGTTTTTTACCCTTATAACTGAGTTTCAAACAGCAGGGCGGGGTCGCCTGGATAGAAAGTGGCAGGCAGCTTCCGGTAGTTCCGTCATGGCCTCAGTATTACTTCGACCCAGTTTCAAAGAGGACGAAGGAATCGGGTGGCTTACTTTGGTGATGGCTGAGGCGATCAAAACCGCGCTCGCCGAAGTGGGTATCGAATCCAAGATCAAGTGGCCAAACGATGTTTTGGTCAATGGTCAAAAAATAAGCGGAATACTGGCTGAAGCAAACTCAGACCTATCGGCTGTGGTGGTGGGTTTTGGGATCAACGTGAATCAAAGCGCACAAGAGCTGCCAACTGGCTCCGCTACTTCTTTATTAGTAGAAGGTGCAACCAATCTCGATAGAGACAGCTTGCTGGCACGAACCCTAAGTCACTTCCAGCACCTTTACTTAGACCTTGTTGAAGCTGGTGGTGATGCGGTAGCTAGTGGCTTGCGAGCAAGAATCATTGAGGCATCGGCAACTATCGGAGAGCTTGTAGAGGTCTTGTTTCCAGATGGTTCATCGGCCATTGGTGAGGCGATTGGAATAGACGAAGGTGGCAGGTTGCAAGTATTGAGTGCTACCAAGACACTAACTGTCTCTGCCGGCGATGTCCTACACCTCAGAACTGCAAAGTGGGAAGATTAGATAGTGACTGAAACTTTTGAAACTAAATTGGTGCGACTTCGCCCAAGGGCAGCTGCTTTACTGTTTCCAACTTTGGTTTTAGCCGCTAGCTCATTTTCAGTGATCTACTTTTTTGAATTGGTTGCCCCCGATCTATATCAGATTGTCTTATGGGCGGCCATCGTGGCAGTTTCGCTTTTTTGGTTACTTCCTTTACTTAATTGGTTGGCCGCATCACTAGTGATTACTGACCAGAGGATAATTCACCGCTCCGGCCTATTTGGATTACGTAAAAAAGTGCTAAACCTTTCGGAGCTTTCGTCTATTGAAGTTCAGCGCCCCAAACCACTTCGAGCAAAGGCGATATCCTTGGTCAAAGTCGATGGCCAGGTGATTACTGTCAGCGGCTACTCTAGACCTAAGCAGTTAGCCGCCGCCATTGAAGCCGAGGCAAGCAAAACTCTTTAGTTGTAAGGATCATTTAGTTGACTAACTCCCGCGTTGGTGTAATTGGCGGTGGTCAACTTGCCCGAATGATAATCGCTCCTGCCAGCCAACTGGGTATCGAACTAAAAGTTCTCGCAGAAACTGATAACTCTCCGGCAGCTGATGCCACCACACTTGTTGGAGACTTCACTGACCTTGAAACTGTTCTGACCTTTGCTAAATCGGTTGATGTCATAACCTTCGATCACGAGCATGTGCCGCTTGTGATCTTGCAGCAATTAGAGCAGCAGGGAATTTCTGTTCAACCTTCATCAAAGGCCCTTGCACATGCTCAGAACAAACTTGTTATGCGCCAAGCGCTACACAAGATTGGTGCACCGAACCCTATTTGGAAAGAAGTCTTCACAGCCTTGCAATTAGATCAGTTCATCAATGAGCATGGCCCCGAAGTTGTTGTGAAGACACCAATCGGCGGATATGACGGTAAGGGTGTTCGAGTGGTTAGTTCTTCGGAACAAGTTTCCGATTGGCTTGCTGCCCCCATGCTCGCTTCGCTAGGTGGGTCATTACTGGTGGAACAAAAAGTTTCATTCAAAAGAGAACTTGCTCAGCTAAGTGCCAGAAATCCAAATGGTGATTTTGTGAGCTGGCCGATTGTGGAGACCAGACAAAAAAATGGAGTGTGCTCAGAAGTATTGTCGCCAGCTCCAAACATCAGTGCCGACAAATCCACGGAGGCAGTCAAAATAGCACGGTTGATTTCGGAATCTCTCGGGGTAA
>NZ_JBIILG010000037.1:0-10940 GCF_044232805.1 Rhodoluna sp.
GGTACTAACCGTGGCTGCAATTGTGTCGGAACAAATATGTCGACTACCCGATGAGCCCAAAGACAATCAGACAGATCAGATGGTGAGCAATTGAAACAGGGAAGATTAAACATCGGCCTTGTGGGCAGCGATGTCATAGGAATTGCAATTGCAACAGCCTTGCAAGAAGCAGGACATCTGGTTGTAGCGGTTCCCAAAGACCAATCTGACTCGAAAGACAAACTGGAGCACTTGTTCCCAACCGCAAAGCCTCTATCAAATGACGACATTCTTGCGGCATCAGATTTAGTGCTACTAGCAGTTCCAGCAAACAAAATCGAGTCAACCGTCACAAGTCTTGCTGAATCAAATGCCTGGCGCAAAGGACAGCTTGTTGTTCACTTTGCACCAGAGCATGGCCATGAGATTCTGGAAGCGGCAACCGCGCAAGGCGCTATCGCACTTGCCATTCACCCTGCGATGCATTTCACCGGAACAAGTCTCGATCTTCGCCGTATGAAAGAAAGCTACTTCGCCGTTAGCGCTCCACAGGTAGCGCTCCCGATTGTTCAAGCGCTGGTTATTGAAATGGGGGCCGAGCCGATAGTTATCGAAGCTTCTGGGCGCGAAAGCTACTTCGAGGCGATAGAAGTTGCCAGCAATTTCTCGGCGATGATTGTGAACCAGGCTGTTGGATTACTTGAGCAAGCAGGGGTTGAAAACCCAGCACTTGTTATTGCGCCAGTTATCGAAAGCGCCGTGGACCAAGCTCTTTCCAAGGGTCACCGAAGCATTGACCCAACTGAACTTCTGGATGAGCAGTAAATGAAAACCATTCGCACCGTGTCTGCGCTAAGCGCCGAGTTAGCTACAGCAAGACAAAGCGGCGAGAAAATTTCATTTGTCCCAACCATGGGTGCAATTCACGCGGGTCACTTGTCATTGATTGAAATAGCCAAAAAGCAAACGGGATTTGTGGTTGCTTCTATATTTGTAAACCCTCTGCAGTTCGATTCCACATCCGACTTTGATCTTTACCCAAGAAACGAAGCCGCCGACACTGCGGCTTTGGAATCCGCTGGTGCAGATGTTTTGTTTTTGCCCAGCGTTGAAGAGATTTACCCAACCGGTGAAACTAACACCCGCTCTGCCGGGCCAATTGGAGATCTCTATGAGGGTCAGGCAAGAAAAGAACACTTCGATGGCATGCTCACGGTTGTTGCAAGACTGTTTGAGATCGTTAGCCCCGATGTTGCAGTCTTTGGCACTAAAGATGCCCAGCAGTTGTTTTTGATCCGAAGGATGCTGCAACAGGAGAAAAAATCTGACTGGGGTAGCAAATTGCAGCTTGTCGAAGGCCCCACAATTAGAGAATCAACCGGCTTGGCTTTATCGAGCCGGAACCGAAGGCTTAGTTCGAGTGAAATGCAGGTTGCGCTATCACTATCGGAGGCTCTTAATAAAGCACACAAATGCGCAGCCTCCGGTGAAGGAATTTCAAGTGCTCTTGGTGAGGCAATGAAAGTCTTTAGTTCAAATCCAGAGGCTAAACTTGATTATCTGGCGCTTGTGAATCCAGAATCCTTTGAAGCTTTGGAGGATGGTTTCACTGGCCAGGCACTGATGATTGTTGCTGCAGAGGTGGGCAATGTTCGACTGATTGACAATAGGTCAATCACTTTCTAGGAGCAAGATGAGCGAGAATCTCGAGAACGAGGCAGAAGACCTCCCCGAGCAGATTGCCATTCGCCTCGCTAAGCGCGACAAACTTCAAGAAACGGGAAGCGCTTACCCGGTCTCACTTCCAATTACTCACACCATCGGAGAAGTTAGAGCCAAATTCCCGAACTTGGAAATTGATGTTTCAACCGGTGAAAAGGTTGCGGTTTCAGGACGAGTAGTTTTTGCCCGCAACACCGGAAAGCTTTGCTTTGCCACATTGCAAGCTGGCGACGGCGAAAGAATCCAGGCAATGGTCAGCCTCGACAAGGTAGGCGAGGAATCACTCGAGCAATACAAAGAACTCGTTGATCTGGGAGATCACCTGTTTGTTGAGGGTGAAGTAATAACTTCCAAGCGCGGTGAACTAAGCATCCTGGTTGCAAGCTGGAAGATGGCTGCAAAGACAATTAGGCCTCTTCCAAACATGCATAACGAACTTTCTGAAGAGTTCCGTGTTCGCCATAGGTACATCGACCTGATTGTTCGTGACCGAGCCAGGGAAGTAGTAAAGATTCGCTCACAGGTCATGCAGTCGATGCGTAAGACTTTTACCGAAGACAACTACCTAGAGGTAGAAACACCAATGCTCCAGGTTATGCACGGTGGTGCGTCGGCCAGACCTTTCAAGACACACATGAATGCATTCGATGTTGAGCTTTACCTCCGAATCGCTCCAGAGCTTTTTTTGAAGCGTGCTGTTGTAGGCGGGTTGGAAAGAGTTTATGAAATCAACCGAAACTTCAGAAACGAAGGTGCTGACTCCACTCACTCCCCAGAGTTTGCAATGCTTGAGGCCTACCAGGCCTACGGTGATTACAACACCATGGCTGATCTAACTCAGAAGCTAATTCAAAATGCGGCGCAGGATGTTTTTGGCACCCAGGTCATCGAACTAGAAGGCGGCGAAAAGAACGATCTATCTGGTGCATGGGATCGCATCTCGATGTTTGATTCTCTTTCTGCTGCAGCTGGAGAAGAGATCACCCCGGTTACTCCAATGAATGCACTAAAGAAGATTGCTGACAAGGTTGGAATTGAAATCGATCACCCACTTCAAGGCAAATACGTCGAAGAGCTTTGGGAGCACTTTGTAAAGCCGGGGCTAACCAAACCCACCTTCGTCATGGATTTCCCTGTTGACACCTCACCGCTTACTCGCGATCACCGCGATAAGGCAGGCGTAGTTGAGAAGTGGGATCTATACATCCGCGGCTACGAGCAAGCAACTGGTTACTCCGAACTTGTGGACCCAGTAATTCAGCGAGAGAGATTCGTAGCTCAGATGGCACTTGCCAAGTCGGGAGACCCAGAAGCTATGAAGCTCGATGAGGAATTCTTGACGGCTTTGGAGTTTGGAATGCCGCCATCGGGTGGAATGGGAATGGGCATCGACCGATTGCTGATGACTCTTACTGGCCTCGGCATCCGGGAGACAATCTTGTTCCCGTTGGTTAAGTAATTATGGAAAACGTAGAAACCCCAGAGCTAACTGGTCTGGAATGGGTAGCATATTTCGCCATGTCCACAGTGCCCCCAATTCTGATGGGAATCATCTTCTATATCGTTATGCGGGCCATCTTTAGGGCCGACTCCACAGAGCGCAAGGTTTATGCCGAAATAGAAGCCGAAGAGCGGGCCAAGCGCAAAAAGCTGCCTAACGCCTAGGGCGAACAAGCCCCAAAAGGTGCCTCGTGGCTGGTTAACATCTTTATCTAGACGTAATTAGCGGCGTCATAAGGAGCCAAGAAATGTTCGAGAAATTCACCGATAAGGCAAGACGCGTTGTCGTCTTGGCTCAGGAAGAAGCCAAGCTTCTAAATCACAATTACATCGGTACCGAGCACATTCTTTTGGGTCTTATTCACGAGGGAGAGGGAGTCGCCGCTAAGGCTCTCGAGTCTCTTGGAATCAACCTCGACTCTGTTCGCGATCAGGTTCAGGAAATTATTGGTCAGGGGCAGCAAGCTCCTTCTGGTCACATTCCATTCACCCCTCGCGCCAAAAAAGTTCTTGAGCTTTCGCTTCGCGAAGCACTGCAGCTAGGCCACTCATACATCGGAACAGAGCACTTGCTTTTGGGTCTTATTCGCGAAGGTGAGGGTGTTGCAGCTCAGGTGCTTACTCGCCTAGGCGCAGACACTAACCGCGTGCGCCAGCAAGTGATTCAGTTGCTATCTGGATTCCAAGGTAAAGAAACCGTTCAGGTTGGTGGCGAGCAAGTTGCTCCGCAAAAAGGTTCACAGATTCTTGACCAGTACGGCAAGAACCTAACTCAGTCTGCTGCCGAAGGAAAGCTTGACCCTGTTATCGGCCGTGAGCGCGAAATTGAACGCGTTATGCAGATTCTTTCTCGCAGATCCAAGAACAATCCAGTTCTAATTGGTGAACCAGGAGTTGGAAAAACTGCAGTTGTCGAAGGATTGGCACAAGCCATCGTTCAGGGCAACGTTCCAGAAACTCTAAAGGGTAAGCAGCTTTACACACTAGATCTTGGTTCCTTGATTGCAGGTAGCCGTTACCGTGGTGACTTCGAAGAAAGACTAAAGAAAGTAACCAAGGAGATTCGCACCCGCGGAGACATCATTACTTTCATTGATGAGATCCACACCCTTGTTGGGGCAGGTGCTGCTGAAGGTGCAATTGATGCCGCATCAATTTTGAAGCCGATGCTGGCTCGAGGCGAGTTGCAGACTATTGGTGCAACGACTTTGGACGAATACCGTAAGCACTTTGAAAAAGATGCAGCGCTAGCTCGCAGATTCCAGTCGGTTCAGGTAAACGAGCCGAGCCTGCCACACACCATCAACATCTTGAAAGGTCTTCGTGACCGCTACGAAGCCCACCACAAGGTTTCAATCACCGATGGTGCAATCGTTGCAGCAGCTTCACTTTCAGACAGGTATGTAACCGACCGGTTCCTTCCGGACAAGGCCATTGACCTTCTGGATGAAGCAGGAGCCAGGTTGAGACTTTCAATTCTTTCTTCTCCTCCAGAGCTTCGTGAAATCGAAGAGCGCATCGTCGGAGTCCGAGTAGAAAAAGAAAAGGCAATCGAGAACCAGGACTTTGAACTTGCTGCCTCGAAGCGCGATGAGGAAAAGAAACTTATCGGAGAACGAGCTCAGTTAGAAAAGCAGTTCCGCAAAGGAAACGTGGCAGCTGCAGGAGTCGTTGACGAAGGTTTGATCGCTGAAGTTTTGGCTCAGGCAACTGGTATTCCAGTATTCAAGCTCACTGAAGAAGAAAGCGCGAAGCTGATCTTTATGGAAGACGAGCTACACAAGCGCGTCATCGGTCAGCAAGAAGCTATTGCCGCACTGTCCAAAACTATTCGTCGCCAGCGTGCGGGACTGAAAGATCCAAAGCGACCATCTGGCTCCTTTATTTTTGCCGGACCAACCGGTGTTGGAAAAACAGAGCTAGCTAAAGCATTGGCAGAGTTCTTGTTTGACGACGAGAACGCACTTATCTCCCTGGACATGTCTGAGTATGGCGAGAAGCACACCGTATCTAGGTTGTTCGGTGCCCCTCCAGGATTTGTTGGATTCGAAGAGGGTGGTCAGCTAACCGAAAAGGTAAGGCGCAAGCCATTCTCGGTTGTGTTGTTTGACGAAATCGAAAAGGCCCACCCGGATATCTTCAACTCACTACTTCAGATTCTTGAAGAGGGTCGTCTAACCGATGGCCAGGGTCGAGTAATTGATTTCAAGAACACCGTGATCATCATGACCACCAACTTGGGTGCCAGGGACATTTCTCGCGGAGCCATGGGCTTTAGCTTGGAAGGCTCTAGCGAAAACGACTACCAGTTGATGAAGGCCAAGGTCAACGAGGAGCTAAAGCGCAGCTTTAGACCGGAGTTCCTAAACCGCGTTGACGAAACAATCGTGTTCCCTCAGCTTTCACAGGTTGAACTTCTGCAAATTGTTGAGCTGTTCATCAAGCGCCTAGCTACTCGCCTAGAGGAAAGAGACCTAACTCTCGAGCTGACCACGAAGGCAAAAGAGCGTCTAATGGAAATTGGTTACGAGCCGTCCCTTGGTGCAAGACCGCTACGTCGAGCAGTACAGAGAGAAATCGAAGACCGCATCAGCGAGCAGATCTTGCAGGGAGAGCTGAAAAACTCCAGCCACATCGTTGTTGACTTTGCCAACGGAGAGTTTACTTTTGCCAGCAAGCTCAGAGAACCTGTCACTGCAGCGGTTTAGTCACTAAAGATATCCTCACCAGACAGATAAGCAAAGTAATCATGAGAGGCTGTCGATGGATTCTTGGATAGATATCCTGACCGATCCAAACCATTTGTTGGCAGATTTTCTGATGAATGTCGGTTTTGAGATTGTGTTTGCCTGGATTACCTATCTAGCTCTATTGAGGGTTTTCATTAGAAAAGGCAAAGGAAAACACAGGCCTAAGTGAGCAAACCTAACCGCTGAGCTGTTAACCCAAGCGCTTGGTTAGTAAAAATTCTTCGCAACACAGCCACGCCTAGGCAAAGCTTGAAACCTGCCCAAGTAAATTAGAGGAATGTCTCAAACACGAAGAACACTTTCTCCAGCTGTTTACCGAAGACGTCGCATCGCTACAGCACTAGTGCTTGCCTTGCTCGTTGGACTAATTTGGGCAGGCGTGAATGCCGTTGGTTCATGGCTCGGAGCGTCACAGACTCCCACCCCGACTCCACTTCCCGAAGGACTAAACGAATCCAGCGTCGTAGTTGAGGCCGGTGAACCCTGCCCCCCAGGAACTGTTTCAGTCATGGCCCAGGTTGGCGATAGCCAAGGTGTTCTGATGAACAAATTTAGCGACGACCAAACCCCACACATCTGGTTCACCTTGACCAACACAAATTCCGTGGACTGCAAATTCAACGTCGGTGCAAAAGTTCAGTATTTCACCATCAAATCTGGCGACCAACAAATCTGGACTTCAAGACAGTGTAATCGCGAAGGACTAACAGATAGTGAAATAGTTCTAAAGGCAGCTCAGACAAGCACCAGCCCAGTCCAGCCGTGGGAAAAAGTTTCATCAAGCTCAACGGGTTGCGGACCAGAGCAAGAAGCTGTGGTGACCGGTGGAGCCAGTTATCACGTAGAAGCTGAAGTAAACGGAGAGCTTTCTAATAACGACCAGCAGTTCGTACTGGATTAGTTTTTTAGCCCTGCCGCCAGCGCTTTAGTGAGCTGAGTGAAGCTTGAGTCAATCACTTTCGTGAAACCCAATCGGTTTGCTTCGTTTTGCCTAATGACCGCTTGATTTACTTTTCTGATTTCCCCAGCAAGGCTGATTTCACCAAAGGCCACCACATCGTGTGAAATTGGCTGGTCTTTGATGGCCGAAGCGATGGCAAGTGCGATGGCAAGATCTGCGGCAGGCTCGGAAATCTTTACACCGCCAACGGTTGAAACATAGACATCCAGTTCGGAAAGCCTCAACCCCGCTCTTCTTTCTAGTACCGCCAAAAGCATGGCAACTCTTGATGCATCAACCCCGTTGGTGACTCGCCTGGGTTGGGCAGTTGAACTCTTAACAACCAAAGCCTGAACCTCAGAAATAAGAGCTCGCTTACCTTCCAAAGTGACAGTTACACAGGTTCCAGAAACCTGAGTTTCGTTTCTGGAAAGAAATAAGCCGCTTGGGTCTGTTACTTCAACAATGCCGTCACCAGTCATTTCAAAGCAACCAACTTCATCGGTTGGCCCAAATCTGTTTTTGAAAGAACGAATAAATCTAAGACTTGTTTGCCTGTCTCCTTCGAAGTGACAAACCACGTCAACCAGGTGCTCAAGAGTTCTAGGTCCTGCAACTGATCCATCTTTGGTTACGTGTCCGACCAAAATAATCGGAAGATTAGTTTCTTTGGCTACGCGGATTAGGTTGGCGGCAACTTCGCGAACCTGGGACGGCATGCCTGCCGCACCATCAATTTCACCAGCCAGAATCGTCTGCACCGAGTCAACAATTAGTAAATCCGGTTTCAAGTGCTGAACTTGGCCAAGCAGAGTAGATAAGTCATTTTCTGATGCGAGATAGAGATTCTCGGATAAGGCTCCGGTTCTATCTGCACGAAGCTTTATTTGGCCAGTCGATTCCTCGCCGCTGACGTATAAAACCCGAAGGCCCGATTTAGCACTGTTCGCAGCAACTTCAAGTAAAAGCGTTGATTTACCAACGCCTGGTTCACCGGAGAGCAAAACAACAGCTCCCGGAACAATGCCGCCGCCTAGAACTCGGTCAAACTCTCCAACACCAGTTGGTCTTGAATGGACGTTATCGGTAGAAATTTCGGTGATTGGCTTGGCAGCAAAATCATCACCGATTAGCGCTGGCTTTATGGAGCGAACAATACCCGTGCCTCTGCCGGATCCAACGGCGGTTAGTTGAACGGTGTCCCAAGCTTGGCACTCGCCGCAACGGCCAACCCACTTAGCTGTGGACCAGCCACACTCCACACAAGAAAACTCTGCCTTGGTCTTTGCCATGATCCTCCAATAGCTTTCAAACTTACCCTGACCCACCGATAAGGATGTGGGCCTAGGCTTAAACCATGGAAACAAAGCAGATAGCAATTCTTGGCACTGGCTCGATGGGTAAAGCCATTCTCAGCGGTCTGCTTGCTGCAGGAACTAGCCCGGCTAATGTTCGAGTGACCACCAAATCGAAAGCCAGCGCAGACGCTATTTCCTCTAACCATGCAGTCCAAGCCACCGCCTTGGAATCAGACTCGGCTGCGAACTCCTCTTCGGTTAAGGATGCAGACCTAGTTATCTTGGCTGTGAAACCAAACATGATTCTTGAAACCCTAAAAGATGTTGCGTCAGTTCTAAAGCCAGACTGCTTGGTTGTTTCCGTTGCAGCTGGTATCACTACCGCAGCCATGGAAGAGCAGCTATCAGGCCACGCAGCAGTTGTTCGGGCAATGCCAAATACTCCATCTGTTGTTGGCTTGGGTGTTACGGGAATTAGCCAAGGCTCCAATGTCTCGGCCAAGCAACTAGATCTGGCTGTAGAGCTATTTTCAAGCGTGGGTACAGTTCTGGTCGTTGATGAAAGCAAAATCGATGCTCTCAGCACAATATCTGGTTCTGGCCCGGCATATGTTTTTTACTTTGCCGAAAAACTCATTACCGCGGCCAAGTCTCTTGGATTTAGCGAGCAAGAGGCGAGCCTGATGGTGAAAGAAACATTCCTTGGATCAGCAACATTGCTGGCAACTTCTTCGAGCTCCCCAGAAGAACTAAGGCAGCAAGTAACTTCTCCAAACGGGACCACGATGCAAGCAACAGGAAGATTTGATGCTGCAGATCTAGAACGAGTTTTCATTGAAGCAACCGAAGCCGCCTTGGCCAGGGCAAAAGAGTTAGGTAGAATTAAACCATGAGCGACATTTTTAATGCACTGGCAAATCCAAAAGCCCGTTTAGTTCTAGAGACCCTAGCCAAAACTCCGTCTTCGACGGCTTCGAAGCTAGCTGAAGCTAGCAAGGTTTCCTCGGAACAAGTAACAGCGCAGCTGACCGAACTTGTTGAGGCAGGGCTAGTTCGCTCAACTGGTTCTGGCACCAGCAAGAAGTATTCAATAAACGCCAAGGGTTTTACCCCTTACTTGACTTGGTTTGCCAAGGTGGCAGAATCGCAGGCAGTGGCAAGAGTTAACCAACAGGTAACTGAACTTGGCGGCAGGGTGGGAAGCGCAGTTTCTACTGGCACCAAATGGGTTTCAGGCCAAGTCACTGCCAAAGTCGATATTGACCCTAAGAAACTTGGAAAGCAGCTTGGCAGGATGCTGGCAGATGTGAAAACTGAAGCTCAAAGAGAAGTTAAGGGCGTTAAAAAAGACGCAAAAAGAATTGTCAAGACTGTAAAGGCACGCATCAAGGCTGGGAAGTAATTTTCTCCAAGAGAGCTTCAACTTTTGACTTTATGTTGTTTCTAATTTCACGGACCTTTTCAATTGGCTGATCCTTAGGATCATCCAATGGCCAATCAAGATAAGTCTTACCTGGAAAATAAGGGCAGGCGTCACCACAACCCATAGTGATCACATAATCACTGGCAATTACCTTCTCATCAGATAGCTTCTCTGGAACAGAAGATGATAAATCAATTCCCTCTTCAAGCATTACGGCCATTGCCATGGGATTGATTTGAGTTCCAGGATCGGTTCCAGCCGACAATACCTGAACACTTTCTCCACCAAGATGCTTTAGGTAACCTGCTGCCATTTGTGAACGGCCAGCGTTATGAACGCAAACGAACAAGACAGTAGCTTTAGTTCCCATTTTCTAACCTGCTTTCTTTACGCGAATCAGTACTTCATTGTGTTTTAGAAAACCTGGTTTCCAAGGAGGATCAAACCTGGACCAGTAAAGGTTGCCTTGGGGAACTAGTCCAGCCCGGGTAACTTCTTCCAGAAGCTTTGTACCTTCGCTTTCGAACTTTTCTTTGTTCCAGGAGCCGCCAAATTTTCTGGCGGCGGCAAGATGGGCGGGCACTCGAACGACGCTTACCTTTGAGTCTGCGGGTGAGGGAGTATTGGACTCATCCATCTCTTCCGGCATAACAAAACGCACCTTATGCCTGCTGGTAGTTACCGATTCCTGAATCACAGGAGCGGTCATTGCAATCGCTTGTCGCGCCCTGTTGTTTCCACTTATGAAGTTCACCAGGGGTCTAAATCCAATGCTTCCTGCGTTGATGAAGTCGCCGGCTACCTCTGTTTCTATTTGCATTCCTGCGGGGTAGTCACGAAGCTCAAATTCGCCATGCCGTTTAAGCAGGCGGTATGGTTGGTTCTGTGTCATACAAGTCAGTCTAGTAAAGACACTTTTCCGATGTTAAACTAGACCTGAACAGGGAGGAAACATTGAGTCAACCAGCCAGCGACAGCGAAATGAGAAAGCACGCGGCAAAGCTTCTCAAGAAACGTGAAGACTTTAAGCAGTACATGTGGGTCTACCTGATCGTGACTGCAATTACAACTGGAGTGTGGTTCTTCACCACCCCAGACGGCTACTACTGGCCAATATGGGTCATTTTTGGTATGGGAATCGGTGCAGTATTTACAGCACTTGACGCCTATGGAAAGCTTTCCAACAAGCCCATAACTGAGGCTGACATCGACGCCGAAGTTGAGCGCCTCAAGCGCAACAGCTAAGCTGGCTAGGTTGCCCAATTGGGCTAGAAAATATATGAGGTTTCTGTGGGTTCAGTAATAAAAAAGCGTCGCAAGCGTATGTC
>NZ_JBIILG010000038.1:0-10616 GCF_044232805.1 Rhodoluna sp.
CAAAAGTTTTTGGCTTCGTGCTGCAGCAACAGGAGCGTGGAATACAAATTGAGTCGGTAATGGCCACGGCTTGGATGTGGTTGGCCAAATTTGGATCGGCAAACATATTTTTTGATGACATCGTTCTAACAAATCAGGTTTCAGGCCCGCTAGTGCAGGAGCTCGCAGCGTTTTCGAATTACCTTTTGTTTGCAGCGCTGGGGATAACAGCCTTCTTAGCAATTCGGGCCGTTCGAGCTGGAGGTGATCGCACTCAAGTTTTTGTTTTGGCTGCACTGACCGGTGTATTGGACCTGATTGTATTTAACAAGGTTGGCTCCCCGCAGTTCATGATCTGGTTGGCAGTGCCACTGGTGGCACTGGTCTATTTCAGCATCAACAAATCTAAAGTTGCACTGGCTATGGGAGCGGCAATTTTGTTGCTAACTCAGCTTGTGTACCCGGTGTTTTACATTGAACTGCTCGGACTCGAAACCATCCCTCTTGGGCTTCTCACTGCTAGGAACTTGCTGCTGGTTGCACTTCTTGTATGGGCCACTACTCAGCTGTTGAAGAAAACGGAAGTAGAAACTAGCGAAGTGCTTCGATAGCCAGCTCTGCGAGCAATGCCGCGCCATCTGCCAAAACTGCATCATCAAAGACGGCTTTGTTGGAGTGGTTGGTGGCAGCTGTTGCCGGGTCTACCCCTACAGGTGCGGCACCCATAAACACAAAAGCTCCCGGTATCTCGTGAACTATTGAGGCAAAGTCTTCGCCACCGGCGATTGGAGTCGGAAGGTTGATATACCTTCCTGGCCCAAACATGCGTGATGTGACTTCTTCAACTGACTTGATAGCATCTGGGTTGTTCATGAGAACCTTGGTTGCTCTGGTGAACTCCACGGTTGCGGTAAGTCCAAAACCTTTGGCAATGGATTCAACTAGCTCTTTGGTGAAAGCTTTAAGTTTTACAGCGTTTTCCTCGGAGAACACTCGGACCGTTGCACCAAACGAAGCGGATTCTGGAATCACGTTGGTGGTTGCTTGGTCTCCAGCGCTAACCCAACCTATGTTCACAATCACCGGATCAAATGCGTTGAAGCGCTTGGTGACCATGGTTTGAAGAGCCGACATGATTTCGCTTAAAACACTTATTGGATCTTTGGATAACCAAGGCATTGATCCGTGGCCGCCACTGCCAGTAACTGTGACAAACAAATCTCCAGCAGAGGCCATCAACGGACCTGCTTTAGAACCCATCATGCCAAGTGGGTAGGAACTAAAAACGTGGAGACCGTAAGCACGAATTGGCTTACTTCCAGTAACCATGTGATCGCCTTGCTCTAGCATCACATCTGCTCCGTGGTGACCTTCCTCGCCAGGTTGAAAAAAGAAAATGACATCGCCTTTGAGTTGGTCTTTTCTTGAAGCAAGAATCTTTGCGGCACCAACACCCATGGCCATGTGTAGATCGTGACCACAAGCATGCATGTAACCATTCGTCGAGGCGTATTCCAAACCAGTGTCTTCAATAACGGCAAGGGCATCCATGTCCGCACGAAGCAAAACAGTTGGGCCAGGCTGGGAGCCTTTGATGTGTAAAACAGCCGAGCTAATTTGCTTGCTGGTGGTTATTGTTCCAAGCCCATCGATTTGCTCCAAGATAACTTTTAGCGTGTTTGGTAACTCAAGGCCGAATTCTGGAATGGTGTGCAGTTTTCGTCTTAGTGTCTGCAGCTCCGGAAGCATGGCTTGGGCTTGGGCTAGTACATCTTGGGTCATGGTTTTATTGTGCCACTAGAGCCCTAGCATTTATACATGTTCTTTGAAGCAATGGATCAGTCTTGGCAGCGCCTACTTGAGCCAAGTAAGGACCTACTTGATCGAATTGAGCAGGAGCTATCGAAGCTTCAGAATCTCACTCCAAATCGCAATCAGGTCATGCGCGCGTTTGAATTACCCGTTGCAAAAGTGCGAGTGCTTTTGCTAGGGCAAGATCCCTACCCAACTCAAGGCATGGCCTGCGGTCTAGCTTTTGCGAATGCGCCAGGAACCAAGACTCCGCAGAGCTTGAAGAATCTAATGAAGGAACTTCAATTCGACCTACCTGGATTATCTGCATCAGCTGACTTGGCTAAGTGGAGCGACCAGGGGGTTATGCTTCTGAACTCCGCTTTGACAACTGAGGTTGGTACCTCTGGAGCGCACCAAAGAATTTGGCGGGAATTTACTGAAGTTGTTATCACTGCGCTCGACCAAGCGAGAGCCGGCAAGTTGGTTTGCTTGAGCTTGGGGCTAGAGGCCAAAAAGTTAGCTGGTCTTGTTGAGGTCGGTGAGGTTGTTTACGCTCCACATCCCAGTCCGCTCTCCGCACACCGAGGTTTTTTCGGTTCGAGGATTTACTCTCGTGTGAACCACGTCCTTAGCAACCAAGGTCAAGAACCAATAGATTGGTCTTGTTAGGAGTAGTGATGGCTAAGAAATTTACGAGTGGCATTTTCGGTTCCAGGCGCAAATCCTCGTTGGCCTCTAAGTCTTCTGCGAACATTCGTGACGCTTCGGCTGCGGATTGCGCTGCGATTTGCGAGATCTACAACTTTTACATAACCGGGACAGTTATCACTTTTGATGAGCAACCCATGGAACCAATCGCTTGGGTGGAAAAGCTAAAAAACGTAAAAGAACTTGATTTGCCCTTTATAGTTGCAACCTCAGATTCAGGGGAGTTGCTGGGTTTTGCATATCTTGCCCCGTGGCGCCAGAAGTCGGCATATCGCAGAACAGTTGAGAACACCATTTATCTCAAGCACTCGGCCGTAGGACAAGGTATTGGCCCAAGCCTTCTTTCCGAACTGTTGCGATTGGGAAAGGAAGCTGGAATCAAAGAAGTAGTTGCCGTTATTTCCGACAGCGAAGCTGATACCTCTATACGGATGCACAAGCAGTTTGGATTTAAGAAAGTCGGCCAGCTGCCTGGAGTGGGCAACAAGTTCAATCGCTGGCTTGGTGTGATCTTGATGCAAAAGAGCCTTTAGCCCCAAAAAATAGAAAAAGACTCGCTAGTTTGCGAGTCTTTTTGCTTTTGGTGCGGAAGGTGGGACTTGAACCCACACGTCCTTTCGAACGCTGGAACCTAAATCCAGTGCGTCTGCCAATTTCGCCACTCCCGCGTTCCTCACATAGTCTAACCACTGTTTATAACCGCCACATAATCAAATTCCAAGCACTGCCAAGCCCTAGGAGCTCCAGCGGCCAATGGATTTTGGCTGTGGATAACTCAACTACGACCGAAATTTGGAACTTATCATGGGGTAATGAATTGCCACCTTTGTTTATCCAAGGAGCCTTTGCATAGCATGCGCGTTGAGCAGGAGTGGATTCTCGTGTGCTTCTCCTGCGATGAACCCGAGGAGCAAGCTCTAGATAAGTAATGCTGAATATCCTTCAATACAGAATTTCTGTTCCTCGGGGGGAAGGAGAGACTACTTCTTTTTAAGAATCGGCCAATTCTTCGTTGATTTCATTTCTGCATACTGTGGGGACTTCTCATACTCCCATTTGGGGAAAGCCGGGTTATTTCTTTGAAAAACACTGTAGGTAGTAACTGGTATAGGAATCTTTCTAGAAAGAGCATCTCTAAGTTTTGCCGAGTCTTCTACCCAGGGATCGTTGACTACTAAAAGATCTAAATCCTTGTTGAGGGAGTGCAAAACCTTCAAGCCAAGTTTTTCAGCCAGAGCTTCGACTTGCGATTTATGATCTTTTCCATCGTTATCCCAATTCATGAGCTGGGTGAAGCAAACGCTCTGTCCAGCAATTAGCTCCCCTTCCCACCAAATGGGGTCTTCGAGAAATTCTGCTCGTGCAGATTCTCCAGCATTTCGCTTGTCTTCGGCTTGAGCAGCAATTGTTCTTGCCTTTACTGCCTTAGTAAGAACAATATCTTCAGCCGGAAGCTCCGAGGGGGTCGAGTACGTTAATTTTCCAGGCGAGGAGAAACCATTGATTAATGTGGAATTTCGAACCCTTCCTGGAACGGAGTTGGAAACCTCCAATAGTGCAAGCAAACTTGAGTAACCACAGGTCCCTAAGATCTCCATGAGAATCTCTCCTGTTAGGGTTGCGTCCTCAAGTGCTCCGTGAGGAGCCAAAGAAAATTGGTCGCGATCGTCATACTCGGCGTAATGGCGCGTTAATCCGAAAAATTCAGCAAGATCTGAAACCCCATTTTTTGACTTTATCCAAGGTAGCTTCGCAGCAAGTCTCTGAGTGTCCAAGTAATCAAAATCAGAAACCTCATCTAGCCCATTAGCCTGCAAAGTGCTAAGAATCTTGTTTACGTCATTTGTTGCATTGTGTAAAACCAAAGTTCTGCCAGCAATGAATGCCTCAATTTTAGGCCACTGTTCTCCAAGGGTATTCGCGTTTTCAAGCAAGGATTCCTGAACACCATTTGCTGCTTGCTCGTAATCTCCAATGTAATACTCCCCGGCTGGCCGCACGTACTCTTGGTACTTCTCCGCCGCCACACCATTTTGGTAGAGCACCATTCCTATTTCACAAATCGAGTTTGGGTCGCTACTGTCTGTCCATTCAATGTCCATTGCTACAAAATCACTATGGGATTGACTTTTGACACGAGCGTCAATTGAGGTTTCGGATTTATCCGCTTTTCGTGGACTCTTTTTTCGGGCAATTGTTTTAGTGGTTGCTTCGTCTATCAGGCGATTTAGTTCGTTAATCAACTGTTCAAAAACAGCTCGCTGTCCCGGTACCATGATTGGCGGACACTCTTCCCCATTCTTCAAGTGCAAAATTATGTAGCCACGAGCAAAAATTGAGGGTGCCTTATGCTTCAAGTGCGATATTTCAGATACTTTTATTTTCTCAGTTATTGATCTGGAATTTTCAGTTTGCCTAGTTATGTGCAGAATTCCGTAATCATCCAACAACAACTTATCCATGGTTCCCCCTCTACCTTCTCAGAGCCGCCTGTGACTCTCACTCTAGGTACTAAGCACGAGTTTAGATACCTTGCTGGTAAATCTATAGTCGCCCACCGACAGACAGAGCTCCCCGGATAATATCGGAAATACGGTCCCTAAATCAATCCAAAATGGTGAGCTACATATTTTCAGACGTCGGCATGATCTGCTCTGAAGGGTTGGCTCGCCGCGGCACATAGCGGTAAGCCATTAAAGCTCCCACGATTCCCAGCCCAGAAACAGTGAACATTGCAATAGACAGACCCAGCAGTGCGGTAACTCCCGAGATAACCAGTGGCGCTGCTGCAATACCAGAGTCCACCAATAATCGGTATGAGGCCAGAAATTCATTTCGTTCACCCTTGGGTGCTAGATCGGCACCAATCACCAAGATAATTCCACTACCAACACCATTAGCTAGTGACATCAACAAGGCAACTGCAAGAAAAGTGGTTTCGTTGGTGGCAAGGGTAAGTAGTGAGAAAGTCAGAGATAGACCCAGCAAAGTTGGAAGAGCTGACCATCTCCTACCGAAGCGATCCATTATCTGACCAGAGCTATAGGAAAGCGCAAGATCGAGAGCACCAGCGATTCCCATGTAAAGCGCGATGGTCGCAGGCGGAAGTCCAATACTTAGAGCCCAAAGTGGCAAGCCAACTAATCTTGCGGTTCGTAATCCACCGATGATTGCCGAGGTAACCCCAAGAGTTGCTAGTTTCTTGGATTCTCGTTTTGCTACCTTCCAGGTACCACCAGGGACAGTAGCTGGAGTATCTGGCATTCGATCGGGTTTTATAAAGATAAGAATTAATGCCGCCAGCGCACAAAACACAACAGCGTTCCAGTAAACAGCTTGGAGATCAATCAAGATAATTAGCGCCGCGCCAATAAGAGGTCCAATGAAGTGTCCCGCTCTAAAGACGCCACCAATTATTGATAGCGCTCTGGCGCGATGCGAGTAGGGGACAACCTCAGTTAGGTAGCTGTGCCTGGCAAGACCAAATACAGCAACGCTTGCCCCGAGTATGAATACACCTGAACCTAGAACCCACAATGAAGTAGCTAGCGATGCAATTAGGGCCCCCACACTCGCAACTGCCGCCGCGCTCATCATTGCCTTGCGCTCGCCCAAGACATTAATCAAGCGCGCAGCTGGGATGTCTGCGAAGAGGGTTCCAATCATTACAAGCCCAAGAATTATTCCGGCAGTAGGTAACGACGCCCCTAATGCTTGGGCGCTTGCAGGAATGATTGGAAGAAGTCCACCTTCTGCGATACCGAAAAGTAGTGAGGGAGTAAATACCGGCAAACCTAGGCTGGTTAGCTTGTATGAGGATGCGGGCACCTTCCAATTATGCCCCTCACCTAGAATTGTGGAATCATGTCCGAACTTGACTTAGCTGCTGAAATCAAATCACTTAGGTCACTTTTTGGCACCATAAGAGAAGTCATAAACCCAAGCTCACTGCAGCTAGAGGTTGATGCACTTAGGGAGAAAGCATCTGCTCAGGATCTCTGGGATGACCCAGACAACGCCTCGAAGGTAACTTCCGCCCTCTCGCGCTCGCAAGACAAGCTAGATCTTCTGAAATCAGTCGAATCCAGGATCAACGATCTTGAAGTTTTGATTGAGATGGCTAATGACGCCTCCGATACCGGAACCAAGACTGAGGCCAAAAAGGAGCTTTCGGATTTAGAAAAGCTTGTTGGCCAGTTAGAGATTCAAACCCTCTTGAGCGGCGAATATGACTCTCGTGCTGCCGTGATCACAATTAGAAGCGGGGCCGGAGGCGATGACGCAACTGATTTTGCAGAGATGCTCATGCGCATGTATGTCAGGTACTGCGAGCAGAAGAACTATCCAGTGCACGTGCTAGACATATCGCATGCCGAGGGAGCAGGGATCAAATCTGCAACATTTGAAATTGATGCCCCGTACGCTTTTGGAACACTTTCTGTTGAGGCGGGAACACACCGACTTGTACGAATGAGCCCATTCAACGCAGCGGGCAAAAGACAAACCTCATTTGCCGCGGTAGAAATCGTTCCGCTAGTTGAGCAAACCGAGGCAATTGAGATTCCAGATGCTGATATTAGAGTGGATGTTTTTCGCTCTAGTGGACCAGGCGGTCAATCAGTTAACACAACAGACTCAGCAGTTCGTATCACTCACATCCCAACCGGAACAGTTGTAAGTTGCCAGAACGAAAAAAGTCAGATTCAAAACAAACAAGCCGCAATGAGAGTTCTGCAATCAAGATTGCTAGAGGTTCGTCGTCGCGAAGAAGAGGCCACTAAGAAACAACTCGCTGGCGACGTGAAGGCTTCTTGGGGTGAACAGATGAGGAGCTATGTCCTGGCTCCCTATCAGATGGTCAAAGACCTTCGAACTGAATACGAAGAAAACAACCCACAGTCCGTATTTGATGGCGGACTTGATGGATTTATTGCCGCGGGAATCCGATGGAGAATGCAGACTCAGGCCTAGGCTTGAATCAACATGATCAGCATTCAAAACGTCACCAAGAAATACAAAGGGACTCCCAGACCAGCGCTAGACCAAGTGAGCCTGGAGATTGAAAAGGGAGACTTTGTATTTCTCGTTGGTGCATCCGGTTCGGGAAAATCATCCCTCATGCGACTTATGCTGCGCGAAGATGTGCCTAGCTCAGGCTCTGTCCATGTGCTGGGGGAAAACCTCGTCGGACTTCCCGCGAGGAAGGTGCCGTTTTTCAGAAGACGTCTGGGTGTAGTTTTCCAAGACTTTAGATTGCTACCTAACAAGACAGTTAGCCAAAATGTGGCATTCAGTTTGCAAGTGATTGGTAAGTCTGAAGGGTTTATTCAAGAAGCTGTCCCAGACGTACTTCGTCTGGTGGGTCTAGGAGAAAAAGGCGATCGACTACCAAGTGAACTTTCAGGAGGAGAGCAACAGAGAGTTGCTTTAGCCCGAGCCATTGTCAATAAGCCAGCTATCTTGTTGGCCGATGAACCAACTGGAAACTTAGACCCAACCACCAGCGAAGGAATCATGTCGCTGTTGAACACCATTAACCTCGGCGGAACAACTGTTGTCATGGCCACTCACGAACGCGGCATTGTTGACCAAATGAAAAAGCGAGTTGTGGAGCTAAGTCACGGGCAAATTGTTCGCGATCAAGTTGCTGGTGGCTACGGAGTGAGGGACTAGCCATGCGATTTGGATTCATGCTTTCCGAAGTTACTGAGGGTCTCAGACGAAACCTTGCGATGGTTGTCAGCATTATTTTGGTTACTTTTATCTCCCTAACTTTTGTTGGGACTGCGTCGCTACTGCAAATGCAAATCGGTCAAATGAAAAACTACTGGTACGACAGGGCACAGGTAGCAATTTATCTCTGCACAGATGTATCACCCGAAGCTACCTGCCCCAGAGGCGAAGCTGCCGAGGACGTTAAGTTGCAGGTTCAAGAGCGTCTGGATTCACCAACGCTTGTGCCCTTCATCGAAAAGTATTACTTCGAAGATCATGATCAAGCATTCGCAAACTTTCAAGAGCAGTTTGCTGGTAACGCTGTTGCGCAATACGTGAAGCCAGAGCAGCTAAATGAGACATTTTGGGTAAACCTATACGATCCAAATCAGTCACCAATTCTTACTGAAAGTTTTGCCGGCCTCGCTGGTGTTGAGGAAGTAAAGGACCAAAGAAGCTATCTGGACCAGATATTCTTGATCCTCAATATTGCTTCTCTTGCGGCTGTTTCCATCGCTGCGCTAATGCTTGTTTCCAGTGCTCTATTGATTTCCACCACAATCAGACTTTCAGCTTTCTCCAGACGAAGAGAGCTTGGAATCATGAGGTTGGTTGGTGCTAGCAACTTCTCAATTCAACTGCCATTTATTCTTGAGGGTGTTGTCGCAGCGCTGATTGGTAGCGTGCTGGCTGGTGTCACGGTCTTGGCATTGATTCAGTTCTTCGTTCAAGGGTTCCTGGCGCAAAGTCTTCCATTCACTAGCTTTGTTGGGCTAAGCGATGGCATGCTTGTAGTTCCGCTATTAATTGCCGTAGGTATAGTGCTTGCGGCAGCAGCGTCGGGTCTTGCGATCCGTCGCTACCTCAAAATCTAGGAGTCGATCGTGCCGAGAGAGCGTGGCCAGCAAGTGGTGGCCACCAATCGTAAAGCCCGTCACGACTATCACCTCGAAGATGTCTTTGAAGCTGGCATTGTCCTAACTGGAACTGAAGTGAAGTCGTTGCGGGCTGGTCGCGCATCCCTGGTGGATGGATACGCCACCATCGAATCTGGTGAGGCTTGGCTAGAAAATGTTCACATCCCCGAATACACTCAGGGAACTTGGAACAATCACTCAACCAGAAGACGTCGCAAACTTTTGATGAACCGGGTTGAGATCGACAAGCTAGTTGGCAAAATCAAGGAATCTGGCTTTACTTTGGTTCCAATCTCGCTGTATTTCAAGGACGGTCGGGCAAAAGTTGAGATTGCACTTGCAAAGGGTAAGAAGGAATACGACAAGCGACAAGCTCTAAAAGAGCAACAAGATAAGCGTGAAGCAGCCAGAGCTATGTCCACCAAGGGCAAGGATTGGTAGCCGTATCTTTTGTCTGACTGGGCGGTTAGACTGTTGTCCTGACGTAAAGTCAGTTGATAACTAAACATGGGGATGACCGGTTTCGACGGTATTTGCAGAAACTGAATGAAGCGGGTCGAGAATGCAAAGTCAACTCGTTAATGTCCTTTGCAAACTATAGGTGCCAAATCTAAGAGCACCGACTTTGCCCTAGCCGCATAAGCTAGCCACAAAGTCCGTCAGCCTAAATTTGATTTCGTTTTAGGTACTGGCGTCATTTAGAAATCTTGCTGAGCAGTTACGCCTTAGGGTTGCTCGGGACTTGCACTCAGGCTGGGCTCGTCGGTTAGATCGCTTCAAGTTATGACCGGAGCCGAGTAAAACAGTATTGAAGCTACACCCGTAGAAGAGTCAGAATCCAAGTATCGGACGGGGGTTCAATTCCCCCCATCTCCACCATGTCAACAAAACCCAAGGGAAACCTTGGGTTTTGTTGTTTGTCTGACCTACCTAGCATGAGCTAAGTGGCCTAAAATTAAGGTAGTTGTGTTTCGATGATTTATTGAAAGACAAAAAGGATCCACAGCGGGTGTTCTTGATAACAAGATTGGGTATTGATGACTAAGCCGATTGTTGCGGTTGTAATTCCTTGCTACAAGGTAACCGCGCACATTGTTCAAACTATTGGGGAAATCGGCCCAGAGGTTGCTTACATTTATATAATTGACGATGCCTGCCCAGATGGTTCTGGAAAACTTGTCGAAAGGGAAATTAAGGACCCTAGAGTAAAGGTCATTTTCCACACTGAAAATCAGGGTGTTGGAGGTGCCACGGTTTCCGGTTATCGGGCGGCGCTGGAATCTGATGCTCAGATTGTTGTGAAGCTTGATGGCGATGGCCAGATGGATCCGGCACTAATCAAAGACCTAATTGCACCAATTGTTACCGGACGCGCGGATTACACCAAGGGTGATCGCTTTGACAGCCTGACCGGGCTGTCGAAGATGCCTGGCATCAGATTATTTGGAAACGCTGGCCTTACCTTACTAACCAAGATTTCAACTGGCTATTGGAACATCACGG
>NZ_JBIILG010000039.1:0-10342 GCF_044232805.1 Rhodoluna sp.
AAGGGAAGTAGATCTCGTGGATTCCACCAAGGAAGTGGATAACGATTGAACCAGGAACTGATCCGCGAAGAACCTGAGGACCTGCAAGCCAGAAAGCTAGCAAGATTCCAAGTCCAGGACCAGGGTTAGTTTCAATCATGAATGCAATTGACTTACCAGTTTCGGCAGCCTCAACAACACCCAGTGGAGCCAAAACTCCAAAGTTGATGGCGTTGTTTAGGAACAGTACCTTCGCTGGCTCCACAAGTATTGAAGCAAGTGGTAGCAATGAACTGTCGACTAGGAACTTAACTCCCGCACCCAAGACATTTGAGATTGCGGTTACAGCTGGGCCGATTCCTAGGAATCCACCGATAGCTGCTAGTAGACCTGTGATTCCGAGGCTGAAGTTTCCAATCAGCATCTCAAAGCCAGCAGGTGTTACTGGGTCAAGTACAGCGTCGATCTTCTTTAGAACCCATGCTGCCAAAGGTCCCATAAGCATGGCACCAAGGAACATAGGAATTGTTGATCCCACGATTACACCAACGGTTGCTACTGCACCGATAACGGCACCACGCTGACCGTGAACCATCCGACCACCTGTGTAGGCAATCAAAATTGGTAGCAAGTTGATGATCATTGGACCAACCATCTTGGAAAGCTCCTCGTTAGGAATCCATCCGGTTGGAATAAACAGAGCTGTTAGCAAACCCCAGGCAATGAAGGCTCCAATGTTTGGAATCACCATACCCGCAAGGTTTCCACCCAGCTTCTGTACTGCGGCGCGCCACCCGGTTTGGGTGCCTGTTCCGCTTGGAATATAACTACTCATTTAGTCGACTACCTCTCTGTAGTTTTTTTGGGTTGAGTTGCACTCTGACTAAACCTCTCGGCAAAAAAAGTTCTTTTGCCGTTTGGGTTAGCCCCTTCAAACGCTCGAGCGTTCGAAGCTTTTTTGCCGATGGTTCTAGTCATGCTAGATCCACCTCAATTCCTTGAGCAGTTAGTTTCTCAACATGAAGACGATCTGCCTCCACGTCGGTAACTACTCGGTCAATGTTTTTGAAGTTTGCAAATAGAGCAGAGTAGCTAGAGCCAAATTTTGAATTGTCAGCGAGAACTATCGTCTCGTTAGCGTGCTCAATCATCGCTTTCTTTACTGCGGCTTCATCAGGATCAACAGTTGAAAAGCCATGGTTGATGTCAATTCCATTGGTTCCAAGGAATGCAATCTGTGCTCGATAGCTTTGAAGATCTTGAACCGTCTTTGATCCAATCGAGCTAAGTGTTGTTGGTCTGATGCGACCACCCAGTAGATAAACCTGAGTGGATGACTCTCCAAGAACAGACGCGAGTGTAAGGCTGTTGGTCACAACCATCAGTTGTGGTTTATTGCGAAGTGAGTCAGCTAAAAATTCCGTCGTGGTTCCACCATCAACAAAAATGCATCCTTCTTCCGGAAGGTACTGTGAAGCAATCTGAGCAATGCGAGCTTTTTGTTCTGGGTTTCGGTTTTTGCGCTCTGGAAAAGTAAATTCATGTGAAAGGCGTCCAGCAGATATTGCTCCACCGTGAACTCGACGTAGGAGTCCGCGCCTTTGAAGAATGTCTAGATCTCTGCGGACTGTCTCGACTGCGACGTTGAGCTTGCCGGAGGCATCGTGCGCATCAATGCGTCCGTCGTTGTTCGACCATTCGATAAGTCGAAGCCTGCGCTCCTCAGCGAGCATTTGGGTCCTGTCCGAATCTGCCTGATTGTGTAGTTTTCTGACTGATTGAGGAAAAAACTAGCAGATAATTTGGCCCAAAATACCAGAAACAGGCAAAAAAGGACACTACAGCTAGAAAAACTAGCTTTGTATCTCGCGAATTCGGGCGTCTTCGACCAGCCGCCACCACAAAAACACCGCAAATCCAGCAAACAAAGCCCACTCAAGGGCATAAAACAGTGTCAGCCAGTTCACCTGGGTGCCCGCTTCGGGAGGAGCGATCACAATTACCTCTAGTCCAAAGCCTGGCTCTGAGTCCAGAACCATAAAGCCAGCAAGACTCTGAGCTCCATCTCCTTTATACAGGTTCACCAGTTGAGCTAGCGAGAAGCTTTCCAGCAAGTAGGGCTTGTCGGGATCTGTCAGGGCAACTGGTCCCTCCGTTTGAAGATATCTTCCGGTCTGCTCCAAGAAAGCCTGAGCTTGAATTGATTCCATCAATTCTGCTCTTGCGGTTTCTGCTAACGACAAGCTCTCGGCAAAACCAATCCCAACACTCAAGCTTGCGGTTGAGTCACCGTCTTGTAGCAGCACACCCGAATTTGCAATTACCCAGTATCCCTGGACCACTTCATCGTTTGTTCGTTGTAAGCGATTGGCAACAATGAAAACGTTTTGGGTGTCAAGTATGATATTGGCCTTGACTCTCTTGTTGGCAGCGGTTGCAGTAAGCGGTGCTCCGGGTTTTTCTGAATCAATAAGAACAAGAGGTAATTGGGATTGATCTTCTGATTCAACCTCGGTGAAAGAACGCTCTAATTGCCACTGCCCAAGAAGAGCAAATACTGCCGCCATTGCAAGCGCGAAGAATAATCCAAAAATCCATTTGGGTCTTGTGGCCACCTGAGACCAGGTTGGGTTAGTCATTAGCTCTTTACGTAAGGAGCAATTACAACTTCAACGCGCTGGAATTCTTTCAGATCTGAATAACCAGTAGTTGCCATAGACCTAGCAAGAGCCCCAACAATATTGGATGCGCCATCGGCCAAAGAAGAAGGCCCGGTGAGAATTTGCTTGAGTGATCCAGTTTGCTCAACGCGCACGCGGTGACCTCGAGGAAGCTCCGGGTGGAAAGCCTCTTGGCCCCAGTGCCAACCGCGACCTGGAGCATCAGTGGAACGGGCAAGAATGGATCCAATCATGACCGCATCTGCTCCGCAGGCAATCGCCTTGACGATATCTCCCGAGGTTCCAATGCCTCCGTCGGCAATAACGTGCACATATCGCCCACCGGACTCGTCCATGTAGTCGCGCCTTGCCCCGGCAACATCAGCTACCGCGGTAGCCATTGGGGCGTGAATGCCAAGTACGGCGCGGGTTGTCGAGGCAGCACCGCCACCAAAGCCCACTAGGACACCAGCTGCTCCGGTACGCATTAGGTGCAAGGCTGCGGTGTAGTTAGCGACTCCTCCGACGATTACTGGAACATCCAGCTCGTAGATGAACTTCTTTAGATTCAATGGCTCAGAATCTTTGGCAACGTGCTCTGCTGAAACGGTGTTACCACGAATGACAAATAGGTCAACTCCGGCCTTCAAAACCACATCGCTAAATTGTGCGGTGCGCTGCGGTGAAAGTGCTGCCGAGACTGTCACACCGCCAGCGCGGATCTGCGCGATGCGATCGCGAATCAGTTCTGGCTTGATTGGCTCGGCATAGATCTGCTGCATTCTTGCGGTTGCTTCAGAATCTTTTAGCTTTGAGATTTCCTCAAGGAGTTTCTCTGGTTTGTCATATCTGGTCCAAAGACCTTCGAGATCCAAAACTCCTAGGCCGCCAAGTTTTCCAATTTCAATTGCCGTTTCCGGAGAAACAACGGAGTCCATGGGTGCCGCCAGAATAGGCATTGAAAATTGGTAGGCGTCGATGGACCAAGCGGTTGAAACATCTTGGGGGTCACGAGTTCGCCTGGTTGGGACAATCGCGATGTCATCGAAGGCATGGGCGCTTTTGGCGCGCTTGTTTCTGCCGATTTCAATTTCGGTCATGAAGATTTCTCCTAGCGAGTTCCGTAGTTGGGGGCTTCAATAGTCATCTGAACATCGTGCGGGTGTGACTCTTTGAGTCCGGCTGCGGTGATGCGAACGAACTTTCCTTTTTGCTGAAGCTCAGAAATTGTGCCTCCGCCAACATATCCCATTGATGCTCTGAGGCCTCCGATTAGCTGGTGAGTCACGGAAGCTACCGAGCCGCGGTAAGGAACCTGACCCTCGATGCCTTCTGGAACAAGCTTGTCCTCGCGCAGCACGTCGTCCTGGAAGTAGCGGTCCTTGGAGTAGCTCTTCGCTTCGCCCCTAGATTGCATGGCTCCAAGGGAACCCATACCTCTATACGTCTTGTATTGCTTGCCGCCAACGAAGGTGATCTCCCCTGGAGCCTCGTCGGTACCAGCAAGTAGTGACCCGATCATGACAGCGTTTGCTCCGGCAACTAATGCCTTGGCAATGTCTCCCGAGAACTGCAATCCACCATCTGCGATAACTGGAACTCCGGCTGGCTTGCAAGCAAGACTTGCCTGGTAGACGGCGGTAATTTGTGGCACACCAACACCGGCAACCACTCGGGTGGTGCAAATCGATCCAGGTCCAACTCCAACCTTGACTCCGTCAACTCCAGCGTCAACAAGTGCCTGGGCGCCTTCGCGAGTTGCAACGTTGCCGCCAATGATGTCAACATTCTTTGCAAATGGTTCTGACTTTAGTTTCTTGACCATTTCCAAAACGGCTTTGTTGTGACCGTGAGCTGTGTCAACAACCAAAATGTCAACACCTGCATCAACTAGAGCCATAGATCTTTCCCAAGCGTCGGTGCCAACACCAACCGCAGCTGCAACAAGTAATCTGCCGCTGGAGTCTTTTGAAGCCAGAGGATACTTTTCACTCTTGTCAAAGTCTTTGACGGTGATTAGTCCGCGAAGTTTTCCTTGCTCGTCAACAAGGGGGAGCTTTTCGATGCGGTGCTGAGCAAAAATCGCAATTGCCTTGTCGGGAACAATGCCCACCGGAGCGGTAACAAGGGGCATTGCAGTCATAACGTCCTTGACCAGAGTTGTGGTTCTTTGCACGTCGAGCACAAATCTCATGTCACGGTTGGTGACGATGCCAAGCAGTAGGCCGTCCTCGTCGATAACTGGCAATCCCGAAACTCGGAACTTGCCACAAAGGTCATCAACTTCTTGAATTGTGGCTAGCGGGCCGATGGTTACCGGGTGGGTGATCATTCCAGCCTCAGACCTCTTTACGAGGTCTACCTGGCTGGCCTGGTCTTCCAGGGAGAGGTTGCGGTGCAAGACCCCAATTCCGCCCTGCCTGGCCATGGCAATTGCCAGCCTTGCCTCGGTAACGGTATCCATGGCAGAAGAAAGCAGAGGGATGTTGATTTCTACTCTTTTGGTGACCTTGGTTTTGGTGTTTACCTGAGATGGAACCACGTCAGATTCGCCAGGAAGAAGTAGTACGTCGTCGTAGGTCAGACCAACTAGGCCAAAGGGGTCTGGCTGGGCCATTTTGTACCTAACTATTGGGGTGAGAAGCTTCTTTGCCCAAGTCTAGTTTTTTTTCAGGCCTAAAGACAGTGCTATTCTTTGGTAAACCCTGAAAACTGGGCTAAATCTTAGATGAGGCATCGATGCCCAGGAATGACATGGAGGCACTTTGATCCTCTCAAAAACCCCACAAGGTTCTAGAAGCTGGATTCAGCTACTAATGCTGGCTGTTGTTACCTCCATAACCTTCGGTGGCCTGTTCGCAACCAGCGCTCATGCCGACGAAGTTGGCACGGACCTGCCGTTCAAGATTGTTGGAAACGTCAAAAATGAAGGAATCGCTCTAGAGGGCGTCCGCATCGTCGTTTCCGGCGGCGGCTACACCGCCGAAACAGTGACTGACGCAGAGGGTAAATGGTACGTCGGCGTTCCTGAAAAGGCTGGATACACAGTATCTCTTGATCAAGAGACCCTTCCTTCTGGAATTGCAGTTATTGAAGAGGGTGGAGCTGAACAGTCGGTTGAAATTGGACCCTCGGGAAGCGTTACCAAAAACTTCTTCATTGGTGAAGGTGAGCGACTTGTCGTCAGCTTATTTGATCAAGTAATTGCTCGAATTGTATATGGCTTGAACTTTGGTTTGATGCTTGGGTTGGCATCGGTTGGCCTTTCACTGGTGTTTGGAACAACAGGTTTGTCCAACTTCGCGCACGCAGAGATGGTTACCTTCGGTGCTATTACCGCATTCTTCCTGGGCGGCATCTTGGCGCTACCTATCTGGATTGCAATTCCAGCGGCAGTTGTAATCAGCGGTCTGATGGGTTGGGGTCTGGATTCAGGTCTTTGGCGACCGCTTAGAAAACGTGGACTTGGTCTTGTGCAATTAATGATTGTGTCAATTGGATTGTCTCTTGCTGTTCGTTACTTGTTCCAATTCTTCGTTGGAGGAGGAACAACCCAGCTTCCTGGCTTTGACTCCCCGAAGATAAAACTATTTGGAGCAACTTCGCTGAGCGTCATTGACATTTCGTCGATGGTTTTGAGCCTTGTTGTGATTATCGGATTCGCCTGGTGGTTGATGACAACCCAGACTGGTAAGGCTACCCGCGCCATTTCTGACAACCCAGACCTAGCGGCCGCATCCGGTATCGATGTTGACCGCGTGATCCGTATTGTTTGGATAGTGGCGGCTGGGCTAGCTGGTCTTTCGGGAATTCTCTGGGCTTACTTCCGCCCAGGTATCAAGTGGGACATGGGAGCTCAGATTCTATTGTTGATCTTTGCCGCAGTTACCTTGGGTGGCCTCGGAACTGCTTTTGGCGCCCTACTTGGCGCACTGGTAGTCGGTTTGTTGGTAGAGGTTTCAAGCCTCGTGATCCCTTCGGATCTGAAGTACGTAGGAGCCTTGGTCGTTCTGATCGTGATCTTGCTTGTAAGACCGCAGGGAATCCTGGGTCGAAAAGAACGAATAGGTTAGGGAAGGCAGCTATGGACTGGTCTGCAATTTTATCCAATACCGCTCAAGGTCTTCTGAGCCCTGCCACTATGGCCTTTGCTCTTGCCGCTTTAGGACTTGCAATGCACTTTGGTTTCGCGGGGCTACTGAACTTTGGTATCGCTGGCTTTATGGCCGTGGGAGCTTACGGTTACGCAATTTCAATTCTCACCTTCGGCTTTGAATGGTGGCAGGGAATTCTAGTTAGCTTGGTTGCTTCCGTATTGTTCTCACTGATTCTTGGAATACCAACGCTTCGTCTTCGCGGTGACTACCTGGCTATTGTGACAATCGCTGCTGCGGAAATTCTTCGCTTGCTATTTCTTACCAACGCCTTCGTTGATGTCACAGGTAGCGCCGATGGACTTTCTGGATACCACAACAGCTTCCGAGCAGCCAACCCGTTCCCTGAGGGTGACTATGGATTCGGTCCTTGGACATACAACAACATCGAGTTCTGGGTTCTAATCCTTGGCCTAATCACTTTGGCTATCTGTGCTTTCTTGCTGCTACTTCTAATGAAAAGCCCTTGGGGTCGAGTCATCAAGGGTATCCGCGAAGACGAGGACGCCGTTCGAGCACTTGGTAAGAACGTTTTTGCATACAAAATGCAAGCACTAATCATTGGTGGAGTCTTTGGATCCTTAGGTGGAATCATTTACGCTCTGCCATCAGCAGTGAACCCAGGCGTCTACGTAACTTCGTTGACGTTCTTTGTTTGGACAGCTCTGCTGTTAGGTGGAGCAGCAACTGTGTTTGGACCGGTGCTTGGAGCAGTAATCTTCTGGGTGCTTCAAGCTTTTCTATCGAACGTGCTACCGCAGCTGGTTTCCAGCGGAATCCTGCCATTCATCAGTAGCATTCAGGCTTCAACGATCAGGTTCATCCTGGTGGGAGTAGGTCTCATGCTTCTTGTCATTTACCGTCCTCAAGGAATCCTTGGCGACAAAAAGGAGCTGACCTTTGTCAAGTAGTAGCGCAAAACTGCCAGGCAAGCCTGCAGCTAAGACAACCGGATTGCACGTTGGAACCATTCGTCCAGGTGTTCCAAAAGTAGATCCGATCATCACCATTGACAATGTGTCTCGTAAATTCGGAGGCCTTGTTGCCGTTGACGTTGAGCACCTAGAGATTCCTCGCGGTGCAATCACGGCCCTAATTGGTCCTAACGGTGCGGGTAAAACTACACTTTTCAACCTATTGACTGGCTTTGACAAGCCAGACACCGGAACTTGGAACTTCGAAGGTAAGTCCCTCGCGGGTATTCCTGCTTTCAAGGTGGCTCAGATGGGTCAAGTTCGTACTTTCCAACTCACCAAGGCATTGAGCTTGCTCACCGTTTTGCAGAACATGAAGCTCGGTGCCAAAGATCAGCGTGGTGAGAAGTTGATGTTCTCGATCTTCCCTTTCCTTTGGAAGGCAAAAGAGCAGGAAATCGAAGAGAAGGCTCTAGAACTTCTAAAGCGGTTCAAACTTGACACCAAGAAGGACGACTTCGCGGCCAGCCTCTCGGGTGGTCAGCGCAAGCTTCTAGAGATGGCTCGAGCTTTGATGACCGACCCAGTTCTTGTGATGCTAGATGAGCCGATGGCTGGAGTGAACCCTGCTCTAACCCAGTCTCTTCTTGAGCACGTTCTGAATCTAAAGAGTGAAGGTATGACTGTATTGTTCGTTGAGCACGACATGCACATGGTCAGACACATCGCCGATTGGGTTGTTGTCATGGCCGAGGGTCGAGTAGTTGCCGAAGGCCCACCGGATGAGGTCATGAAGAACACTGCAGTTATCGATGCTTATCTTGGTTCCCACCAAGACACTGACCTTGGAACAATCACTGGACGTATCACTTTGCCACCTAAGGGAAAGAAGTAAGCCATGGCTAATGTTCCAGTAATTGAAACCAAATCATTGGTCGCGGGCTACCTACCTGGGGTAAACATCCTTAACGGCGCGAACTTCTTTGCGAATCAGGGAGAGCTTGTTGGAATCATTGGGCCAAACGGTGCCGGTAAGTCCACACTTCTCAAGGCAATCTTTGGTCTAGTGAAGGTTCGCGAGGGCGAGATCTTGCTAAACGGAGCTTCAATCGCGAACCTGAAAGCTAACCAATTGGTAGCTCAGGGAATCGGATATGTTCCTCAGAACAATAACGTCTTTCCTTCTCTAACAATTGAAGAGAACCTTCAGATGGGCTTGTTCCAGAACCCAAAGAGCTACACCGAGCGCCTAGAGTTTGTCACCGGTATCTTTGCTGAGCTTGGTAAGAGACTCAAGCAGCGTGCAGGCTCACTTTCTGGTGGAGAACGCCAGATGGTTGCCATGAGCCGTGCGCTGATGATGGATCCTAAGGTTTTGCTACTGGATGAGCCTTCGGCTGGGTTGTCCCCTGTTAGACAAGATGAGGCCTTTATTCGAGTTTCAGAAATCAACAAGGCAGGTGTGACAACCATCATGGTTGAGCAAAATGCTCGCCGCTGCCTCCAGATCTCTGACAGAGCCTACGTACTGGATCAGGGTAAGGACGCTGTAGTTGGAACCGGAAGAGAACTTCTAAACGATCCAAAAGTTATCGGCCTGTACCTCGGTACTTTGGGCGAGTAATAAAAACACTTAAATAGAAAACCCCCGGGATTGCTCCCGGGGGTTTTACTAATTGATACTTACTTGGCTGGCAGGTAAGTGTTGTCGTCCTGGTAGACGTAAACACCGATGCTAGCTTCGGTTGGGTCACCATTCTCATCGAATGTGATTGGACCAGAAACACCATCGTAGTCAGCGACTCCGCCGCCGTTGATGATGTCAGCACACTCAGCAAAGCTGGTGCACTTGGTACCTGAACCGGAACCTCCAGAAACTTCCTGAAGCTTGCCGGCCATGTCAACGCCCTCTACCGATCCAGCAGCAAGTGCTGAAAGAGCTAGAAGAACAACTGCGTCGTAAGCCTCAGGTCCGTAAGCGTAAACCTTCTCTAGGTCAGCGTTACCTTCAGCTACCCAGTTGTCGTTCATCTTAGTTAGGAATTCAGGGATGGTCTCAATGTCCAAGCCAGGAAGTGTTCCCTTAGCTCCGGTTAGAGTTCCAGCCTCAAATACGTCTGAGAAGTTAGCAAGGTTTCCATCAACAAAGTAAAGCTTGTCAGATGGGAATCCGCTAAGACCAGGAATAATGGTCTTTACTTCTTCAAATGTGATTAGAACGATTGCATCTGGGTCTGTTGCTAGAACTTCAGCAATCTGAGAAGTGAAGTTAGTGTCACCAGTGTTGTATGTTGGTGCAGCTAGAACTTTACCGCCAGCAGCTTCGAAGGCCTCAGTAACGAACGATGCAAGTCCGGTTCCGTATGAGTCGTTTAGAACGATCATTGCGATATTCTCGTGACCGTCAGCAGCGATTAGGTTACCAAGAACCTCACCCTGCAAAACGTCAGAAGGCGCGGTACGGAAGTACAGTCCCTTGTCGTCGTAGCTGCTCAACGCAGCAGATGTGTTCGCAGGTGAGAACTGGATTACTCCGGCTCCAACAACCTGGTCGATGAACTGCAATGAGGTACCAGATGAAGCAGCACCAATGATTGCGTTAACGCCAGCGTTTAGAAGACGAGGAATCTCGGTC